>NZ_JBEZXE010000050.1:8483-56613 GCF_040637885.1 Kitasatospora sp. NPDC028055 | reverse complement strand
AAGCTAAGCCTCACAGCGCCGATGGTACTGCAGGGGGGACCCTGTGGGAGAGTAGGACGCCGCCGAACAATCATTCAGAAAAGCCCCCGCCGGGTTCACCGGCGGGGGCTTTTCGCATTTCCGGGAGGATTTCAGAGCTTCCGCTTGAATCCGATGTGCGAGGCCGTGAAGCCGAGTCGCTCGTAGAACCGGTGCGCATCCGTGCGGGTCGCGTCCGAGGTGAGTTGGACGAGGTCGGCGCCGAGTTCGCGGGAGCGCTCGACGGCCCACTCGATCAGCTCGGTGCCGAGTCCGCTGCCGCGTTCCTCGGCGTGGATGCGGACGGCCTCGATGATCGTGCGGGTGGAGCCGGCCCGGGAGAGGCCCGGGACCACCGTGAGCTGGAGGGTGCCGACGACGCGGCCGGCGCGTTCGGCGACGACCAGGTGCTGGTGCGGGTCGCGGTCGATGCGGGTGAAGGCAGTGCGGTAGGGGGTCAGGTCGTCGGGGCTCTCGCGGGTGGCGCCCAGCGGGTCGTCCGCGAGCATGGCCACGATCGCCGGCAGATCGCCCTCGCCGGCCCGTCGGATCGTCAGAACAGCCGTTTCAGTCATGATCAGAGGATAAGGAGGCTCCAGAATCCGGCGGGTCCGATCTACGCCCGTAGCGTGCCTCCAGGGCCCGCTACGACCCACCACGGTCCGATGCCGGGTCACTCCCCGGGCCCGGCGCTGGTGATGACGGCGAAGACGGCGCCGTGCGGGTCCAGCAGCTGGGCGAGCCGGCCGACCCCGTGGAGGTCCATGGCCGGGATCCGGACCTTCGCGCCGAGCCGGTCGGCGATGGCGAGGCTGGCGTCCACGTTGGGGACCTCGAAGTAGGGGAGCCAGTGCGAGCCGGTGCCGCGGGCGGTGTGCTCGGGGCTGAGTTGGAGGATCCCGCCGTGTGCGTCGTCGGTGCCGCCGCCGACCGGGGTGAGCACGGTGTAGAGCGCCTCGCCGAGCGGGACGTCCTGTTCCTGCCAGCCGAAGACCGTGCGGTAGAAGGCCTTGGCCCGTTCCGCGTCGACGCTGTAGCACTCGGCCCAGCAGAGGCTGACCTGCTCGTTGACGACGTCCAGGCCGCGGGTGTGGTGCGGCTGCCAGACCGCGAAGTCGGCGCCGGTCGGGTCGGTGTAGCCGGCCATCCGGCCCGCGGTGAAGACGTCGAAGGGGGTGAACCGGACGCGGCCGCCCGCCTGTTGGACCAGGTCGGTGGTGCGGTCGGCGTCCTCGGTGGCGAAGTAGAGGGTCCAGGCGGGGAGTGCGCCCTCCTCGGTGAGCGGGCCGAGGGCGGCGACGGTGCGGCCGTCGAGCTGGAAGAAGCCGTAGCCGCCGGCTTCGGGGCCGGCCGAGTCGAAGGTCCAGCCGAACAGGGCGGTGTAGAAGTCGACGGAGGCCCGGGTGTCGGGGCTGCTCAGGTCGAGCCAGTTGGGGGCACCGGGGCGGAAGTCGGTGTTGAGCATGGCGGCACTGCTCCTCGGACGGGTCCCGTACGGGCGCGGGCGCGGTCGACGACCCCCTGGACCCTTTCAGCCTGGCACCTCGGTCGGGGCGGTGCACGGTGGGTCCGGCGGGCGGTGCACGGTGGGTCCGGTGGGCGGTCCGGAGCTGTCCGCGCGGGGCGGTACGGTGCGTAACGGAATGGTCCACCCGTACCGGTCGAAGGGGGCTCCGGTGGGCAAGCAGGCGCAGTCGGGGCAGGAGGTGCCCCGCCAGCTCGCGCAGGTCGAGGGCGTGCTGGAGCGGATCACCTACGCCAATGAGGAGACCGGCTACACGGTCGCCCGGGTGGACACCGGCCGGGGCGGGAACGACCTGCTGACGGTGGTGGGCGCGCTGCTCGGGGCGCAGGTCGGGGAGTCGCTGCGGCTGCACGGGCGCTGGGGCTCGCACCCGCAGTACGGGCGGCAGTTCACGGTGGAGAACTACACCACGGTGCTGCCCGCGACGGTCCAGGGCATCCAGCGATACCTGGGGTCGGGGCTGATCAAGGGGATCGGGCCGCGGTTCGCCGAGCGGATCGTCGAGCGCTTCGGGGTGGACACCCTGGAGGTGATCGAGAACGAGCCGGGCCGGCTGATCGAGGTGCCGGGGCTGGGGCCGAAGCGCACCAAGAAGATCGCCGCGGCCTGGGAGGAGCAGAAGGCCATCAAGGAGGTGATGGTCTTCCTCCAGGGGGTCGGGGTGTCGACCTCGCTGGCGGTGCGGATCTACAAGCAGTACGGGGACGCCTCGATCGGGGTGGTCCGCAACGAGCCGTACAAGCTGGCCTCGGACGTCTGGGGGATCGGCTTCCTGACGGCGGACCGGGTCGCCCAGGCGGTGGGCATCCCGCACGACAGTCCGGAGCGGGTGAAGGCGGGCCTGCAGTACGCGCTGTCGCAGAGCACCGACCAGGGGCACTGCTACCTGCCGGAGGAGCGGCTGATCGCGGACGGCGTGAAGCTGTTGCAGGTGGACGTGGGGCTGGTGATCGACTGCCTGGCGGAGCTGGTCGCGGCGGAGGGGGTGGTGCGCGAGACGGTGCCGGGGGAGGCGGGCGAGCCGATCACCGCGGTGTACCTGGTGCCGTTCCACCGGGCGGAGATCTCGCTGGCCAACCAGCTGTTGCGGCTGCTGCGTTCGGACTCCGACCGGCTGCCGTGGTCGGCGGACGTGGACTGGCCGGTGGCGCTGGAGTGGCTGGCCCGGCGGACCGGGGCGGCGCTGGCGCCGGAGCAGGAGCAGTCGGTGCGGCTGGCGCTGACCGAGAAGGTCGCGGTGCTGACGGGTGGTCCGGGCTGCGGCAAGTCGTTCACGGTGAAGTCGATCGTGACGATGGCGCTGGCCAAGCGGGCGAAGGTGGTGCTGGCGGCGCCGACCGGGCGGGCGGCCAAGCGGCTGGCGGAGCTGACCGGGGCGGAGGCCTCGACGGTGCACCGGCTGCTGGAGTTGAAGCCGGGCGGTGACGCCGCGTACGACCGGGACCGGCCGTTGGACGCGGACCTGGTGGTGGTGGACGAGGCCTCGATGCTGGATCTGATCCTGGCGAACAAGCTGGTCAAGGCGGTGCCGCCGGGCGCCCACCTGCTGTTCGTGGGGGACGTGGACCAGCTGCCCTCGGTGGGGGCCGGCGAGGTGCTGCGGGATCTGCTGGCCGAGGACGGGCCGATCCCCTCGGTGCGGCTGACCCGGATCTTCCGGCAGGCGCAGCAGTCGGGCGTGGTGACCAACGCGCACCGGATCAACGAGGGGAAGCCGCCGTTGACGGAGGGTCTGGCGGACTTCTTCCTGTTCGTGGAGGACGACACCGAGCGGGCGGCCGGTCTGACGGTGGACGTGGTGGCCCGTCGGATCCCGCAGAAGTTCGGCTACGACCCGCGCCGGGACGTCCAGGTGCTGGCGCCGATGCACCGGGGCCCGGCGGGGGCGGGGAACCTGAACACCCTGTTGCAGGGGGCGGTGACGCCGGCCCGGGAGGGTCTGGCGGAGCGGCGTTTCGGCGGGCGGACCTTCCGGGTGGGGGACAAGGTCACCCAGATCCGCAACAACTACGACAAGGGGCGGAACGGGGTCTTCAACGGCACAGTGGGAGTGGTGACCGCCCTCAGCGTGGACGACCAGCGGTTGACGGTGCTCACCGACGAGGACGAGGAGGTGTCGTACGACTTCGACGAGCTGGACGAGCTGGCCCACGCCTACGCGGTGACCATCCACCGCTCGCAGGGCAGCGAGTACCCGGTGGTGGTGATTCCGGTCACTATGTCCGCTTGGACGATGCTCCAGCGGAATCTGCTCTACACCGCTGTGACCAGGGCGAGGAAACTCGTGGTGCTGGTCGGGTCACGGAAGGCGATCGCGCAGGCTGTGAGGGCCGTCAGTGCAGGTCGGCGGCACGCCGCGCTGGATCATCGACTTGCTTCTGGATGATTATCCAACAGGATGGTTGCCTCTAATGTTCTCTTGACGTGAAGAGATTTACGGAAGAGCCTAGGGTGGTGCCGATCTTGTCCGGTTCGTACCGGCAGGGGCAGAAGGTTTTGTAGGGGCGGGCCCTTCCGGGCCACCCCGGGTGCGCGGCTGTCCTCCGGATGGGGGATGGTAGAGACAGTCAGGGCACCTTGGAAGAGGATTCATTTCGTCGGTGAGGAAGACGTGAGCGACAACTCGGTAGTACTGCGGTACCAGGACGGCGAGTACGAGTACCCCGTCGTCGAGAGCACTGCGGGCAACTCCGGCTTCGACATCTCGAAGCTGCTCCCGCAGACCGGCCTGGTCACCCTGGACAACGGCTTCGGTAACACCGCCGCGTACAAGTCCGCGATCACCTTCGTGGACGGCGACAACGGCATCCTGCGGTACCGCGGCTACCCGATCGAGCAGCTCGCAGCACAGGGCGGCTTCATCGAGACCGCGTACCTCCTGATCAACGGCGAGCTGCCCAACGCGGACCAGCTGGCGGAGTTCAACCGCGAGATCACCCAGCACACGCTGCTGCACGAGGACGTCAAGCGCTTCTTCCAGGGCTTCCCGCGGGACGCCCACCCGATGGCCATGCTGTCCTCGGTGGTCGGTGCGCTCTCCACGTTCTACCCGGAGAGCCACAACCCGTTCGACGCGGCCCAGCGCCACCTGTCGACCGTCCGCCTGCTGGCCAAGCTGCCGACGATCGCCGCGTACGCGTACAAGAAGGCGATGGGCCAGCCCTTCGTCTACCCGCGCAACGACCTGAGCTACGTCGAGAACTTCCTGCGGATGACCTTCGCCGTCCCCGCCGAGGACTACGAGCTCAACCCGGTCGTCGTCAACGCCCTGGACAAGCTGCTCATCCTGCACGCGGACCACGAGCAGAACTGCTCCACCTCCACCGTGCGCCTGGTCGGCTCCAGCCACGCCAACCTGTTCGCCTCGATCTCGGCGGGCATCTCGGCGCTGTGGGGCCCGCTGCACGGCGGCGCCAACCAGGCCGTCCTGGAGATGCTGGAGAGCATCCAGAAGGACGGCGGCGACGTCGACGCGTTCATCACGAAGGTGAAGAACAAGGAAGCCGGCGTCAAGCTGATGGGCTTCGGCCACCGCGTCTACAAGGCCTTCGACCCGCGCGCCGCGCAGGTCAAGCTGCTGGCGCACGAGGTCCTCGGCCAGCTCGGCAAGAGCGACGAGCTGCTGGAGATCGCGCTCAAGCTGGAGGAGCACGCCCTCAAGGACGACTTCTTCATCTCGCGCAAGCTGTACCCGAACGTGGACTTCTACACCGGCCTGATCTACCGCGCCATGGGCTTCCCGACCAGCATGTTCACCGTGCTGTTCGCCCTCGGCCGGCTGCCGGGCTGGATCGCCCACTGGCACGAGATGATCAACGACCCGACCAGCCGGATCGGCCGCCCGCGCCAGATCTACACCGGCACCGCGATCCGCGACTACGTCGAGCTCGACCAGCGCTGACGTCGCACCGCACCGAAAGGGGCCCGGCCGCTGCTGAGCGGCCGGGCCCCTTCGCGTCCTCACCCGCAGGCCCGGAAGGCCTGCGGGCGGGGACGGAACCGTACGGCGCACGACTCCGGGGCCGGCCGCGACCGGGGACGGCCGCTCAAAGCGTCCCTGGCCCGCCACAACCCCGGCGCCGTGCGCGAAGGCCGTCGAGAGTTCGACGACCGTTCCCGGGGCCCGCCGGAGCCCCGTCGGCGACAGCCCGCCGGCGGCGCGGGGACACATTGCCGTTGATCGTGCCCCGCCCAGCGGAAAAACTGCCGCACTACCAACCTAAGACGTATCAGGGTGCGAGAAGTTACGCCCGGGGGGTGTGAGCTGCCTCTCGCCACGCTCCGTAGGCGCCTCGTACCGCGCCCATATCACACCTTCCCTCGGGCGAGACGTCACCCTCCCCGCAGTCACGGCAACCGAGCGTGATAGGAATCGTGGCATTCCGGTACGGACCGTCGCGCCCCCTCGTCGCGCGACGGCGGAACTGGGGAGGGAGTGCGCAGATGTCCAGGAACGTCGTCGTCACCGGCGGTGGCACGGGAATCGGGTACGAAGTCGCGCGGCGGTTCGCCGAGGCGGGCGAGCACGTGGTGATCGTCGGTCGGCGCCGGGCCGTCCTGGAGAAGGCCGCGATCGACCTCGGGCCGAACGTCACCCCGCTGGTGTGCGACCTCGCCGACCCGGACGCCGTGGAGGCCGTGCTGGCGGAACTGCCCGAGCGGATCGACGTGCTGGTGAACAACGCCGGCAGCCGGGAGACCGTGGTCGGCGGCGGGCCGCACGCCCTGCTGGCGCGCTGGCGCGGCGACTTCGAGCGCAACGTGCTGACCGTGGTGCTGCTCACCGAGTCGATCCGGGACCGGCTCACCCCGGGCTCCGGCCGGGTCGTCAC
This sequence comes from Kitasatospora sp. NPDC028055, assembly GCF_040637885.1. Lineage (NCBI taxonomy): Bacteria > Bacillati > Actinomycetota > Actinomycetes > Kitasatosporales > Streptomycetaceae > Kitasatospora > Kitasatospora sp. NPDC028055. Next base: position 50,238 of record NZ_JBEZXE010000050.1, on the reverse strand, counting down.
CATCAGCTCCATCGCCGCCCTGCGCGGGGCCGGCTCGTACGGTGCGGCGAAGGCCTCGCTGCACGCCTGGAACCACTTCCTGGCCGCGCAGTTGGGCACCTCGGGGATCACCGCCAACATCGTCGCGCCGGGCACGGTGGCCGGCACCGAGTTCTTCGGGCCGCGGCTGGACGAGGCCGAGGTGGCCCGCCGGGCGGGGCGCACCCTGCTCGGCCGGATCGGCGAGACCGGGGAGGTGGCGGCTGCGGTCACCTTCCTCGCCTCGCCGGAGGCCGGGTTCATCACCGGCGAGATCCTGCACTGCAACGGCGGGGAACTGCTGGGGCGTTGAGGTGCTGAGACGCTGATGCGTCGAGGCGTTGAGATGTGACGCGGGGCCCGGACCGAGGACGGTCCGGGCCCCGCGTCGCGTCGTCCGGTGTCCAGTGGCTGGCGTCCGGTGGCCGGCGTCCGGCCGGGCTCAGGCGGCCCGGAAGCGGCGCAGCCGGAGGCTGTTGCCGACCACGAAGAGCGAGGAGCAGGCCATCGCGGCCCCGGCGATCATCGGGTTCAGCAGTCCGGCGGCGGCCAGCGGGATCGCCGCGACGTTGTAGCCGAAGGCCCAGCAGAGGTTGCCCCGGATGGTGGCGAGGGTCCTGCGGCTGAGCCGGACGGCGTCGGCGGCGGCGCGCAGGTCGCCGCGGACCAGGGTGAGGTCGCCGGCCTCGATCGCGGCGTCGGTGCCGGTGCCCATCGCCAGGCCCAGGTCGGCCTGGGCGAGCGCGGCCGCGTCGTTGACGCCGTCGCCGACCATCGCCACGACCCTGCCCTCGGCCTGGAGTCGGCGGACCGTCGCCACCTTGTCCTCGGGCAGCACCTCGGCGATGACGTCCTGCGGTGCGATGCCGAGCTCGGCGGCCACCGCCTCCGCCACCGTGCGGTTGTCGCCGGTCAGCAGCACCGGGGTCAGGCCCAGGGCCCGTAGCTTCGTGACGGCCTCGACGCTGGTCGGCCTGAGCGAGTCCGCCACCTCCAGGACGGCCCGGGCCCTGCCGTCCCAGCCGACCGCGACCGCGGTGCGGCCGGCCGACTCGGCGGCGGCCACGGCGCGGGCCAGGACGGGCGGCAGGGGCTGGGCGAGGTCGGCCAGCACGGCCGCGCGCCCGGCCGTGACCGTACGGCCGTCCACGACGCCCCGCACGCCCCGGCCGGGCAGGTTGCGGAAGTCCCGGACCGGCGGCAGCCCGCCGAGGCGGTCGGCGGCGGTGGTGGCGATCGCCCGGGCGATCGGGTGCTCGGAGGCGTGCTCCAGGGCGCCGGCCAGGCGCAGCGCCTCGGCCTCGGTGACCTCCTCGGCGGTGTGCACGGCGAGCAGGGTCATCCGGCCGGTGGTGACGGTGCCGGTCTTGTCCAGGACGACGGTGTCGACCCTGCGGGTGGTCTCCAGCACCTCCGGGCCCTTGATCAGGATGCCGAGCTGGGCACCGCGGCCGGTGCCGACCAGCAGGGCGGTCGGGGTGGCCAGGCCCAGGGCGCACGGGCAGGCGATGATCAGCACGGCCACGGCGGAGGTGAACGCCGCGGTGGGGCTGTCGGTGGCCAGCAGCCGGCCGACCAGGGTGGCCAGGGCGATCAGGATGACCACCGGGACGAAGACCGCGGAGATCCGGTCGGCCAGGCGCTGGGCGGCGGCCTTGCCGTTCTGGGCCTCCTCGACCAGCTTGGCCATCCGGGCCAGCCGGGTGTCCGCGCCGACCTTGGTCGCCTCGACCACCAGCCGGCCGCCCGCGTTGACGGTCGCACCGGTGACGGCGTCCCCGACCCCGACCTCGACCGGGACGGACTCGCCGGTCAGCATCGAGGCGTCCACCGCGGAACTGCCCTCGACCACCGTGCCGTCGGTGGCGACCTTCTCGCCGGGGCGGACCACGAAGCGGGTGCCGACGGCCAGTTGCTCCACCGGCAGCCGGACCTCGCGCCCGCCCCGGAGCACGGTCACGTCCTTGGCGCCGAGGTCCAGCAGGGCGCGCAGGGCCGCGCCGGCCCGGCGCTTGGCGCGGGCCTCGAGGTGGCGGCCGAGCAGGATCAGCACGGTGACGGCGGCCGCGGTCTCCAGGTAGAGGCTGGCGGCGGGGTCGGTGTCGCCGACCGTGAGCGAGAACGCGTGGTGCATGCCGGGCAGGCCGGCGTGGCCCAGGAAGAGGGACCAGCAGGACCAGCCGAAGGCGGCCAGGGTGCCGAGCGAGACCAGGGTGTCCATGGTCGCGGCGCCGTGCTTGAGGTTGGTCCAGGCGGCGCGGTGGAAGGGCAGGCCGCCGTAGCAGACGACCGGGCCGGTGAGGGCGAAGGCCAGCCACTGCCAGTCGGTGAACTGCAGGGCGGGGACCATCGAGAGCAGCACCACGGGGATGCCGAGCAGGGCGCTGATCAGCAGGCGTTCGCGCAGCGGGTCGGCGCCGGGGTGGCCGGCCGGGCCGGGGCGGTCGCGGTGGGCGGGGTGGCCGCCTTGGGCGTGGTGGTCGCCGTGTGCGGGGTCGGAGCCGGGATCGGGGGTGGCGGGGGCCGGGGGCGGTGGGAGCTCGGCGGTGTAGCCGGTCCGCTCGACGGTCTCGATCAGCTCCTCGACCGTGACGCCGGGGCCGAAGTCGACCCGGGCCTTCTCGGTGGCGAAGTTGACCGTGGCCTCGACGCCGTCCATCCGGTTGAGCTTCTTCTCGATCCGGGCGGCGCAGGAGGCACAGGTCATCCCGCCGATCGACAGCTCGACCCGGCCCGGTGCCCCGATGCCGGGGGCGGAGGTGGTCATGCGGAGGGCTCCTTGGACGTGGTGGCGGGGGCCTGGGCGGGCCCCCGCCGTACCGGGGTGGCTCAGGCGGCGGGACCGACCAGCTCGTAGCCGGCCTCGTCGATCGCGGCGCGGACCTGCTCCTCCGCCAGCGGGACGGCGGAGGAGACCGTTACGGTACCGGCCTGGGCGTCGGCGGCGACCTCGGTGACACCGGTCAGCGCGGACAGCTCCTCGCTGATCGCCTTCTCGCAGTGGCCGCAGCTCATGCCGGACACGGTGTAGGTGATGGTGCTGGACATCGGGGCCTCCTGGAGGTCGGTGCGGGTGCTGGATCTCCTGCTCTCCAGCTCTTCGAACACCATACCCCTCTGGGGTATTTCCCGGCGGGGTGGGTGACGCGGATCGCATTGAACTTTATGACAAATCGGGCAATGGGGACGGATGGGAGTGAGGGGAGTGAGGTGGGTGGGGGTGGGGGTGGTGGGTGGTTCGGGGCCGTGATCGTCCCTTATGTTCGATATGTGTTCCCGATCCGCCGTGCCCAGTCGCCCTCGGCCCCCTCTGACGCCGGGCTGTCACCGGACCGGCGGCGCGGTGCCCTGATGGCCGCCGACCTCCAGGACGTGCCGTTCCGGTGGCGGGCCGCCCCGGCGCTGCTCGCCGTCCTGCTGGTCGCACTCGCGGACCTCCTCTCCGGCAAGGACCGGTACCTCGCACCGCTGATGACCGTCGTCCCGGCCGTCGCCGCGCTCACCCTCAAGCCCGGCGAACTGCTCGCCGTCTGCGCGGTCGGGCTGCTCGCCGTCTTCGGGCTCAGCCACTACGACCAGGTCGACAACATCAACGACGCCCGCTTCCTCTACGGTGCGATGGTCAGCTATCTGGTTCTGACGCTGTTCTCGGCCTGGGTCGCCAAGATCCGGATGCGGCGGGCGGCCGCCTTCGCGGCGGTCAGCTCCGTCGCCGAAGCCGCCCAGCGGGCCCTGCTGCGGCTGCCCGGGCCGGCCGTCGGGCCGCTGCGGCTCGCCGTGCGGTACGTGTCCGCGGCGGACGCCTCACGGATCGGCGGGGACCTCTACTCGGTGCTGGAGACGCCGCACGGCACCCGGGTCGCGGTCGGGGACGTCCGCGGCAAGGGGCTGGCCGCCGTCCAGACCGCGGCGGTGGTGCTCGGCGCGTTCCGAGAGGCCGCGTACGACGAGGCCGGGCTGCGGGGGGTCGCCTCGCGGATCGAGGCCAGTGTCGAGCGGCACGTGCCGGACGGGGAGTTCACCACGGCGCTGTTCGCCGAGTTCCGGCGGCCTGGGGAGATGGAGCTGCTCCAGTACGGGCACGTGGCGCCGATCCGGGTCGACGGTGACGGGCACGCGCACGTGCTCGACGCGCCGGATCCGTGGGTGCCGCTGGGCCTCGGGCGGCTGGCGGCGGGGGAGCCGACCACCTGGGGGCAGCCGTTCGGGGCGGAGGACGTGCTGGTGCTGTACACGGACGGGGTGATCGAGGCGCGGCACCGCAGGAGCGGGGAGTTCTATCCGTTGGCGGAGCGGGTCGGGCCGCTGGTGCGGGGAGCTGGGCGCTCGGCGGGGGAGTTGGAGGCGGCGGTGGGGCGGGTGTATGCGGATCTGCTGGCGCATGCGGGTGGGGAGTTGCGGGATGACGCGTTGTTGTTGCTGATTGCGTGGACGGACTGAAGGGGGCCGCTGCGCGGGGCTTTGGTTGGGGGGTGGGCTTTCGGGAGGGTGGGTGACGCCGGGGGCGGTTCCGGGGGTGGGCGCTCCGGGGGCTGGATGATTTTCCGACCGCCGACCCTCATGGTGCGGGGTGCTCGCCGTTGGCGGTCTGAAAATCACCCGTCACGCCCCCTTCCGCACCCACCCCCTCCACCGCCCCCTCCCGCAGCGCGTCCCTCTCGCCTTGGGCGGGTGAGGGGGAGGGGGTGGTGGGGGTGGGTGGGTTGGTGCGGGTGGGGTGGGGTTTTGGCGCCCGTGGGGGTGGTTAGTGGGTGGTGGTGGTTTGGGCGAGGGTGCGGAAGAGGAGGGCGGTGGAGGTGGCGCCGGGGTCCTGGTGGCCGGTGCTGCGGTCGCCCAGGTAGGAGGCGCGGCCCTTGCGGGCGCGGAGGGGGATGGTGGCGAGGGCGCCTTGTTCGGCGGCTTCGGCGGCGGCTGCGGTGGCTTCGGGGAGGTCGGCGCCGGTGGCGGCGGCGGTGCGGAGGGCGGTTACGGCGGGGGTCCAGGCGTCCACGATGGTTTTGTCGCCGGGGGTGGCTTTGCCGAGGATGCGGATCGCGTCCAGGCCGGCGGCGAGGGCCTCGGCGAGGGTGGTGGGGTCGGCGGGGCCGGGGAGGGCGGCGCCGATGGCGCGGAAGGCCTTGCCGTAGAGGGGGCCGGAGGCGCCGCCGACCTTGGAGATGAGGGTGGTGCCGGTCTTGGTGAGGACGGCGCCGGGGCTGTCGGGCCGGAGGCCGTCCAGGGCGGTGAGGGCGGCGGTGAAGCCGCGGTGGAGGTTGCTGCCGTGGTCGCCGTCGCCGATTGCCGAGTCCAGGTCGGTGAGTCGGGCCTCCTCCTGCTCGACGGCCGCGGCGATCGCGCGGATCCAGGCCTCGGCGAGGGTGGTGTCGAAGTCCATGCCGGCTCCGTTCAGGCGCGCTTGAGGGCGGGGGTGTCGACCGGGGCGTCCCAGAGGTCCAGCAGTTGGGGGTCGGCCTTGGTGAGGGTGAGCGAGAAGCCCGCCATGTCGAGGCTGGTGACGTAGTTGCCGACCAGGCTGCGGGCCACCGTGATGCCGTGCTCGGCGAGCCGGGCGGCGACCTCGCCGTAGACCACGTACAGCTCCAGCAGTGGGGTCGCGCCCATGCCGTTGAGCAGGGCGATCACCTCGTCGCCCGGGGTCAGGTGGTGGTCGGCGAGGATGGTCTCGACCACCTCGGCGGCCAGTTCGCGGGCGGGGCGGAGCTTCTCGCGGCGGCGGCCGGGCTCGCCGTGGATGCCGACGCCGACCTCGATCTCGTCCTCGGGCAGGTCGAAGCCGGGCTTGCCGGCGGCCGGGACGGTGGCGGCGGTGAGCGCGATCGCGAAGGAGCGGGAGGCGGCGTTGACCCGCTCGCCGAGGGCGGCGACCTCGTCCAGGGCGGCGCCACGTTCGGCGAGCGCCCCGGCCGTCTTCTCGACCAGGACGGTCGCGCCGGTGCCCCGGCGGCCGGCCGTCCAGGTGGAGTCCTCGACCGCGACGTCGTCGTTGACCAGGACGGTGCGGACCTCCAGGCCCTCCTCGGCGGCGAGTTCGGCGGCGAGCTCGAAGTTCAGCACGTCGCCGGTGTAGTTCTTGACGATGAAGACGACGCCGGAGCCGTTCTCCACGGCCTTCGCGGCGGCCAGCATCTGGTCCGGGACGGGGGAGGTGAACACCTCGCCCGGGCAGGCGGCGTCGAGCATGCCGGGGCCGACGAAGCCGCCGTGCAACGGCTCGTGGCCGGAGCCGCCGCCGGAGATCAACGCGACCTTGGGGCCGGCCGGGCGGGCGGCTCGGGTGATCACCCGGTTGGGGATGTCCACCGCCAGCTCGGGGTGGGCGGCGGCGACTCCGGCCAGGGCGTCCGCCAGGACGCTCTCCGGGGTGTTGATCAGCTTCTTCACTTCGCTCCCTTGGGTGACCGCGGGTGGACGCAACAGCCTGGGGCCGACGCTACGCCAGACGGGGGGTGGGGGCACGGGGTGCGACACGCGCGGTTCCGCTCACCCTTCCGGAGCAGTGGGGCGGGCCGTAGGGTCGGGCGCATGAGTGGACGGGTGGGCGTCGTTCTGGTTTCGCACAGTGCCAAGCTGGCCGAGGGGCTGCGTGAGCTGCTCGGCGAACTCGCCCCGGACGGTGTGCGGGTGGTGGTCGCGGCCGGGACGGAGGACGGCGGGCTCGGCACCAGCTACGAGCTGATCGCCGGGGCGGTCGCGGAGGCGGACGGCGGGGCCGGGGTGGTGGTGCTGCCGGACCTCGGCAGTTCGGTGCTGACCGCGGTGACCGTGCTGGAGGACGAGCCCAGGCCGGGGGTGCGGCTGGTGGACGCGCCGTTCGTGGAGGGTGCGGTGGCCGCCGTCGTCACCGCCTCGACCGGGGCGGGGCTGGCCGAGGTGGTCGCGGCGGCGGAGGAGGCGCGTTCCTTCCGCAAGCTGTAGCGGCGGTCACTTGGCGTCGGCGTAGCAGTCCACCACCGCGGTGCTGAGCGGGAAGCGCACCGGGGTGTCGCCGAAGACCAGCCGCCGGGCCTCGTCGGCGGACTCGGCGACGGCGGCGGCCACCTGCTCGGCCAGGTTGGCCGGGGTGTGCACGATCACCTCGTCGTGCTGGAAGAACACCAGGTGCGGGCGGTCCGCCGGGCCGGGCACGGGCAGTTCGCCCAGCCGTCGGCGCAGCGCTGCCAGCAGGGCGAGCGCCCAGTCCGCGGCGCTGGCCTGGATGACGAAGTTGCGGGTGAACCGGCCGCGGGCGCGGGCGGTGCGGCCGCCGGTCTCGCCGCCGGCGTCGGCCTCGGTGAGGTCCAGGAAGGCGGCGGAGGCCGGCGGGCAGACCCGGCCCAGCCGGGAGGTGACCACGCCGCCGTCCTCACCGGTGCGGGCGGCCGCCTCGACGTAGCCCATCGCGGCCGGGTAGCGCCGGCGCAGGGTGTTCAGCAGCGGGCCGATGTCGCCGCTGGTCTGCCCGTACATGGCACCGAGCAGGCCGAGCTTGGCCTTGTCGCGGTCGCCCTGGAAGGCCTGGGCGGCCAGCGACTCGTAGAGGTCGCCGCCGGCCGCGGTGCGGGCCAGCCCGGCGTCCTGGGAGAGCGCGGCGAGCACCCGCGGCTCCAGCTGGGCGGCGTCGGCGACCACCAGCAGCCAGCCCGGGTCGGCGACCACGGCGCGGCGCAGGATGCGCGGGATCTGCAGGGCGCCGCCGCCGCGGCTGGCCCAGCGGCCGGAGACCACGCCGCCGACCACGTACTCGGGCCGGAAGCGGCCGCCGCGGGCCCAGGCGTCCTGCCAGGCCCAGCCGTGGGCGACGTGGATCCGGGCCAGCTCCTTGTAGCGGACCAGCAGCCGGGCGGCCGGGTGGTCGATCTCCTTGAGCTCCCAGGAGCGGGTGGAGCCGAGCTGGATGCCGGCCTCGGCGAAGGCGCGCAGCACCTGGGTGTGCGAGTCGGGGTTGAACGGCTTGGCGCCGAGGGCCTGTTGGAGTTCGACGGCGAGGTCGGCGAGCACCCGGGGCTGGGTGCCGGGGACGGCCGGACGGGGGCCGAGCAGGTCGGTGAGCAGCCGGTCGTGGACGTCGGAGCGCCAGGGCAGGCCGTCGTGGGCGATCTCGGCGGCCACCAGGGCGCCGGCCGACTCGGCGGCGGCCAGCAGTCGGAAGCGCTGCCGGGCCGCTGGGTCGGCGATGGCGGCGATCCGCCGCTGCTGCTCGGCGTGCACTTCCACCACGGCGGCCAGTGGATCGGCACCGGGCGGCAGTTGCAGCCGGTCGGGGGCGAACAGGGTGTCCTGGCCGTCGTCCGCGTCGGACAGGCCGGGTTCGGGCAGGTCCTCCGGGACGGGCCGGCCGTGCAGCCGGGACCAGGCGGCGCCGAGTGAGCGCGGCGCGCCGAAGCGGCCCTCGTGGCCCAGCAGTAGCGCCTCGACCAGCCGGAGGTCGTGGCAGCGGGCGAGCCGGTCGGGCAGCCGGGGCAGCAGCGGGGCGTACCCGGAGTCCGCGGCGGCCCAGACCCAGCGCGGGCGGGTGGCGGACTCCAGGGCGGCGACGGCTGCGGCGAGGTCGCGGACGGCCTCCGGCGGGCCGAGCGGCCGGCCGGCGTCGTCGAGCGGCTGGAGGCGGCCGCCGGGGCCGTGCTGGTCGGGCACGAGGGCGGTTCTGGGGGCCACGGCGGGTGTCTCCTCTCTCCTGGGGCGCGTCCTGGCGGTGCTGCGGTGGGCCGGGGGTGCGGGTCGGGTGTGCGGGTGGGGCGCGGGTGTGCGGACCGGGGGTCCGCGCGGTCGACGTTAACGGGTGGGTCTGACAACGATGACCTGGGGTGTATGGGCACGCGGGAGGACACCGCGTAGGGTCGGCGGAATGACCGAGAACCCGTTCTTCGCGGCCAGCCCCCTGGTCTACGAACTGCCTCCCTACGCCGAGATCCGGGAGGAGCACTACCTGCCCGCGTACGAGCGCGGAACGGCCGAGCAGCTGGCCGAGATCGCGGCGATCACCGACGACCGGTCCGAGCCGACCTTCGAGAACACCCTGGTGGCCCTGGAGCGCTCCGGTGAGCTGCTGCGCCGGGTGGACGCGGTGTTCCGCAACCAGTCCTCCTCCGACACCACCGAGCTGCTGGACGAGGTGGAGGCGAAGGTCAGCCCGCTGCTCGCGGCCCACCACGACGCGATCCACCTGGACCGGCGGCTGTTCGCCCGGATCGAGGCGCTGTACGGGGACCGGGCCGCCCTGGGGCTGGACCCGGAGTCGCTGCGGCTGCTGGAGCGCTGGTACACCGCGTTCGTCCGCTCCGGTGCCCGGCTGGGCGCGGCCGAGCAGGACCGGCTGCGCGAGCTGAACGCCGAACTCGCCGCGCTGGGAACGACGTTCCAGCAGAACGTGAACGCCGCCACCCGTGCCGCCGCGCTGGTCGTGGACACCGCCGAGGAGCTGGCCGGGCTGTCCGAGGGCGCGATCGCCGGTGCGGCCGAGAACGCCCGGGTGCTCGGCCACGAGGGCCGGTACGTGCTCAGCCTCAAGAGCACCTCCGGCCAGCCCGAGCTGGCCCAGCTGGCCGACCGCTCGGTGCGCGAGCGGCTGCTGGCCGCCTCGCTCGGCCGGGCCGGCGCGGAGAACGGCCCGCTGGCGATCCGGATGGCGGGGCTGCGCGCCGAGCGGGCCGCGCTGCTGGGCTTCCCGAACCACGCCGCCTACGTCGTCGCGGACGAGACCGCCGGGACGGTCGAGGCGGTCTCCGGGCTGCTCTCCCGGCTGGTGGAGCCGGCCGTGGCGAACGCCCGCCGGGAGGCCGCCGAGCTGGCCGCGGTGGCGGCCGCGGACGGCGTCGAGGAGCTCGCCGCGCACGACTGGGCGTACTACTCGGAGAAGGTGCGCCAGGCCTCCTACCAGGTGGACACCGCCGCGCTGCGCCCGTACTTCGAGCTGGAGCGGGTGCTGGTGGACGGCGTGTTCTTCGCCGCCGGGCTCGCGTACGGGATCACCTTCACCGAGCGGCCGGAGCTGACGGCGCACCACCCGGACGCCCGGGTCTTCGAGGTGTTCGAGGAGGACGGCACCGCGCTGGGCCTGTTCATCGGGGACTTCCACGCCCGGGCGTCCAAGCGCGGCGGCGCCTGGATGGACGAGCTGGTGGGCCAGTCCGGGCTGACCGGGCGGCGGCCGGTGGTGCTCAACACCCTCAACATCCCGCGCCCGGCGCCGGGCGAGCCGGCGCTGCTGAGCTGGGACGAGGTGCGCACCCTGTTCCACGAGTTCGGGCACGCGCTGCACGGGCTGTTCTCGGACGTGCGCTACCCGCTGTTCGCGGGCACCGCCGTGCCGCGGGACTTCGTGGAGTTCCCCTCGCAGGTCAACGAGATGTGGATGGTCCGGCCCGAGGTGCTGGCCAACTACGCCCGCCACCACGTCACCGGGGAGCCGCTGCCGGCCGAGCTGGTCGAGCGGATGACCGCGGCCGAGCGGTTCGGGGAGGGCTTCCGGACGGTGGAGTACCTCGCGGCGACGCTGCTGGACTGGGCCTGGCACACCCTGCCGCAGGGCCACCGGGTCGAGGACGCCGAGGAGTTCGAGGCGCGGGTGCTGGCGGAGGCCGGTCTCGCCGTGCCGGCGATCCCGCCGCGCTACCGCACGCCGTACTTCCAGCACATCTTCTCCAGCGGCTACAGCGCCGGGTACTACGCGTACATCTGGTCGGAGGTGCTGGACGCGGACACCGTGCGGTGGTTCGAGACCAACGGGCGGTCGGTGCGGGACAGCGGCGAGCTGTTCCGGCGCGAGCTGCTGGCGCGCGGGTTCGGCCGGGACCCGCTGGAGTCCTTCCGCGCGGTGGTCGGGCGGGCGCCGGAGACCGCGCCGCTGCTGGAGCGCCGCGGTCTGGGCTAGTCACGCGGGTTGGGCCAGTCACGCGGTCCGGGCCGGTTGCGCGGTCCGGGCCGGTCAGCGTGGGGTGAGCGTCACCGTCACCGGTGTGCCCGGGCGGGCGTGCGGGAGCCGGATCCGTACGGTTCCCGCGCGGCCGTCCGCGGGCTGCTCGACCTCGGCCCGGGCGTCGGCGGGGGAGACGGCGACCCGGGTGCCGTGCGGGAACGCGGCGGGCGGCAGGACGAGTTCGCCGGTGCGGCCGCTGCCGTCGGCCGTCCAGCGCACGGTGGTGGCGCCCGCGGCGCCCCCGGGGGTGGTCCGGACGTCGGTGCCGGGGACGGCCGCCGGGTACGGGCCGAAGGCGGGGCCGTCGCCGGGGGCCGGGTGGCCGACGGGGTCGAGGGCGCAGTAGCCGCCGGTGCCCCGGCACCAGTACCACATCGTCCAGCCCTCGGCGAAGCCGTCCATCGCGGCGACCTGCCGGCGGACCAGCAGGGTGTTGCCGGGGGTGCGGGAGTCGGGCGGCCCCCACTCGCCGACCAGTACGGGCAGGTGGTGGGCGGCCGGGTAGCCGGTGATCGCGGCGGTGTACTGCTCGACGAAGCCGTCGGCGGGGTTCCAGTCGGCGCCGTTCTCCACCGCGGTGTCGTAGAAGTGCGGGGCGTAGCCGAGCCGGGGCGCGCCGGGGCGGGGGTCGGTGAAGCCGGGGAGGGCGGTGGGCACGCCCTGGCCGACCAGCACGGTCGGTTCGACGAACAGCCAGGCGCGGGAGTCGGCCTGGCGGACGGCCGCGATCAGGCGGCGGTACATGTCGGCGAGCCGGCCCTGTTCCAGGGCGGCGGAGGCGGCGGCGAGCACGGCCGGGTCGGTCGGGTCGCCGTCCACCGGGCCGAACGGCTCGTTGAACAGGTCGTAGCCCAACAGGGAGCGGTGGCCGCACAGTTCGCGGGCGAGCCGGGTGTAGAAGTCGGCCTGCCAGGCGCGCAGGTCGGGGTCGTCGTAGAGGTGGCGGAAGGCGGCCTGGACGGCGGGCTGGAAGTAGCCGGCGAACCAGTCCTTCGGGTCGGGGGTGAACGGCAGGCCGTCGTCGCGGGTGGCCCAGCGCGGGATGCCGTTGGTGCCGCCGCCGAACTGCGGCCCGTAGACGTCCTGGTGGAAGTCGACCAGGACGAGCAGGCCGAGGCGGTCGGCCCGGTCGAGGAGCGCCTGGATCCGGTGCAGTTCGGCGGGGTCGAGGCGGCCGCGTTCGGGCTCCAGCCTGGTCCAGGAGACCGGCAGCCGGACCAGGGTGAACCCCTGGGCGGCGACGGAGTCGAGGTCGGCCGAGGTGGCCTCGGCGTACTTGTCGAGGTTGAAGCCGCGCAGTTGGAGGCGGCGGCCCTGGTCGTCGGTGAGGGCGGTACGGCCGTCCGGGCCGGTGGCCGTGCCGGTGGGGAAGCGGGCCGGGTGGCCGCCGTGGGCGGCGGCCGGGGCGGCGCCGCCGAGGGCGGCGGTGGCGGCGAGCAGCAGGGCGACGGCGGTGCGGCACAGGCGCATCGGGGACCTCGCACGGCGGGGGGTGGGGGCCCGATGATGCCCGTGGCCGCCGGGCCGGCACAAGGGTCGTGCGCGGCCGGGGTCGGTGCAACTGCCCTGGGAGGACGTCGGGTTCAGTCGCCGTTCGGTTCGGCGGGGGTGGGCGGCAGGATGGCGGTGGGCAGGTCCGCGGCGGCGGCGAGCCGGCCCCACAGCAGGTCGGCCAGGGCCTGCACCATGCGGGTGCGCGTGCAGGGTCTGGTCTCCAGCCACCAGTCGCCGGCGGCCAGCACCATGCCGGTGATGCCCCGGCCCCAGGCCTCGGCGAGCAGGTCGCGGTCGGCGCCGAGGTCGACCTGGTTCTGCACGGCGCGGGTGATCTCCTCGGCGATTTGCCGCAGCGCGGGGGCGAGGGCGTTGCCCGCGCCGCTGGGGTCGCCGGGCTCGGGGTGGGTGAGCAGCCGGTAGACCTGGGGGCGGGCCTCGATCCCGGCGAGGTAGGTGTCCAGGACGTGTTCGACCCGGTCGCGGCGTTCCAGCGGTTCGGCCAGGGCGGCCCGGACGGCGGCCAGCAGGCCGCTGGTGTGGCGCTCGGTCAGTGCCCTGATCAGGCCGGTCCGGTCGCCGAAGTGGCGGTAGAGGATCGGCTTGGTGATGCCGGCCTCGGCGGCGATGGCGTTCATGCTGGCGCTCGGCCCCTCGCGCTGGATGACCCGGTCGGCGGCGTTGAGCAGCTGCTCGCGGCGGGGCTCTCGGGACATGCGCTGCTCCTCGGGATTCTGGGTGGCCTGGGCGTTGACACCGGTTACCAATCAGTAGCAGACTCCGACCATGTTACCCGGGGTAACACCCCGGTGGGTCGCATCGGGCGGCCGTGAACCCTGCGTCGTCACCCCTTCTGCGGAGGCTCCCCCATGAGCAGCACGTTCTCGCTGGACCCGGGCGCGGACCAGCTCGCCGTACGCGACTGGCTGCACGGCTTCGCCGCCGACGTGATCCGCCCCGCCGCGGCCGAGTGGGACGAGCGGGAGGAGACCCCCTGGCCGGTCATCCAGGAGGCCGCCAAGCTGGGCATCTACTCGCTGGACTTCTACGCCCAGCAGTACTTCGACCCCTCCGGCGTCGGCATCCCGATCGCCATGGAGGAGCTGTTCTGGGGCGACGCGGGCATCGGGCTGGCCATCGTCGGCACCACGCTGGCCGCCGTCGCGGTGCTCGCCAACGGCACCGACGAGCAGATCGGCACCTGGACCCCGCAGATGTTCGGCACCCCCGACGACGTCAAGGTGGCCGCCTTCTGCTCCTCCGAGCCGGACGCCGGCTCCGACGTGGGCGCGCTGCGCACCCGGGCCGTGTACGACGAGGCCAAGGACGAGTGGGTGCTCAACGGCACCAAGACCTGGGCCACCAACGGCGGGATCGCCGCCGTGCACGTCGTGGTGGCCAGCGTGGACCCGGAGCTGGGCACCCGCGGGCACGCCTCCTTCGTCGTCCCGCCGGGCACCCCCGGGCTGAGCCAGGGCCAGAAGTTCAAGAAGCACGGCATCCGCGCCTCGCACACCGCCGAGGTGGTGCTGGACGGCGTCCGGGTGCCCGGCAGCTGCCTGCTCGGCGGCAAGGAGAAGCTGGACGAGCGGCTGGCCCGGGCCCGGGAGGGCGTCAAGCGGGCGGGCGGCCGGGGCAATGCGGCGATGGCCACCTTCGAGGCCTCCCGCCCGGCCGTCGGGGCGCAGGCGATCGGCATCGCCCGGGCCGCGTACGAGGTCGCGCTGGACTACGCGAAGACCCGGGAGCAGTTCGGCCGCCCGATCATCGACAACCAGGGCGTGGCCTTCCAGCTCGCCGACATGCGGACCCGGATCGACGCGGCCCGGCTGCTGGTCTGGCGGGCGTCCTGGATGGCCGCCAACAACCAGCCGTTCACCGCGGCCGAGGGCTCGATGTCCAAGCTGTACGCGGGCGAGACGGCCAAGTTCGTCACCGCGCAGGCGATGCAGATCCTCGGCGGCAACGGCTTCACCCGGGAGTACCCGGTGGAGCGGATGCACCGGGACAGCGCGATCTACTCGATCTTCGAGGGGACCAGCGAGATCCAGCGGCTGGTGATCGCCCGGGCGGTCTCGGGGATGCCGATCCGCTAGCGGGGGACGGGCCGGGACTGCCGAGCCTGACGGCCTAGACGGGACTGCCGGGCCTGGCTATCGGGCCAGCCAGAAGGTCAGCCCGGCGGAGAGGGAGCCGACCACCGCGCCGACGATCGTCTGCGCGGTGGTGTGGTCCCGCAGCACCACCCGGGACCAGCCGATCACCGCGACCAGCGGGTAGAGCAGCAGCCACAGCGGGCCGAGCGCGATGCCGAGGCAGGCCACCGCGCCGGCCGCCACGGCGGTGTGCACGGAGACCTTCCACCAGACGGTGATCGCCAGGATCGGCACCAGCGAGGCGAACATCGCCGCCACCATCGCGGTGAGGTCGCGCGGGGCGTGCGCCAGGATCATCACCGCGAAGCTGACGGCGACCGAGCCCATGATGAACGGGATGACGGTCAGCCGGCGCTGGCGGTGGCCGACGTGGCGGTCCTCCAGGGTGCCCTTGCGGATGCCGCGCTGGATGAACAGGGTCGGGATGACGGCCGCGAACAGTGCGGCGAAGGCGGCCCAGCCGAGGCCGGACCAGCCGTAGCGCAGGCCGCCGATCAGCAGGCAGACCGCGATGATCACGTTCTTCGGCTCGACGCCGTCGGTGACCCGGCGGGCCCAGGTCGTCCGGCTGGTGGGGGCGGTCGTGGCCTCGGTGGTCATCGGGGTGGGTGCTCCGGGTGGGGAAGGGCGGTCGACGGCTCGGCGTCGGTCCGATGATCGTACGTGAGTGGGCGGTGCTGCCGTCCGTGCGGAGGGCCCGCCGGCTTGCGGCTCAGAACCGCGCCGGGCGGCCCGCCAGGAACGCGGCCAGCCCCTCGTGCACGTCCGAGGCCTCCCGCGAGCGCCGCTCCCAGGGCTCCAGCGCCTCGGCCGCCCGCTCCGCCGGGACGGCCAGCGCGGCCTTCACCGCGCCGATCGTCTGGGTCGAGCGGGTGGTCAGCAGCCGGGCGAACTCCAAGGCGGCGGCGTCCAGTTCGGCGTCCGGCAGGACCCGCTCGGCGAGGCCCAGCGGCAGCGCGTCCCGGCCGCGCACCAACTCGCCGGAGAACAGCAGGTACTTGGCCCGGGCCGGACCCACCAGCCGGGCCAGCCGCAGGGTCGGCACCGCCGGGTAGACCACACCGAGCTTGGCCGGGGTGATCCCCAGCCGGGCGTCCTCGGCGACGAAGCGCAGGTCGCAGGCGACGGCCAGCTGGCAGCCGCCGCCCACGCAGGCGCCGTGCACCACGGCGAGGGTCGGGTGCGGGAAGGCCGCGAGCGCCTCCTCGGCGGCCACGTTGACCGCGTGGTACGCGTCCGCGCGCTGCGGATTGCTGTACACCTCGGCGAGTTCGGTGATGTCCGCGCCCGCGCTGAAGGTGTTCCCGGCGCCGGTCAGCAGCAGGGCCCGTACGCCCGGCCGCTCGGCGAGCCGGTCCAGCACCTCGGGCAGCGCCCGCCAGATCGCCAGGGTCACCGCGTTGCGGCGGTGCGGGCGGGCGAACTCCAGGACGGCGACGCCGTCCTCGCCGACGTACGCGTTCAGGCCCTCGGCCCGGGTGGGCAGGGCGGAGCGGTCCCGCGTGAGCAGTGGCTGGTCCATGCGCACCTCCGGCGTCGGTCGTGGTGCGCCCACTCTCTCAGGCCGGTCCGGCGCTCTTTCGGGCCGGGCCGGTCCGGTCCTCGGTCAGGCGGCGCCTGCGCCCGGTCGGGCCGGGCCCGCGCAGTACGTGCCGAGGCCGTGTTCGACCACGGCGAAGGCGCGCCGGGCCTCGTCGAGGGCGCCGGGCAGGGCGTCCGCGGCGCGCTCACCGGCCAGCATCCGCAGGTGGTTGCCGGCGATCAGGGTGAGCCGGACGGCGAGCAGCTGGGCGGCCGCGACCCGGGCGGTCAGCTCGTCATGGGCCGGGTCCTGCCGGCGCAGTTCGTCGGCGAGCAGGCTCTGGGCGCGCCGGTCGAAGGCCGAGGTGGCGCGCAGGGCCAGCGACGGGGTGGCGTGGATCAGCCGGATCACGTCCAGCACCACCGCGTCGTCGTTCAGGCCGGTGGCCGGGTCCCGGCGCTCCAGGGCGGCCAGGAAGTGCTCGCGCAGCGCCGTCACCGCCGAGGTGCCCGGGGCGCGGTCGCGCACCACCCGGGCGGGCTCGTCGAGGTGCTGCTCCACCGGCCCGAGGACCAGGTCCTCCTTGGTCGGGAAGTAGTTGAACACGGTCATCTTGGAGACCTCGGCGGCGGCCGCGATCTCGGCCACCGAGACCTGGTCGAAGCCCCGTTCGACGAACAGGCCGATGGCCGTGCGGAAGATCCGGCTGCCGGTCTGGATCTTCTTGCGCTCGCGCAGCGGCAGGGCGTCGAGGTCGCGGTCGGGGCCGAGGTCCAAGCCGTGGTGGGTCGCCATGCGAAGACTGTACCAGGATCAAAGCTAGACCGAGCAGAAAGATGTGCCTGGCTGAAAGATTGGTCCAGATGAAGAATTGACCCGGTCCAAAGTTGCTGCCATGGTTGGTGCCGAGCCCGCCGGACCGCACCGGTCGGGGCCGACTCCACACACCCGGGGGGACTTCCCGATGGCAACCGCTGCCCCGCTCACACCCGGCCCGGCCGGATCCACCCTGATGACCACCGCCCAGCGCCAACTCGCCATGCTGCTCTGCCTGGTGACGATCGTGCTGGCCGTGCTCGACTCCAACATCGTCTCGGCGGCCACCGTGCCGATCGTCCGCGACCTCGACCCGGTCCACGGCGTCGACCGGCTGCCCTGGATGGTCAGCGCCTTCTCGCTGGCGGCCACCGCGCTGCTCCCGCTCTACGGCAAGCTCTGCGACGTGTACGGCGCCAAGCGGGTGCTGCTGGGCGCGGTCGGCACCTTCCTGTTCGGCTCGGTGCTCTGCGGGGCCGCGCAGTCGATGGGCGAACTGATCGCCTTCCGGGCCGTCCAGGGCATCGGCGGCGGCGGGCTGATGAGCGTGACCATGGTGGTGATGGCCCAGCTCCAGGATCCGGAGGAGCGCAGGGGCGGCAAGGGCGGTGCGATGGGCGGCATCGTCGCCGGGCTCGGCATGGCGGTCGGCCCGCTGGTCGGCGCGCTGTTCACCGACCACCTCGGCTGGCGCTGGATCTTCTACGTCAACGTGCCGCTCGGCCTGCTCGTCCTGGCCGGCTTCGCCCTGGTGGTCAAGCTGCCGCGCAACCTCGGCCGGCGCGGCCTGGACTTCCTCGGCGCCACCCTGGCCGGCGCCTTCGCCACCGGGCTGCTGCTGGTCACCGAGTGGGGCGGCAAGGACTACGCCTGGACGTCCCCGGTGATCCTCGGGCTCTGCGCCGCCACCCTGGCCTCGCTCGGGCTCTTCCTGTGGCGCCAGGCCACCGCCGCCGAGCCGGTGCTCCCGCTCTCGCTGTTCCGGATCCCGGTGGTGCGGATCGGCTTCGCGGTCCAGGGCCTGGTCGGGACGGGCATGGTGGGCGCGATCGTCTACGTGATGCTCTACCTGCAGATCGCCCGGGGGGTCGCCGCGACCACGGCCAGCCTCTTCCTGATGCCGATGGCCGCCGGGATGACCGGCGTCGGCCTGCTCGCCACCCGGCTGATCGCCTGCGGCCACCGGCCGCGCACCTTCCTGATCGTCGGCTCGGGCGTCTCGGTGCTCGCCCTGGCCCTGCTCGGGCTCAGCGGCCCGGACACCCCGCTGTGGGCGGTGGGCGCCGAACTCGCCCTGCTCGGCGCCGGGTTCGGGCAGCTGATCGGGCAGCTGATCACCATGGTGCAGGACACCGCCCCGCGCGAGCAGCTCGGCGTCGCCACGACCGGCGTCCGGTTCTTCCAGACCCTCGGCAACGCGCTCGGCGCGGCGCTCTTCGGCACGGTGCTGACCCGGGTGTTCGAGGCCGCTGAGCCCGGACGCTCCCTCTCCACGGTGCGCACGCTGACCGGTGCGGCCCGGGAGCACGCGCTGCGGAGCTTCACGGACGCCGTGGACGTGGTCTTCCTGTCGGCGGGCGGGGTGATGGTCCTGGTGCTGCTGCTGGCGCTGCGGCTGCGCACGGCGGAGCGGGCTGCGGCCACCGAGGCCGGGGAGGCCACGGCGACCACGGAGGCGTCCGCGGCGGCCGACGGCCCGGTGCTGGCGGCCTGAGCCAGCCACTGAGGCCCGGCGGGGGAGCCCGGCGCGGGGATTCCGGCGGGGGCGGACGGCGGAGCGGGGCTCGGTGGACCCACGGGGGTGTCCACCGGGCCCCGCTGCGGCTTTCCCGTACGGGCGTCGAGAGGAGGGCCCCGCGGCCGTCAGGCCTCGGTGGCGGTGTGCTCCGAGGCCAGGATCGCCCAGATCTCCTTGTCGTGGCGGACGCCGTTGTGCAGGAACCACTCCCGCAGCACGCCCTCCCGCTGCATCCCGACCCGCTGGGCCACCGCCCGGCTGCGGGCGTTGGCGGCCGAGCACCACCATTCGGCGCGGTGCAGGCCGCGGGTGGTGAAGGCGTAGTCGAGCAGCCGGCGGACGGCGGCGGTGATCAGCCCGCCGCCCTCGCCGGCCGGTTCGGTCCAGGCGCCGATCTCGCAGTTGCCGCTCCTGGTGTCGAAGTGCACGAACATCACGCCGCCGACCAGCGTGCCGTCGCGCCAGATGCCGTAGATCCGGCTGGAGTCGGCGGCCTGGCCGTCGGCGTAGCGCTGCAGGGTGGCGCGGGCCGAGTCCAGGTCGGTGGTGCGGGTGGCCCACGGGATCCACGGGTCGGTGTGGGCGCGGGCGCGGTCGATGTGGGCCAGGAACTCGGGGGCCTGCCAGGGCTCCAGCGGGCGCAGTTCGGCGTTCTCGGCGAGCGGGACGGAAAACACGGGCGGGCCTCTCGGGGTGGTGCGGCGGGTGTGGGGGCGGATGTGCGACGGGTGTGCGGTGGGCGTGTGGTGGCTGTGCGGTGGGCTGTTCGGATCATTCATAACAAACGTTTGGTATGTACGATAGCCCCCATGACGCCAGCCCGTGGAGACCATGACGCCCGCCGCTCGGAAGTCTCCGAGGGGGTGTGGCGGGTGCTCTCCGCCAAGGGTTTCGAGGGGCTGACGCTGCGCGCGGTGGCGGCCGAACTGGGCGCCTCCACCGGGCTGCTGACGCACTACTTCCCGAACAAGCGGGCGCTGCTGAGCCACGCCCTGGAGGAGCTCGACCGCCGCTCCGCCGCCCGGCCCCGGCGGCTGGCCCCCGCCGACGGCACCCCGCCGCCGCCCGAGGGGCTGGCCCGACTGCGGGCCGCGCTGCTCGACGTGCTGCCCCTGGACGAGGCCACCGAGTCCGGCAACCGGATCTGGGTCAGCTCCTGGGACGTCGCCCTGGCGGACCCGGAGCTGGCGGCTGCGCACGCCGGGCGCTACGCCCGGTCGCGGGTGGCGCTCACGGCGCACGTGGCGGACGCCCAGCGGCTCGGCGAGCTCCCGGCCGGCGCCGATCCCGCCGGTCTCGCGGCGGGTGCGCAGGCCTTCGTGCTGGGGCTGGTGGTGCAGTCGCTGTTCGCCCCGGCGGAGTTCCCGGCGGAACGGCAGATCGCGCTGCTCGACGCCTATCTGGCGGGGTTGGCCGGTTAGTC
The DNA here is from genome assembly GCF_040637885.1 of Kitasatospora sp. NPDC028055. NCBI lineage: Bacteria > Bacillati > Actinomycetota > Actinomycetes > Kitasatosporales > Streptomycetaceae > Kitasatospora > Kitasatospora sp. NPDC028055. The sequence goes on along the minus strand of NZ_JBEZXE010000050.1, from coordinate 30,177 downwards.
CGTCCTGGCCGGCGGAAGTTCGGGCGGAGGCCCGCGGCAGTTCGGCCTGAGGTCCGCCGCAGTTCGGCCGTGGGCCGGGTTCCGGCCGCGCGCACAGCGGCGTCCCGGGCGTCTCTGTCCGGCTTTTGTCGGATTTCGCCGGTCGGCCGTTCGGGCGGCTGTTTCGTTCAAGGGTGGGGGATTCGCCCGGAATTCCGGTTTTCCGCCCGCCCGGCTTTCGTGGCGGCCATGACACGCATTGTCACGGGTTATGCGCGGTGGGTGCTGGATTACCCGGAGGTGATAAACGGCCACGGAAAGTACGCACGGGCGCGATGGCCTGCGGAAATTCGCAGGTGGCGCCCCCAGCAGGATTCGAACCTGCGACCTACCGCTTAGAAGGCGGGTGCTCTATCCGCTGAGCTATGGGGGCGGGACGGACGGCGCCCTGGCGGGCGTGACCGTGGCCGGGATCGGGCGACGAGCGCTGGGCGCGCGCGTTGTCCGGCCCCGTACCTGAGGGTGGGGGTGGGGGTTGGTGGGCCCTCGCCCTGTCGGGGACAGGATAAGGGTGTCCAGTTCCTCGGCCGGTGTGACGACACCGTCGTTGGTGTGTCGGTTCGGTGGAGCGGTCCGATAATCGCAGGTGGAGACCGTGTGTGCAGCGGTCTGGCGCTGTTCCGGGCCGGACGTTGTGCAGTCGTTACGGGGCTGCCTCCCCACCCGTTATGGATTCGACACGGAGAATGTCCCGCCGCCGGTGCGGGTGGGGGCTCCTATTCGGCTCGCTCCGGCGTGATGACGTGCGCGGACGGCCCGGCCCGGGTGTTCCGCCGCGTCGCGGAGGCGGCCGCGATCTGCCCGTTTGTTGTCATGAGCGCGAAGAGATGCTACCCGAGCGGTGTACGAAGGCCGAAATTCACCCCTGTGAGTGACGGCCGTTTTTCACCCTGCCGATCGGCCTACTAGTTGTCCACAGGATTTCCGAACCGGGTGGTCGTGATTTCTTCCGGGACGCACTCTGAACTCGCACCGCTCGATTCCGTACGGTGCGTCGGCGAGAACGGAGAGTGCGCTGTGAACGAGGTTCAGGTGACGGTGGTGGGCAATGTCGCGACCGAGGTGAGCTACGGGGAAACCGCCGGCGGGGTGCCGATGGCGAACTTCCTCCTCGGCTGCACCGAGCGGCGGTACGACCGCGAGCGGGCCTGCTGGGCGGACGGCGAGACGCAGTGGCTGAGGGTGACGGCCTGGCGGGCGCTCGCGGTGAACCTGATCGGCTCGCTGGCCAAGGGCGAGCCGGTGCTGGTGACGGGTCGGCTGCGGGTGCGGGAGTGGACGGAAGGGGAGGTGAAGCGCAGCCGGGCCGAGATCGACGCCCGGTCGATCGGACACGACCTCACCCGGGGTACCACGGCGTTCCGTTGGGCGGCGGGCGTGCGCGGGCAGCCGGCGGGCGCGGCGGGGCCGCCCGGCGCGAAGCCCGCGGGCGAGTCGGTGCCCGGGTGGATCGCCGACGCGCTGGAGTCGCGCCGGGCTTCGGCGGTGGCCGCGGCGCCCGCCCGGCCGGAGCCGCCGCCGGGTGCGCGGGTGCTGACGGGGCAGCAGGGCGAGGTGTCCGAGGGGGAGCGGGGAGGTGAAGACCGGGCGCTGCTGGGCTGACGGGTCGGTGACCTTCCCTGTCGACAAATATGTTGATCGAGAACGTCGTTGCGCCCGCACGCGCAATCTCGTCCGGATAACGGAAAGTCGCGCGGAGATTCTGTCGCTGCGTCAGCTTGTGTGGAACCTGAGGGGGTTGATAACGATCCAGATACGGAATCGTCCTGATTTCGCATGGGGGTTTCGGGGCCTCCGGGGCTCAATAGGATTCACTTGGTTCACACCCGCAGCAGTGCCACAGGGGGCACGCGCGGCACGGCAAGTCGGCGGGCTGCCCACTCGGTGCAAGCCCGCTCCGGAGGGATCCCAGATGTTCAAGCGGCAGGGGCGGAGTCTGTCCCGCATAACCACTGTCATGCTCACGACCAGCGTTGCACTGGGCGGAGGCCTGTTCGCGGCCGGTGCGGCGGTCGCGGCCGACACCCCGGCCTCGGGCGTGACCGCGATCGTCCAGCCGGAGATGTTCGGCGAGCGGGTCGACGTCAAGGGCAAGGAGAGCGTCGACGCTGGCCTGTTCACCCTCAAGACGACCTCCGGCGAGCTGCTGCAGACCTACTGCATCGACTTCGACAACCCGGTGTACCTGGACAGCAAGGCCAAGTACCACGAGGCCGACTGGTCCGCGAGCTCCCTCAACGGCAACGCGAACGCCCCCAAGATCCGTTGGATCCTGGAGAACTCGTACCCGCAGGTGCCGATCGACGCCCTGCGCAAGGCGATCGGCGACAACGAGCTCTCGGAGAAGGACGCCGCGGCGGGCACTCAGTCCGCGATCTGGAAGTTCTCGGACGACAAGACCGCGACCCCGCGCAACGAGCACGCCAAGAAGCTGCGCGACTACCTGACGGGCGACGCCAACAAGGGCGTCGCGGCCGAGCCGAAGCCCTCGCTGACCCTCACCCCGGACTCCGTCTCCGGCAAGTCCGGCAGCAAGCTCGGCCCGTTCGTGCTGAACACCAGCGCCAACGAGGTCAAGCTCGCGGTCTCCGGCGACGCCGCCGACAAGATCAAGGTGCTGGACAAGGACGGCAAGCAGGTCAACGGCACGCTGGCCGGCCCGGTCGCCAAGGACACCCAGCTGTTCCTGGACGTCCCCGGCGGCACCCCGGACGGCAAGGCCGTGCTCAAGGCCACCGCCGACACCACCGTCCTCAGCGGCCGGGTCTTCATGAGCGGCCTGGACGACCAGGGCAAGCACAGCCAGACCATGATCCTGGCCGGCTCCAAGAAGCTCAGCGCCGCGGCCGCGGGCCAGGCCACCTGGAAGCAGGCCCAGGGCCCGATCGTCGACAGCTCCGCCAAGGAGGAGTGCGCCAACGGCGGTGTGCGCGTCTCCGTCACCAACACCGGTGACCAGCCGGCCGAGGTGACCGTGCAGCCGGGCCAGAAGATCACCGTGCAGCCCGGCAAGACCGAGACCGTGCTGGTCAAGGTCGCCGAGAAGACCAGGTACGACATCACCGTCACCGGCCCGAACGGCTTCTCCAAGAAGTTCTCCGGTGTCCTCGACTGCAAGACCGGCGTGACCCCGACCGGCGCCCCGACCACTCCGGCCGCCACCGGCACCACCACCGCCACCCCGTCGAGCACCCCGAGCTCCGGTGCCGCCCAGCCGGCCCCGTCGACCACCAGCGCCGCCCCGGGCACCGGTGGCCTGGCCCAGACCGGTGCCAATGACTCCACCCCGATCCTCGCCGCCGTCGCCGGTGGCCTGGTCGTGGCCGGTGGCGCCGCGGTCTTCGTCCTGCGCCGCCGTGGCCGTCACGGTCGCACCACCGCCTGAACCGACTGAACCGTACGAACCGCCTGAGCGGTGCTCCGGGAGGTACTGACCTCCCGGAGCCCTGAGCGAGCGGAACCCGGCCCGGCTCCCCGCACCAGCTGCGGGGAGCCGGGCCTTCGCGCTTCCCGGCCCCGGCCCGGTACGGCCGCACCGGTGCGGACACCCCCGGTGCGGCGGACAGCCCCCGGCGCGGACACCTCCCGGCGCGGCGGATACCCCGGTGGGGTCACCCCGGCGGTTCGGGGCTCCCGGCCGGGTGCGGCACAATGGAACGCTGCAAGACGAATACTCCCGACGACGCCGGAGCGATCTCACGTGGCGGAATACATCTACACGATGCGCAAGGTGCGCAAGGCGCACGGAGACAAGGTCATCCTTGACGACGTGACGCTCAGCTTCCTCCCCGGGGCGAAGATCGGCGTCGTGGGCCCCAACGGTGCCGGTAAGTCCACCGTGCTGAAGATGATGGCCGGCCTGGAGCACCCCTCCAACGGCGACGCCTTCCTCTCGCCCGGCTACACCGTCGGCATGCTCCTCCAGGAGCCCCCGCTCGACGAGACCAAGACGGTTCTGGAGAACGTCCAGGACGGCGTCAAGGAGATCAAGGGCAAGCTCGACCGCTTCAACGAGATCGCCGAGCTGATGGCGACCGACTACTCGGACGCGCTGCTCGACGAGATGGGCAAGCTCCAGGAGGAGCTGGACCACGCCGAGGCCTGGGACCTGGACGCCCAGCTGGAGCAGGCCATGGACGCCCTGGGCTGCCCGCCCGGCGACTGGCCGGTCACCAAGCTCTCCGGTGGCGAGAAGCGCCGCGTGGCGCTCTGCAAGCTGCTGCTGGAGGCCCCCGACCTGCTGCTGCTCGACGAGCCCACCAACCACCTGGACGCCGAGTCGGTGAACTGGCTGGAGCAGCACCTGGAGAAGTACAAGGGCACCGTCGTGGCCGTCACCCACGACCGGTACTTCCTGGACAACGTCGCCCAGTGGATCCTGGAGCTCGACCGCGGCCGCGCCTACCCGTACGAGGGCAACTACTCCACCTACCTGGAGACCAAGCAGTCCCGTCTCAAGGTCGAGGGCCAGAAGGACGCCAAGCGCGCCAAGCGGCTCAAGGAAGAGCTGGAGTGGGTCCGCTCCAACGCCAAGGGCCGCCAGGCCAAGTCCAAGGCCCGCCTCGCCCGTTACGAGGAGATGGCGGCCGAGGCCGACAAGATGCGGAAGCTGGACTTCGAGGAGATCCAGATCCCGCCGGGCCCGCGCCTGGGCAACGTCGTCATCGAGGTCGAGAACCTCAACAAGGCCTTCGGCGAGAAGATCCTGATCGACGACCTCAGCTTCACCCTGCCGCGCAACGGCATCGTCGGCATCATCGGCCCGAACGGCGCCGGCAAGACCACCCTGTTCAAGATGCTCCAGGACCTGGAGACCCCGGACAGCGGCACGGTCAAGGTCGGCGACACCGTCAAGATCAGCTACGTCGACCAGACCCGCTCCAACATCGACCCGAAGAAGACCCTCTGGGAGGTCGTCTCCGACGGTCTGGACTGGATCAACGTCGGCCAGGTCGAGATGCCGTCCCGCGCCTACGTGTCGGCCTTCGGCTTCAAGGGCCCGGACCAGCAGAAGCCGGCCGGCGTGCTCTCCGGTGGTGAGCGCAACCGCCTGAACCTGGCGCTCACCCTCAAGCAGGGCGGCAACCTGCTGCTCCTCGACGAGCCCACCAACGACCTCGACGTCGAGACGCTCTCCTCGCTGGAGAACGCCCTGCTGGAGTTCCCCGGCTGCGCCGTGGTCATCTCCCACGACCGCTGGTTCCTGGACCGAGTGGCCACCCACATCCTCGCCTACGAGGGCGAGAGCAAGTGGTTCTGGTTCGAGGGCAACTTCGAGTCGTACGAGAAGAACAAGATCGAGCGACTGGGCGCCGACGCCGCCCGTCCGCACCGGGCCACGTACAAGAAGCTGACCCGAGGCTGACACCCAGCTGTCACAACGGCCCGGCAGACTGCCCCCCGGGGCGGCCTGCCGGGCCGCGGCCCGTCACCGAGGTTCGGCGGCGGGCGACCGGACACCGAGGAGAACACCCGTGGCTCGCCACATCTACGCCTGCCCGCTGCGCTGGTCCGACATGGACGCCTTCGGCCACGTCAACAACGTGGTCTTCCTGCGCTACCTGGAGGAGGCCCGGATCGACTTCATGTTCACCCAGGCCGCCGAGGCCGGCGCCGGGGAGTTCGCGGGCGGCTCGGTGGTGGCCCGCCACGAGATCGACTACAAGCGCCCGCTGGTGCACCGGCCGGAGCCGGTCACCGTGGAGACCCGGGTGACGCACATCGGCAGCGCCTCGCTGACCGTCTCCTACGACATCAAGGACGTCCACGAGGACGGCTCCGAGACGGTGTACGTCCGGGCCTCCACCGTGGTGGTGCCCTACGACCTGGCCGCGGGCCGGCCGCGCCGGATCTCGCCGGTGGAGCGGGAGTTCCTCTCCCGGTTCATGGACGAGGCCCCGGTCGGCGCGGCAGTCTGAAAGTCCCTGGACCTCCGAACCGATTCGAGCTGAGCAGCGTTGACCGTCACCGCCCGCCTCGCCCTGACCGACACCGGTGAGGCCGCCGACCTCTCCGCCTTCCTGCTGCGCCTGCTGCGCTTCGACAAGGCGGCGGCCGTGCGGCTGCAGGCGGTCGACCCGGCCGCGGCGGACGGCGTGCTGTCGGCGGACGGCGTGCTGGCGGTCTTCGGACGGCTGCCGCTGGGCGAGTCCGGGGTGCTGGCGATCCGCACCGCCCGGCTGGACGGCCTGGACGAGCCGGTGGACCTGACCGTCTCCGCGGGCCAGTTGCTGGACGGCGTGGACGCCGACTCGGGCGCCGTCGCACTGCCCGCGCCGGTGACCGGTCCGGCCTGGGCCGGGCTGCTGCCACCGCGGGTCGGCTGGCGGCCGGTCGGGACCCCGCCGGCGGCCGAGGTGTGCCGCGAACTGATGGCGGCGGTGCGGGAGTTCCGCGAGCGCAGTGAGGCCGTCCCGGCGCACCACCGCACCCGCGCGGTGCTGGACCGGCTGGCGGACGAGGTGTGGTCGCGCCCGGTCTCGGTGCTGCCGGAGCTTCCGCTGCGCGCCGTGCACGCCTCGTACCGGATCGGTTTCCTGAGCCCCGAGGCGCCGCTCTCGGTGCACCGGGCGGGCGGCTGGCTGCGGTTGAGCTCCCCGGTGGGCTCGGTGGTGGTGCGGACCGCGGCCGCGCCGGGCGCGGGGCTGGGCCTCAGCCCGCTGCGCTAGCGACCGCTCAGCCCGGGGTGTTGATCATCGAGGCGGCGGCGTAGGTGAGGTAGTCCAGCAGCTGCCGCTCGTGCTCGGCGGGGAGTTCCAGGCTCGCCACGGCGGCCCGCATGTGGGTGAGCCAGGCGTCGTGGGCGGCCTTGTCGACCTTGAACGGGGCGTGCCGCATCCGCAGCCGCGGGTGACCGCGCCGGTCGCTGTAGGTGCGCGGGCCGCCCCAGTACTGCATCAGGAACAGCGCCATCCGCTCCTCGGCCGGGCCGAGGTCCTCCTCGGGGTACATCGGCCGCAGCAACTCGTCCTCGGCGATGCCCTCGTAGAAGCGGCGGGTCAGGCGCCGGAAGGTGGCCTCACCACCGACCTGCTCGAAGAAGGTCTCCTCGCTGAACGTGCCTCGTCCGATCTCTGTCACCCGACCATGGTCGCAGACGCCGACGGGGTCGTACACCGGGACCAAAGGCGTACGACCCCGTCGGGGTTCAACGCGTTCAACGACGTTCAACGCGTTCAACGACGTTCAGTGACGTCCGGCGACGGCTACGCGTCCTCCCACTTGAACAGCTTCCAGGCGATGCCCGTGAACACGGCCGCGAAGAGCAGCAGTCCGCCCATGGCGGGCAGGGCGTCCATGACGCCGCCGCCGCGGGTCAGTACCGACTGGGCGGCCGACACCAGGTGCTTGAGCGGCATGACCTGGGAGACGGTCTTCAACCAGCCCGGGGCGCCGTCCAACGGGAAGAACGAGCCGGACAGGAAGGACATCGGCAGCACGATGAGCTGCGAGATGCCGTTCGCGGCCTCCTCGGTCTTGGCGACCGAACCGGCCAGCAGGCCGATCGACATGAAGGCGAGCGTCGCGCAGCCCACCAGCGGCAGGATCAGCCACCAGTTGCCGGTGAGCTTGAGCCCGAAGAAGCTCGTCGCGACGATCAGGAAGGCGGTGGTCTGGAGGAAGGCGGTCACCAGCGAGACCACGATCCGGGAGCTGACCACCGCGCCGGCGCTGACCGGGGCCAGTCGCAGGCGCCGCAGCACCTTGGACTTGCGCCAGCCGACCAGGGTCAGCGAGGCGCCGAAGACCGCGCCGGTGGCGACGGCCCAGCCGAGCAGGCCGGGGGTGAGGAACTGGATCGGCTTGAGCGACTGGTCCTCGACCTGCTGGGAGTCCAGCACGTAGGCGGCCGGCTGGTGGGTGGCGGCCTGGTTGGCGCTCTGGACGATCGAGTTGAGGATGCCCTGGACCGCGCCGGCCTTGACCTGGTCGGCGGCGGTGTAGCGCAGCTCCACCTTGCCGTCCGGGCCCTGCTCGATCATCGCGTCGAAGTCGCCCTTGCGGACCTTCTCCAGCGTGCCGGCCTCGTCGTCGGTCCTGGTGATGCTGAGGACCTTGTCCAGGCCGGCCCGCTGGTCGCCCTGGATCGAGTCGAACAGCTTGACCGCGCCGACCTGGGCGACCTTGGCGTGCGGGCTGGAGGAGCCCTTGGAGACGGAGCCGAAGAAGACCAGGAAGACCAGCGGGAACAGCAGGATGAAGAAGGTCGCGGTGCGGTCGCGCTTCATCCCGAGCAGCATCGCGCGGGACAGGCTCCAGAACGCGCTGACCCGCTCCCGCCCGTCGGCGGAGCCGGCCGAACCGCCGCGCTGGGCGGGGACCTTCGGCTCGGTGGAGGTGCTGGTCATGCGCGGAACTCCCGTCCGGTCAGCTGGAGGAAGACGTCCTCCAGGGTGGCGCCGCGCACTTCGAGGCCGCGCAGCGCGTTCTGCTCGGCGAGGACGCTGAGCACCGGGGCGGGAAGGCGGGTGGAGACGGAGAGCGAGACGGTGTCGTCCTCCAGCTGGGCGATGTCGGCGCCGGCCGCGGCCAGCAGCTCGCGGGCCCGCTCGACCGGCAGCTGGCCGGAGGCCACGCTGATCCGGACGGTGTCGTCGATCTCGCGGATCAGCGCCGCCGGGGCGCCGGTGTGCAGGACCTTGCCGTGGTCCATGATCGAGACCCGGTCGCAGAGCACCTCGGCCTCGTCCAGGTAGTGGGTGGTCAGGACGACGGTGCGGCCCTCGGCGTTGATGTCCCGCAGCAGGTCCCAGAGGTTGCGGCGGGCCTGCGGGTCGAGGCCGGCGGTGGGCTCGTCCAGGAAGACGAGCTCCGGGTCGTGGGCCAGGGCGCAGGCGATCGACAGGCGCTGGGCCTGGCCGCCGGACATCTGGTCGGTGAGGGTCGCCGCCTTGTCCGAGAGTCCGACCCGCTCCAGCATCGCATCGGCCCGCTTGGGGCCGACCCCGTAGAACGACGCGAAGGTGTGGATCGTCTCCCGGGCGGTCAGCTTCCGGAAGAAGGCGGAGGCCTGGAACTGCACGCCGATGCGCGGCAGCAGCTTCGGGTTGCGCGGCCAGGGGGCCATCCCCAGCAGCTCGACCCGGCCCTCGTCGGGCTTGCGGACCCCTTCCAGGATCTCCATGGTGGTGGTCTTCCCGGCCCCGTTGGGACCGAGGATCCCGTAGAACTCGCCGGCCTCGACGGTGAGCGACACCCCGTCGACGGCCTGCACATCCCCGTACCGCTGGCGGATGCCGTCAGCGGATATAGCAGCAGTCATGAAGCCAGAGAATAGGGCTCACGGGGCGTCTTGTGCACACCGTGGACGGGAATTTGTGGATTCTCAGAGGAAGGCAGGAAAAAAGCCGGGCCGGGCGAAATTACGAATTCCGCCCGGCCCGGCCGGAGTTGCCCCTGACGGGTGCTCAAGGTGCAGGTCAGGCGCGGTGCACCGTGATCGTCGTCCAGGCGCCGATGTGGATCCGGTCGCCGTCTCCCAGGGGGACTGCGGTGTTCGGGGAGATCGGTTCCTCGCCCCCGTTCACGGTGGTTCCGTTGGTCGATCCCTGGTCCACCAGAACCCAGCTGCCGTCCGCCTGTTCGGCGAGCAGCGCGTGCTGGTGCGAGGCGCCCGGGTCCTCCGGCGGCACCGACAGGTCGATCTCCGGGACGGTGCCCCGGTGCTGGCTGCGCCGGCCGATCCGCAGCTGGCCGCGGCCGGTCAGCGGGATGCGGCGCTCGGGGCAGTACGGCGGGAAGAACAGGCCGGCCGCCTCGGGGCCGCTGCGGGCCATCATGTCGGTGAAGTAGTCGCGGTCGGCCGAGACCACCGCGATCCAGTTGGCGCGCACCGGTTCGGCCGGGGCGGGCTCCGGCCGGGCGCCGGGCTGGGGCTGCGGCGGGGCCAGGTGGAAGGACGTGCCGAAGTCGCCGCCGCGGGTGTTCGGGCCGGGGCCGGCGGGCTGGGCGTACACCGGGCCGGAGTCCTCGCGGACCGGGGCCTCCGGGAAGGCGCCTTCGGGCGGCGGGTAGCCGTAGGTGTGGGGGTACTCCGGCTGCTGCTGGTACTCCGGGGCCTGCTGCTGGTGTGGCTGGTGTGGCTGGTGGGGCTGGGGCTGTGGGGCCGGGGCGCCGCCGTAGGCCGCCGGGATGTTCAGCGGCGGGGGCTGGGCCGGGCCGGGCGCGGGCGCACCGCCGGCCGGCGCCTGGCGGCCGGGGGGCGTGGACAGCTCGTAGTCGTAGCCGCACTCCTCGCAGAACCGTCCGGTCTGCGGGCTGCGGCAGATCGGGCAGACGGCCAGGCCCTCGGTGAGTCCGGGGGCGCCCGGCGGCGGGTAGCCGCCGGGCGGCGGGTACGCCCCGGGCGGGGGCGGCGGGACGGACCCCGGCGGGGCCGGCGGGGGCGGCGGCGCGCCGAAGCCGGCACCGCCGTGCTGCGGGTGTCCGGCGGGCGCTCCGGGCGCGCCCGGGTAGCCCCCGTGGGCGCCGGGCGCCGGGACCGGTGGAGTCATCGGGAAGCCGCAGAAGTCGCACCAGTCCTCGGCCTGCGACTCGTGGCCCCTCGGGCAGATCGGCATCAGGTCCCCCTCGTTTCGGGCCGGTGCGGTGCGGCTTCGCGCCGGGCGGCCGGCCCGATCACGTCTACAGCGGTCACTTCGCGGTCACTTCTTCACACGTACCGTCTTGGTCGACCGGGTCTCAAGGGTCATCGAGTCGGCCTCGCTCACGTTCTTACGGAACCGAACCGTACCCTCCTTCGGGTCCACCACGTCCACCACCTTCTGCAGCAGCTTGAAGGTGCCCTCGTTGCCGGTCGCGTGGGCGATCCGGACGGCGGCGCCGAGCTTGGCGGTGGCGGTGTCGACGTCGCCGGAGCGGTGGGCCTCCAGGCCCTCCTGGATGGAGGAGGCCAGCTCGGCCTGCCCGGTGTAGTGGGCGACCTGGGGGCTGATCCGGGTGGAGGAGGCGAGGTCGTCCGTCCAGACCGCCTTCACCAGGCCCTGGCTGAGCACCTCGGGGGTGCCGCCGACCTGCGGGGGCAGCACCAGGCTGATCCGGGCAGCGAGCATCTCGTTGCCGACCGAGGCGGCCGGGACCTCGACGCAGACGTGGTAGTCGCGGCTCTCGTCGCCCCAGGAGCCGGTGGGGTAGTCGCCCGCCCGCGGACCGGCCTCGGCCCGGCGGCCGGTGAGGTCCTCGACGGCGGGGGCGACCTGTTTGACGAACTTCACGGCCGCGTTGGCCGGGGTCCAGATCCGCAGCGCGACGTCGGCGACCTGCTTGCCCATCGCGCCGGTCATCATCGAGCGGAAGTCCTCGGCGAGGCCGGAGGGCTCGGCGACGATGTCGGTGGTGCCGAGCAGCGCCGAGGAGATCTTGCGCAGCTCGTCGATCCGCCAGTCGGTGCCGACGCCGCGGCAGTCGGCGGTGAAGTGCCCGGTGACCCGCTCGACGGTGCGGGCGAGGTCCTCGGCGGACTCGTGCTCGTTGTTGCCGTCGGTGAGCAGGATGGCGTGCCGGATGGCGATGTCGCGGCGGGTGAGGAAGAGCTTGTCGGCCTTGGCCAGCCAGGTGCCCATGGCGGTGCCGCCGGCCGCGGTGAGGCGGCGCAGCGACTCCTTGGCCTGCTCCCGGGTGGCCGCCGAGGCGGTGGCCAGGGTGCCGTCGCCGGGGTAGATGTCGCGGGCCTCGTGGGTGCCGGCGACGACGGCGAAGGCGGTGCCGTCGCGCAGGGCGTCGATGGCGGCGGCGGTGGCCTCGCGGGCGCCGTTGATCTTGGTCTTGGGATAGTCCATCGAGCCCGAGCAGTCGACCAGGATCACCACGGCCGCGTTGGCGTCGCCGCCCTGCGGACCGGCGTCGGCGAGCCCGAGCGGGCGGCCGCCGGAGGTGCCGCCGCCGGTGGAGGTGACGGTGACGATGGCGTTGACCTCGCGGGCGCCGTCGGCCAGGTACTCGTTCTGGAAGATCTCCACGTCGAACCTGGGCAGGTTCGGCTTCGCCAGTGTTGCCATGGGGCGGTGGCTCCCGTCGGGTGAGGGGTGGATGTGATCAGGTCGGTGGGGCGGGCCGGCGGACGGCGCCGTCGGTCCGGTCGCGCGGAACCGGTCAGGCCGTCGGCGGGTGCGGCGGCTGCGGCGGAACGGGCGGTACGGGCGGGGCGACGGGGGGCGCGGGCGGCGCCGGCGGGACGGCCGGAGCCGGAGCCGGGGCCGGGGGCAGCGGGGCGGCGGCGGAGCCGATCACCGGGAGGTCCGGCAGGGTCGGCTCGTGGTCCTCGTAGTCGTCGTCGTTCCCGGCGGCGGCCGCCGGCCTGATGACCTTGAGGTCCAGCGCGGTCGGCGTCTCCACGATCTCCGCCAGCGCGGCGGCGGACGGCTCGATCGGCAGCACGGCGACCGTGATGTTGTCGTGCCCGCCGGCCGCGACCGCGAACTTGACCAGGGTCTGGGCCGCCAGCAGCGGTTCGGTGCGGGCGTCCGGGCGGACGAAGTAGGCCAGGTCGGTGGCCGCCTCGGCGTAGTTCCACAGCCCGTCGGTGCAGATCAGCAGCACCCCGGGGACGTGCGGGGTGAAGTCGAGGGTGTGCGGCACGACCTCCTCGGCGTCGGCGCCGAGCCAGCCGGTGATCGCGTGGGCGCGCGGGTCGGCGTAGGCCTCGGCCTCGCCCATCAGCCCGGCCTCGACCATCCGGGCGGCCCAGGAGTCGTCCTGGGTGAGCCGGAAGGGTTCGGCACCGGCCCGGTCGTCCGGGATCCAGTACGCCCGGGTGTCGCCCACCCAGCCGATGGTGACCCGGCCGCCTGCCGCGATCGCGCTGACGTAGGTGCAGGCGGGCGCGTTGACGTCGGGCCTGGTCGGGCCGGCGCCGTCGGTGGCGAGGTCGGCGACGGCCTTGGCGGCGTCCGCGATCGCCGTGCGCATCGCGCCCTCCGGGTCGCGGCCGGCCTCCAGGGAGGTCAGCAGCGACTCGGAGGCGGCGTCGACGGCGGTCTCCGAGGCCTCGTCCGGGCGGTCGGAGGAGGAGACGCCGTCGCACACCACGGCGACCACGACCGGCTCCCCGCCGGGCAGCGAGGTGGCGGCGACGGTGAAGGAGTCCTCGTTGCGGTGGTGGCGCACGCCGCGGTCGCTGACCCCGGCGACGCCCGCGAGCGCCTTCTCCATGTGGTCGCGCGGGCGCGGCTGGGCGCTCCCGCAGCCCTCGCAGTAACCGTCCTCGGTGACCTGCGCCTGCCCGCAGTTGACGCAGACCGGCCCGCGCTGCGGCGGGACGGCCTCGCCGCGGGCGGCGGCCCAGCTGGCGGGCATCGCGCCCGGGGCCGCCCGGCCGTCCCGGCCGGCCCCGCAGCGCCCGCAGTAGGCGTCGTCAAGGTCCATCGGCTCGGAACAGCTCGGGCACTCGGTCTGCTGCGGCATCGGCTACACCCACGTCCTGGGGCGGGCCCGGTTGGCCCGTTCCACCATCTCGATCCTGGTCTCGGCCCGGTCGGCCAACCGGGCGAGTACCCGATAGGACTGTTCCAGGGCGAAGCGCAGTTCCCGCTCCACGGCGGGACGTCCGAGGACGACCAGGCCGGCGCCCTGCGGAGCGCCGGTCGAGCCGGCGCCGACCCAGTCGAGGGCCGTGCCGAGCACCTCGACCGAGAGCTCCTCGCGGCGGCGGTCGTCCAGGCGCAGCGCCGTCAGCTGGTCGGAGCCGGCCGCGAGGTCGACGGCGAGCGGGTCAGTGGCGGCCCGTTCGCGCAGCCGGGCGCGGACGGCGGCGATCCGGGCGGCGGTGTACTGGCTGGAGGTGGCCGGGACGGACTCCAGCACCCGTACGGCGCCGGGCCGGTCGTCCTCGGCGAGGCGGACCCGGGCCAGGCCGAAGGCGGCGCTGAGGTAGGCCTGGTCGGTGGTCCAGACGAGCCGGTAGAACTCGGCCGCGTCGCCGCCGTCGCCGAGCAGTTCGGCGCAGATGCCGAGGGCGAGCTTGGGGGCGGCCTCGCCGGGGAAGGCGTCGTAGACCGCGTCGAAGGCCTCGGCAGCCGCCCGCAGGCCGGGCTCGGCGGCGGCCCCGTCGGGGGCCTCGGCGCGCCCTTCGGCTCGGGGTGCGGCCCCGACCAGGGCGACCAGGCCGCGGTACCAGACCACCCGCCAGTCGTCCGGGTGGTCCTGCTCCAGCTTCGCGAGCTCCTGCACGGCCGTGCCGTGGCGCCCGAGTTCGAGCAGGGCGCGCAGTTCGCGCAGCCGGCTCTCGACCGAGACGGCGGGGGCGCCGCCGAGGGCGGCGAGCGCCTCCTCGGGGTCGGTGGCGAGCAGGGTGGCGAGGAAGCCGGCGTTGGGGTCGGCCGGGTCGACCCGGGGGACGGGCAGCGCGAGGGCGGCGGCGGCCGGGTCGAGAGCGGCCACCCGGAGCCGGCCGGGCTGCTCGGTGGGCAGCACCAACTCGGTGTCCACGACGCGCAGTTCGGGGCCGAAGAGGGTGGAGAGTGCGGGCCGGGGCCGTTCGTCCTGGAGGGCCAGGACCTCCCGCAGCACGCCGGTGAGCTGGTCGGCCATCTCCTCGGCGGAGGAGAACCGGCGGGCCGGGTCCGGGTCGGTGGCGCGGACCAGGAAGCGGTAGTAGGACTCGTACCTGGCGAAGACCTCGACGTCCTCGGGGCCGGGCAGCGAATCGCGGTAGGTGGTGCTGTAGCCCTGGAAGTCGAAGGTGAGCACCGCGAGGGTGCGGGCCACGGTGTAGAGGTCGGAGGCGGGGGAGGGGCCGTCGGTGGCGATCTCGGGGGCCTGGTAGCCGATGGTGCCGTAGATCGCGCCGTCGTCGTCGAAGCGGCGGACCGCGCCCATGTCGATGATCTTGAGCGTGTCGCCGCTCTGGATCACGTTGTCGATCTTGAAGTCGCAGTAGATCAGGCCCCGGCTGTGCAGGTAGCCCAGGGCCGGCAGCGCCTCCAGGGCGTACGCGATCGCCTGCTCGACCGGCAGCGGCTCGCGCCGGCCGTCCGGGGTGCGGCGGTCGTTGGCGATGTCCTTGAGCGACTTGCCGCCGACAAACTCCATCACGATGTAGCCGTCGGTGGAGCCGGTGCGCAGGTCCGGGTGCTCGGCGAAGTTGATGATCCGGACGATGTTCGGGTGGTCCACCTCGGCCAGGAAGCGCCGCTCGGCGACGGCCGCGGCCAGCGCGTCCTCGTCCCCGGTGTCCAGCAGGCCCTTGAGCACCACCCACTTGTCGTTGACCCGCCGGTCCACCGCCAGGTAGATCCAGCCGAGCCCGCCGTGCGCCAGGCAGCCGACCACCTCGTACTGGCCGCCGACCAGGTCGCCGCGGCGCAGCTTGGGGGTGAAGGAGTACGGCGTGCCGCACTTGGTGCAGAAGCCGTCCGGGCGGCCCGGCCGGCCGTTCTTCTCCCGGCCCACCGGGGCCTCGCACTTGGAGCAGTACCGCTTGCGCTCCGGCACCTCGGGGTTCTCCAGCACCGCCTGCGCCGGGTCGGCCGTCTCCACCGTCGGCACGGTGACCAGGCCGGCGCCCAGCCGGTTGCGGGTGCCCGCGCTGACGCTGCCGCGGGTGGAGCGCACCGAGACCGAGCGGCTGCTGCCGGTGCGGGTCGAGCGGTGCGAGCGGGAGCGGCCGGACATCGACCGGGCGGAGCCGGTGCGGGCCGACAGCGAGCGGATCGAGGCGCTGGGGGCGGAGTCCGGGGTGACCCGGGCGGACGGCAGGTAGGGCTGGGTGACGCCGGTGTCGCCGCCGGGCGGGGTCAGGCCGCACTCGTCGCAGTAGCCGTCCGGGTCGATGGTGCCCGAGCAGTCCCGCGGGCACGGCGAGCCCGGCCCGGCGGTCGGCCCGGCGGCGGTCGGTGGGGCGGCGCCGGCCGCGGCCGCGGGGACCGTGCTGGCCCCCACCGGGGTCAGCCCGCACTCGTCGCAGTAGCCGTCCGCATCGATGGTGCCGTTGCCGGAGCACTCCGGACGCACGCACGTCTCGCCCATCAACCTCAGCCCCCCTGTACCTGTCCGTCGACCGGCGTCTGGCCGGCCGTCCCGTGTGCCTGCGCGCCCTCGGAGGCCTCGGCCTGGGCCGGGCGCAGCGACTGCTGGAAGCGGGCCACCGCGGCGGCCGCCGCCCGCAGGTCGCACGGCGCGCTCCAGAGCAGCCAGCGCGCCTTCTCGTACCGTTCGATCACTTCCGGGTCCTCGGCGACCCGCATCCGGGCCGCCATCGCCTTGTAGGCGTCCAGCCGGCCGCGCAGCTCGGCCCGGACGGCCAGCGGCTGGGTCACCTCGGTCAGCGATTGCCGGGCCCGGGCCAGCTCCTTGGCGGCGGCGTCCTCCAGCGCGTCCAGCAGCGGCGCCAGCCGGCCCCACTGCCCGGCCTGGCGCAGGTCCAGGGCGGTGACGATCCGTTCGCGCAGCGCCGAGGCCGGGCCGGGCACCGCGGGGACGTCGCTGGAGGCTATCTTCGCCAGCACCTCGCCGCGGGCCCGGCGAGCCTCGGCCAGGGTGGCGTCGGCCCGCTGGAGCAGGTCGCCGACGCCCTGGAGGCGCTCCTCGGCGTCGTCGCGCAGCCGCAGCAGGTTCTCCAGCTCCAGCCGGACGCCGTCCAGCGCCCGCCCGGCCCGGTCGAAGCGCTCGGTGTCCACCACCCCGGCGGGGGAGGCGAAGGCCTCGCCGTCCGGGACGGTGCCGCGCTGGGCGGGCACCCGGGCCGGGCGCCACAGGGCCAGCGGGTCCTCGCGGACCTCGGTGCGCAGCTCGGTGAGATCCCGTTCCAGCCCGGCCAGGTCGTCGCCCAGCGGGTGGCCGCCGGTGCGCACGCCGAGCGAGGCGGCCAGGGTGTGCACCCGGTGCAGTTCGGCCAGCAGCAGGTCGATCCGGGCCGGCAGGGCCGACCAGACCGCGTCGGCGGCGCTGACCACCTCCAGCACGGTGGCGTACCAGGAGTTCATCCGGGCCATCAGCGCGTCCAGGCTGATCCGCTCGACCAGTTTGGCGGGCGCGCCCAGCAGTTGCGGCCCGTCCGGCACGGCGCCGCCCGGGACGGTCACCGCGTCGCCCGTCAGCAGCTCGGTCAGTTCGGCGAGTTCGGGCCCGCCGGGCTTGGCCTTGCGGGCCCGGACGGCGCGGGCCGAGGCGAGCGCCTCGGAGTAGCGGTCGAACAGTGCCCAGAGCAGCGGCAGCCCCTTGCCGGCGACGGACCAGCGCTCCAGGGTGCGGCCGGACAGCTCGG
The DNA here is from genome assembly GCF_040637885.1 of Kitasatospora sp. NPDC028055. Taxonomy (NCBI): domain Bacteria; kingdom Bacillati; phylum Actinomycetota; class Actinomycetes; order Kitasatosporales; family Streptomycetaceae; genus Kitasatospora; species Kitasatospora sp. NPDC028055. The sequence goes on along the minus strand of NZ_JBEZXE010000050.1, from coordinate 12,938 downwards.
CGCCGTCCAGCAGCCGCAGGCCCGGGTGGTCCTGGAGGGCGAGCAGCGCCGACTCGACCGCGTCCCGCTCCGCGCCGAGGCGCGCGAGCGCGCGGTCCACCTCCTCCCGGCTCAGTACCGGGCCAGCCGATGCCGCCACCGCGGTGTCCTTCCTTCCTCGCGTGCGATCCCGCCGTGTGCGACGTGCGATCCCACGACAACCCCCGTGTCCACCACCGGTCTCCCCGTGGTGATCGTCCCGAACCCTAGCCGGTGGCCGTTCGGGCGGTGCGGGCGCGGGGCGTCAAGACGGCGTCAACGCCCCGCGTCCGCGGTGCTCCGTGCGCGCTGCGGTGCCTGGTGCGGCACCGAGCGCTGCGCCCGGTGCGGTGCTCAGTGCGGGACGGGCCAGTAGTGCTCGGCGTCGTTGAGCATGTACGGCTTCAACCAGCGGTCGTAGCTGCGCCCCCAGTCGCCGCTCGCGTGGTAGTCGGCCAGCACCTGGTTGACCCGCGCGGTGAGGTCCGGGCTGCTCTTGAGCATGGCGACGCCGACCACCTCGGGCTGCACGTCGCCGTCCACGATCCGCACGGTCTGGTCCTGCGCGGCCTGACCGGCTGCCAGGCCGTCGTCCGTCATGGTGGCGTCGACCTTGCCGAGCTGCATCAGGACCAGGCAGTCCAACTGGTTCTCCACCACCGTCAGTCGGGCCTTGGCGTCCTTCTTGGCGCCCTTGGCCGGGTCCATCACGTCGGCGGCCGTCGAGCCCTTGGCGACGCAGACGTTCTTGTCGCCGATCGCCTCGTCCAGGTTCTTCGCCGGGGAGGTCTTCGGCACCAGCACCCGCTGGGAGATGCTGAAGTACGGCTTGGAGAAGGCGACCTGCTCCATCCGCTTGCAGTTGACGGTCATGGTGCGGACGATCAGGTCGACCCGGCCCTTCTGCACCGCGTCGACCCGGTCGGCGGTGGCCACCGGCTTGAGCACCACCTTGTCCGGGTCGCCCATGATGGCGGTGCCGATCGCCCGGGCCAGGTCGATGTCGAAGCCCTCGATCTGTCCGGTGTTCGGGTTGCGGGCGCCCCAGCGGTAGCTGTTCTGGTCGACGCCGATCACCAGGCTGCGCCTGGCCTTGATGGCCTTCACCGCCGGGCCGTCCGCCGAACTCGGCGGCACGCTGCCGTAGATGTCGCAGGAGTCGGACTGGTCCTGGCTCTGCTGGACGGCCTGCGGCGCGCTTGCGGTGGTCGCGGCGGTGGCCCCGGTCGGTGCGGCGCCGGAGGGGCCGCCCCCGCCGAGTACGGCCGCGCAGGCGGCCAGCACGGCCAGTGCGGCGGCGCTCCTGGTCGGTACGGTCGTGGTGCGCATGAGTGTCCGTTCCCCCTCTACCGGTACTCGGCGAGTCGTCGGCCCAGGCCGCGCAGCGCGGCGGCCGCGCCCACCAGGCCGAGCACCGCGGCGGCGCCGGCCGCCAGCCGGAGGTCCCCGGCGGTGCCGTCGGCGTAGGCCGTGAAGCGGGCCTGCTCGGCGTCGGCGGCCTGGGCCAGGGCCCGGTCGGTGGCGTTGAAGGCGGCGTCGGCGGTCTCGGTGGTGTCGGTGGCGGACACCGTCGCGTTCAGGGCGCCCTGGTAGTCGGCGTTGTCGACCTCGGCCGAGCGCGCCTTGCGGTACCGGTCCTGCCAGACGTCGTACTGGTCGGCGGCGGTGGCCAGCGACGGGCCCGCGGCGGCGGGGGCGAGGATCAGCGCGTTGGAGAGCGTGCCCGCCCGGTCGCGCATCGGGGTGCCCTTGCCGGCCGTCCCGGCCAGGCGCTTGGTGACGTCGTCGTACTGGGTGGCGTAGGTGGCGGTGGAGCCGCGCGCGACCAGGTTCAGGTTCTCCGCCAGGCGCGCCGTCAGCACGTCCACCCGGGCCGAGTTGAGGGCCTGCAGCGGGGAGGCCCCCTCGTGGTCGCTCTGCTTCAACGCCGAGCCGGTGGTCAGCCCGGCCACGGCGAGCCAGAGCGTGCCGGCCAGGACGGCGGCGGTGGCGCCCAGCAGGCCGACGTTGAACACCCGGTTGGTGCGGCGGAACAGGGTCAGCTGCACCCAGCCCAGCGCGGCCAGGGTGAGCACCGCCAGGCCGTACGCGGCCCAGGGGGTCGACCGGGCCGCGGCGTAGTCCGTCACCAGCTCGTGGTTCTCGATGGTGTTCAGCTCGGCGGCGGCCGGCAGCAGGACGGTCTGCATCTGCTCGGAGGCGTACCGCAGGTAGGCGCCGCCGAGCGGGATGCCCTGCCGGTTGTCGGCCCGCGCGGATTCCACCAGACCGGCGTACACCGGGAGTTGCTGGTTCAGCCGGGAGAGGGAGTCCTGGGCCGGGGAGGTCGAGGTGGTCCGGGCGGCGGCCTGGGAGATCAGCTTGGCGGCCTGGGCGAGGTCCTGCTCGTAGCGGGCCCGGACGTCCTTGGGCTCGGCGCCGGCCAGCAGGAAGCCGGAGGCCGCGGTGGTGGCGGCGTCGGCCAGCGAGCGGTGGATCTCGGCGGCGTCCCGACTGAGCGGCTGACTGTACGAGACCACCCGGTCGGCGGCCTGCGCCCTGGTCTCCAACTGCCAGGCGGTGAGCCCGCCGAAGGCCACGGTCAGCACCGCGAGCACCACCCCGGCGATCCGCAGCCGGCCCGGGGGCGTGCGGGTGGCCTGGGCCAGCCGGGCGCGCACGCCGCGCTCCGGCGCGGTGGCCCGGGGCCGCCGCGCGGGCGGTGCGGCGCCCGGTCTCGGCGCCGTCGGGCCGGGGAACGCCGCTCCCCGGGGTGCCGGTGCGCCCGGGGCCGTCGTCGGTGCGCCGAACGCCGCCGCCCCCGGTGCGGCCGGCGGCGTGCCCGGTCGTGCCGGGAACGCGGCGCCCGGTGCGCCGTTGCCTACTGGTGTCGCCACCCGCCTCATCCTCCCCTGGGGCCGACCCGTCTCCCCGGGCCCGACCGATGGCAGCAGTATGGCCGTGACTCCCTCCGACCACACCTGACTTGCGCCGATCTTGAGCATGTCGTGCACGGTTTCCGCACGTCTCCGTACGCCTTCGCACGTCTTGTGCCGGTTGACACCGGTTGTCCCGGGTTGTCGCCGGTTGGCGCCGATCGCACCGGCCGGACGGAGAGGTGGCGCCCGCTGCGACGCCCGCCGGGGCCCCCGCGGTTCCGCGCCGCGCTGCCGCCGGGCCGGGCACCCCCGTGCTCCGTACCATGGGCCCCATGCGACTGCTTGGAACGATCTCGCCCGACCGCCCGCTGCTCGTCGTCGCGGTCCGCGAGGAGGCCGCCCACCTCGACGACCGGCTGCCCGTGCTGCTCACCGGGATAGGGAAGGTCAACGCCACCGCGGCCCTGGCCACCGTGCTGGCGCGGGGCGAGCTCCCGTCCGAGGTGATCAACCTCGGCACGGCCGGCGCGCTGCGCCCCGGCTGGGAGGGCATGCACCACGTCGTCCAGGTGATCCAGCACGACCTGGACACCGCGGCCCTCCAGAACCTCACCGGCCGCAGCTACGGCGCCCCGCTGATGGTCGGCAAGGGCGAGGGCCCGGTGCTGGCCACCGGAGACCTGTTCGTCGACTCCCCGGAGGCCAAGGAGCGGCTCGCCGGGCACGCCGACCTGGTCGACATGGAGGGCTACGCCGTCGCGGCCGTCGCCCACCGGGCCGGGGTGCCGGTGCGGCTGGTCAAGTACGTCAGCGACGAGGCCGGGGACGGCGCGGCCCGCAGCTGGCAGCAGTCGGTCGACGGCTGCGCCCGGCACCTTGCGGACTGGGTGCGCGCGCAGGGCTGGTGACGGCCTGTCGGGTCGCGGGGCTCTCGGGGCGTCGGTCCGGCTGGCTAGGGTGGCGCGGTGACCGAGAACACCGCGCCCAGCCCGCGCCCCGACGTCCGTCCGCCCTCGCTGAACGCCGATGAGCGGACCACCCTGCTGGCCTTCCTCGACTACCTGCGCGAGGCCGTGATCGGCAAGGTGGAGGGCCTCTCCGACGAGGACGCCCGGCGCCCAGGGGTCGCCTCCGGCACCAGCCTGCTGTGGCTGGTGCAGCACCTGGCCGTGGTCGAGCACAACTGGTTCGAGTACGCGTACGGCGGGCTCGGGGAGCCGGCCCAGACGGCGGACGTCCCGTTGGCGGAGGTCTCCACGGCCTCGGCAGTCGCCGCCTACCGGGACGCGATCGCCCGGGCGAACGCGGTGGTCGCGGCCGCCCCGGACCTCGACCGGCCGGGCGCGCGCTCGCTGCGGCCCGACGCGGCCGAAGGGCCGTCGCTGCGCTGGGTGCTGGTGCACATGATCGAGGAGACCGGGCGGCACGCCGGGCACGCGGACATCATCCGGGAGCAGCTGGACGGTGCCGTCGGGCGGTGAGGCCGGGGGTGGGAGGGCGGGGGGGGGGGGGGGGGGGCCCCCGCCCCCCCCCCCCCGGGGCCCCGGGGGGGGGGGGGCGGGGGGGGCGGGGGGCGGGC
>NZ_JBEZXE010000050.1:0-8473 GCF_040637885.1 Kitasatospora sp. NPDC028055 | reverse complement strand
GACGGCGCAACCGCCTGCGCGATGTGGCGTGCCGCCGTGTCCGCGGCCTCCGGCGCACCGTGGTACGGGCTGGTCCGCGGGGCGCTATCGCCGTCAGTCCCGGAAGGCCGAGAGCGTCAGTCCCGGAAGGCCGAGAGGTCGAAGGCCGCCAGCCGCTCCTGGTCGGCGATCACGTCGATCTCGGTGATCACGCCGGCCACGACGGTGAACGCCATGATCGACAGCGCCCGGCCGTTGTCGCCGATGACCACCGCGCCCGCGGTGCCGTTGACCAGCGCGGGGCGGGCGAACGGCGCCAGCTTGCCCCACATCGCGGCCTGCCCGGCCACCGCCCTGGCGCCGGTGAGCACCATGGTGTGGCGGGCCAGCACGGCGCCGCCGTCCGAGCGCAGCACCACGTCCGGGTCCAGCACGGCGACCAGCGCCTCCAGGTCGCCGGTGCGGGAGGCGGCGAAGAAGGCGTCCACGGCCAGCCGCTGACGGCCCGGGTCCCGGTCGGGCGCGGGCTGCGCCTGCACCTTGCGCCGGGCCCGGCTGGCCAGTTGGCGGGTCGCGGCCGAGGTCTTCTCGATCAGCGGGGCGATCTCCTCGAACGGCACCGCGAACAGGTCGTGCAGCACGAAGGCGACCCGCTCGGCGGGCGACAGCGACTCCATCACCACCATCAGTGCCAGGCCGACCGAGTCCGCGAGCATCACCTCCTGCTCCGGGTCGACCACCCCTTCCCGGCGCAGCAGCGGGTCCGGCAGCCGCTCGAGGCCGCTCGCGCCGTCCGGCCCGACCGGCTGGAGCGGCTCCTCCCGACGGGCGGCGCGGTCGCGCAGCAGGTTCAGGCAGACCCGGGACACCACCGTGGTCAGCCAGCCGCCGAGGTTGGCCACCTCGGCCGTGTCGGTGCGGTCGAACCGCAGCCAGGCGTCCTGGAGCGCGTCCTCGGCCTCGCTGATCGAGCCGAGCATCCGGTAGGCGACCGCGCGCAGGTGCGGGCGGTGCTCCTCGAAGAGCGCGGTCCGGGTAGATCGCTCATCGCTTCCGACTGTTCCGTCCACCGTGTCACATTCCTTCGTCGCCTCGGGTCAGGGCAGCAGGAGCCACCCAACAACGGGGGCGGCGGGGAGATCAACTCCCGGCCAGGGACGAAACGGAGACGATCATGACGAACAACCCGGTACTGGTCACCGGCGGCACCGGCACCCTGGGCCGGCAGGTCGTACCGCTGCTGCTCGCGGCGGGGCGGCCGGTGCGCGTGCTGAGCCGGCGGGGGCGGGCGGCGGAGGACGGCGCGGTCGGGGACGGAGCGGTCGGGGACGGCGTGACGTACGTGCGCGGCGACCTGCTCGGCGACGAGGCCGAGGCGGCCACCCGGCTGGACGAGGCGCTCACGGGGGTCGGCACCGTGCTGCACCTCGCGGGCGGCCCCAAGGGCGACGACGAGGCCACCCGGCGGCTGGTCGCGGCCGCCCAGCGGGCCGGGGTGCGGCACCTGGTGTACATCTCGGTGATCGGCGCCGACAAGGTGCCGCTCGGCTACTTCCGCGCCAAGCACGCGGCCGAGGAGGCGGTGACCGGCTCGGGCCTGCCGTACACCGTGCTGCGCGCCGCGCAGTTCCACGACCTGGCGTTCGCCGTGGTCGAGAAGATGGCCAAGCTGCCGCTCCTGCCGGCCCCCGGCGGGGTCCGCTGGCAGCCCGTGGACGCGCGCGACGTCGCCGCCCGGCTGGTCGAGTTGGCGCTGGACGGGCCCGCCGGCCTGGTCCCGGACCTGGCCGGGCCGACGGTGTACGAGATGGACGAGCTGACCCGGGCGTACCTGACCGCGCGGGGCCGCAGCCGCCGGCGGCTGCCCGTACGGGTGCCGGGCAAGGTCGGGCGCGCGTACCGGGCGGGGGCGAACCTCACCCTGGCCGGGGCCGAGCACGGGCGGCGCACCTGGGAGGAGTACCTGGCCGAACGGCTGACGGCCTGAGGTGTCCGAGGGGCGCCGTAGGGTGTCCGCCATGTCGTTCCTCGATCGCCTGCGGGCGACCCCCGCCACCGTCGACTACCTGCTCTGGCCCGCGGACTTCTCCCTCGACGCCTACTCGCACGTGGAGGAGGTCGTGCTCGCCTCCGGCGAGGCCCTGGAGGAGGTCGGCAAGTGCAGCGGGGGCGGCACCTTCTTCCTCTGCGGCGAGGGCGGCGACGAACGCCCCGTCCTGTACGCCGACTCGGAGGGCGGCGCGGCGCTGCTGGCCGTCGGGCTGGAGGAGCTGGTCCGGCTGCTGCTGGCGGTGCCGTGGTGGCAGGACTGCGTGCGGCTGACCGAGGAGGAGAGCGCGGAGGCGGCCGAGGACTACCTGGCCGACGAGCCCGACCTGCTCGCCGACCGGGACGCGGCCGCGGCCGCGATCGGGCTCGAAGTCCCCACCGCGGCCGAGGCCCTGGCCCGCCTGCGCGAGGTCACCCTCGGCCTCGGTCCGTCGTACGTGCTGCTCAACGCCGTGGAGGGCAACGCCTACCGGTCGCTGTTCCGGCTCTGAACCGCGTCGGCGTCAGGTGGGGCTGTGCCGCCGGGACCAGCCGGTGTCGCGCCCGTCGCCCGGGCGGTTCGTGGTGCTCGCGGTGCTCGCGGCAGTGGGCCGGTCGGCCGGTCGGATCGCGATGACGTCCATGATGTGCCTCTCCCCGTAGTCGCATGCGCGCGCTCTGGCTCGCAGAACGCTATGGGCGGCCAGGGCGCTCCGCATCCGTACGGGTACTCAGCCGGGCTGAGTCGATTCGCCGTCCTGCCGGTCAGAGGAGGCGGCGCAGGAGGCGGGACTTGAGGGGGGTGAAGGGCGGGTAGGCGGGGCGGAGGGGGTCGGCGAGGAGGGGCTTGTCGAGGACGGACTTGGTGTGGCTGAAGGTGTCGATGGAGTGGGCGCCGTGGTACCGGCCGAGGCCGCTCTCGCCGACACCGCCGAAGGGCAGCCCGGGGACGACGATGTGGGCGTTGGGGACGCCGAAGGCGAGGGCGCCGGAGGAGGTCTCGGTGGTGAGGCGGCGCTTGGTGGTGTCGGAGGCGGTGAAGGCGTAGAGGGCGAGGGGCTTGTCGCGGCCGGTGATGAAGGCGATCGCGGCGTCGAGGTCGGGGACGCGGATGATCGGCAGGACGGGACCGAAGATCTCCTCGCGCATCACCGGGGCGTCCGGGTCGACGTCGGCCAGGACGGTGGGGGCGAGGTAGCGGTCGGCGCGGTGGTGGTCGCCGCCGGTGACGATGCGGCCGTCGGCGAGCAGGGCGGTCAGCCGGTCGAAGTGGCGCTCGTTGACGATGCGGCCGTAGTCGGGGCTCCGCGCCGGGTCGGTGCCGTACATCTCGCGGACGGCGGCGGTGAGTTGGCGCTCGAGTTCGGTGGCGGTGTCGCCGATGGCGAGGACGTAGTCGGGGGCCACGCAGGTCTGGCCGGCGTTCATGAACTTGCCCCAGGCGATCCGGCGGGCGGCGGTGGCGAGGTCGGTGCCGGGCTCGACGACGACCGGGCTCTTGCCGCCCAACTCCAGGGTGACGGGGGTGAGGTGGCGGGCGGCGGCGGTCATGACGATGCGGGCGACGGCGCCGTTGCCGGTGTAGAGGATGTGGTCGAAGCGCTGCTCCAGCAGGGCGGTGGTCTCCGGCACGCCGCCCTCGACGACGGCGACGGCCTGCGGGTCGAGGGTGCGGGGCAGCCAGTGGGCGATGGCGGCGGAGGTGGCGGGGGCGAGTTCGCTGGGCTTGACCACCGCGCAGTTGCCCGCGGCGAGCGCGCCGACCAGCGGGGACAGCGCGAGCTGGAGCGGGTAGTTCCACGGGCTGATGATCAGCACGGTGCCCAGGGGTTCGCGGACCGTCCGGGCCCGGGCGGGAAGCAGCGCGAGCGGGACGGGGGTGCGGCGCGGGCGCAGCCAGCCGTCGAGGTGGCGCAGGGTGTGGTCGATCTCGTTGACCGTGAAGCCGATCTCGGTGGTGTAGGCCTCGGCGGCGCTCTTGCCGAGGTCGGCGTGGAGGGCGGCGGTGAAGACGGCCTCCTGGTCGACCAGCAGGCGGCGCAGGGCGCGGAGTTGGGCCTTGCGCCAGGCGAGGGGCTTGGTGCGGCCGGTGGCGAAGGCGGCGCGCAGGCGGGTGACGGTCGCGGCGGGGCCTTCGACGGCGGGGCCGGCGGTGGGGGTGGCTTCGGCGGAGGCGGGCGCGGCTGTGGGCGTGGCTTCGGCAGAGAGGCTCATGCCGTCGAGCATAAACGAAACGAAACGCTTTCGTTTCTAGTTCTCGGTAGACTTCCGGCATGAGCCGCAGCACCACCCCGCCCAGCCCTGCCAGCCCTGCCAGCCCTGCCAGCCCTGCCGGCCCTGCCGGCGCCGCCGGCCCCGCCGGTGCCGCACCGGCCGCCACCTCGCGCCGGGGGCGTCCCCGTGACGCCGCCCGGGACCGGGCGCTGCTGGACGCCACGCTCGCCGTCCTCGCGGAGAGCGGCTACGGCGGGCTGACCACCGCCGCCGTGGCGGCCCGGGCCGGGGTCTCGACGGCGACCCTCTACCGTCGCTGGTCGTCCAAGGAGGACCTGGTGATCGCCGCCGCCGCGCTGCACGGCGAGAGCTCGTACGAGCAGCCGGACACCGGCGGACTGGAGGGCGACCTGCGGGTCGTCCTGCGGGACAAGGCGGCGAGCATGACCGGCGAGCCCGGCCGGCTGATCCGCGCCCTGATCGGCGAGGCCGCCCACAACACCGCGCTGGCCGAGGCGCTGGTGACGGCCTTCCTCCGGCCGGTGTACGGACGGGTCGCGGAGGTCGTCCGGCGGGCCGTCGAGCGGGGTGAGATCCAGGCGCTCGACGGCGTGGACCTGCTCGGCGAGGTGGTGGTCGGACCGGTGATGACCCACTTCCTGCTCACCCCGCAACTGCCCGAGGACGTGGACGAGGCCACCGCCCGGGAGACCGCCGACCGGCTGCTGCCCTTCGCCCTCCGGGCGGTGGGCGGGACGGTCGGGGCGGCCGGGGCGGCCGCGGCGGTCGGGAAGGCGGAGAGGCTCGGGCCGTCCGGCTGAGACGCGCCCGGCGGACTCCCGCGACAGGACCCCTGCGAGACTCCGTGGGACCCCGTGGGACCCCGTGGGACCCCGTGAGAAGAGGAGCCCCGATGCCCTGGTTCACGCTCGAACGCTTCGACCCGTCCTTCTTCGACACCGCGCCGCACCGCTACGCATACGTGCTGGACCTGCCGGTGACGCCGGAGGCGGTCTGGCGCGGGCTCGCCGGGGACGCGCCGCTGTCCTGGTGCCGGGGCCTGGCCGGCGGCCGCTACACCTCGCGGCCCCCGCACGGCGTCGGCACGACCCGCGAGATCACCGCGATGCGATTGCTGCGCCTGCGGGAGGAGTTCGTGCGCTGGGAGGAGGGCTCCCGGCACTCCTTCTGCGTCACCTCGGCGAGCCTGCCGCTGTTCCGGCGCTTCGGCGAGGACTACCTGGTCGAGCCCACCCCGACCGGCACCCGGTTCACCTGGACCTTCGCCTTCGAACCCAACCCGCTGCTGGCCCGCCCGGCCGCGCTGACGGACCTGCCGAACCGGTCCTTCCTGGGGAGCCTGGTCGCGGACACCGAGCGGCACTTCGGCGCGGCCTGACGGGCCGGGTCCGGCTGGCACGGGCCTCAGCTGCTGCGGCTCCGGGCAGCTGCGGCTCCGGGCGGGTGCCGGACGGCGCCACCAAGGTGTGTGCGCGGCGGTGGTGCAGGCCCGTCAGCGGGTGGCGGTGAGGGCCAGGGTGGCGATGGCCAGGGCCAGGTAGCCCGCCGGGAAGTGGAGGTTGTGGAGGACACGGGTGCGGACGTGGGTCGCCACGGCGCCGACGTAGAACAGCACCAGCCCGACCGCGGCCGCGAGGCCGAGCGGCGGGAGGGCGACCAGGCCGGCCAGCAGGCCGACGGCGCCGGCCAGCTTGAGCGAGGCCAGCCACGGGACCCACTCCGGTTTCACCTTCACCTCGGCCGAATTGGCCAGCACGAAGGGGGCCTTGGCGAAGTCGGCGGCGGCGATTCCGGCGTTGGCGGCGATGGCGAGGACGGTGACGACGAGACAGGCGATGGACATGGCTCCAGCCTCTTCGCGGGCCTTGGCTTGCGTCCAATACCGGCTTCCATAACCTGGTGGAATGGATGTGGACACCCGGCTGCTGCGCACCTTCGCCGCCGTCGCCGAGGACGGCAGCCTGACCCGGGCGGCCGAGCGGCTGTACGTCTCCCAACCCGCGCTGACCAAGCAGGTCCGGCAGTTGGAGAAGCTGCTCGGGGTGCCGCTGTTCGTCCGGTCCCGGGCCGGGATGGCGCTCACCGTGGCCGGGCGGAGCCTCGCCGCGCGGGTGCCGGGCCTGCTGGCCGACTGGGACGCGACGCTGCGCGAGGCCAGGGGCGCGGCCAGCCGGGCGGAGCGGGTGCTGCGGGTGGGCTTCCTGGCCAGCGCCGCCAACGAGGCCACGCCGGGCATCGTCGCCGGGTTCACCGAGCGCAATCCCGGCTGGCGGGTCGAGATGCGGCACACCGCGTGGTCCGACCCGACGGCCGGGCTGGCCGCCGGGGAGGCCGACGTGGCGCTGCTGCGGCTGCCGTTCCCCGGGCAGGAGGGGTGGCGGGTGGCCGAGCTGTTCACCGAGCCGCGGTGGGTCGCGCTGCCCTCGGCGCACCGGCTGGCGGCGCTGGAGGTGGTCCCGTTCCGGGAGTTGTGGGACGAGCCCTTCGTCGCGGCCCCCGCCGAGACCGGCCGCTGGCGGGACTACTGGGTCGCCGCCGATGAGCGGGAGGGGCACCCGGTCCGCTTCGGCGCCGTGGTGGAGCACCCGGACGACTGGCTGAGCGCCATCGCCAACGGGTACGGCGTCGCACTCGCCCCGGCGTCCACGGCCCGCTTCTACGCCCGGCCGGGGATCGCCTACCGGCCGGTGAGCGGGGTCAGCCCGAGCCGGATCGCGGTGGCGTGGGCCGGGGTGGACGACGGGAACCCGGTGGTGCGGGACTTCGTGCGGTGCTGTCTGGCGGCGGCGGAGGCGGCTGACGGGACTCCGGCCCCGGAGTGAGCCCCGGCCCTGACCCCTCTCCTGACCCCGGCCCCGACCCTCTCCTGACCCCGACCCCGGCGTCAGGAGAGGGGTGGCAGCCCTCAGCGCCGCCACCCCCCGTTGGCTTCTCGGCACCGGGGCGGTGGTTCATTGAGCCAAACCCCGCCATGGGGTGAAAGCCGGTGGGGATCCGGCCGGGGTTCGGTGGGGTTTCGGTGAGCGTCCCATCGCGCGGTGCCCCATTGCGCGGAGCCCATTGCGCGGTGCAGGCGGTCACGGGGAGTCGCTGCGGGACCTCGCGCCGGGGCGTTCCCCGACCCGGGGCGTTCCCCCCCGGTCGGGGAACGCCCCCAGGAGGGTGTTCAGTGGGCGAGGGCCTGGCGCAGCCGCTTCTTGTCGGGCTTGCCGACGGCGGTGAGCGGGATGGCGTCGACCAGGTGGAGGGCCTCGGGAGCGTAGAGGCGGCCCTTGTTGGCGGTGACGAAGGCGCGGACGTCCTCCAGGTCGGGCTGCCGGCCCGGGGCGGGGACGACGGCGGCGTGGACGTGTTCGGCCTCCTGGGCGTCGCGGACGCCGTAGACGGCGCACTGGGCGATGGCCGGGTGGGTGAGGAGGAGTTCCTCCACCTCGGTGGGGTAGACGTGGCCGCCGACGACGATGATCAGGTCCTTGAGGCGGTCGGCGAGGTAGAGATAGCCGTCGGCGTCGAAGTAGCCGATGTCGCCGGTGTCGAGCCAACCCCCGCGCAGGACCTTGGCGGTGAGCTCGGGCTGCTTCCAGTAGCCGGCCATCAGCGTGCCGGAGCGGACGTGGATCTCGCCCTGCTCCCCGGCGGGCAGCACGGTGCCGTCCGCGGCGCGGACCTCCACCTCCACGTCGGGGAACGGCCGGCCGACCGGGAGCGGGCCGTCCTCGCCGAACCGGGCGTGCTCCTCGGGGGTGAGGTAGGCGATCTTCTGGGCCTCGGACATGCCGTAGAGGCTGACCAGCACCGGGCCGAACACCTTGACGGCCTCGCGGATCCGGGCGGGGGAGGCGGCGCAGCCACCGTAGGAGAGCCGGCGCAGGCTGGACAGGTCGGTGCGGGCCAGGGCCGGGTGGTCGAGCAGCTGGTAGATCAGCGGGGGCAGCGTCCAGAGGTCGGTGATGCGTTCGCGCTCGATCGCGGCGAGGACCTCGCCGGGGTCGAAGGTGCGCTGGAGGACCACGGAGCCGCCGCGCTGGAGCGTCACATCGGCGAGCACGCCCGAGAGGTGGGCGAGCGAGGTGGCGGCGAGCAGCCGGGGCGGCTCCTCGTCCTGGGGGCCCGCGAGGAGGGCGTCGAACATGTCCCGGTAGGGGCCGTGGAGGCTGAGGATGCCCTTGGGGATGCCGGTGGTGCCGCCGGTGTGGCGGATGCCGATGTCGTCGCCGGGGCCGAGGGGGAC
>NZ_JBEZXE010000049.1:0-60965 GCF_040637885.1 Kitasatospora sp. NPDC028055 | reverse complement strand
CGGTCTGAAAATCACCCGTCACGCCCCTCTCCGCACCCACCCCCTCCACCGCCCCCTCCCGCAGCGCGTCCCTCTCGCCTGGGTCGGGTGGGGGGTGGGGGTTGGGGGGTGGGGGGGTGCTGGGGGTGGGTGCGGTGCGGGTCAGGGGAGGAGGCGGAGGTCGGTGGTGGGGTGGGTGGCGGTCTGGTGGCGGAGGAGGTGGGGGCCGAGCCAGAGGGCGAGGTCGAGCTGTTCGCCGGGGCGGGTGAGGGTGGCGGTGAGGTGGTCGGCGAAGGCGTCGAGTTGGTCGGGGGTGACCTGGCGGCCGGTGTAGCGGGTGGTGTGTTGGGTGGGGAGTCCGGCTGCGCGGGCGGCGAGGGCGCGGGTGATGTCGTCGGGGCCCGGGGGTGGGGTGGGGGTGCTGGGGGTGGGGGTGGTGGGCGTTTCGGTGCCCCACCAGAGGGTCAGGTCGACGTCTGCGGGCTCTGGGCCGAGCAGGGTGCGGGCGGCCGTCCAGTAGCCGTCGGCGCCGGAGGCGTCGATGCCGAAGGTGGCCTCCACCAGGCCGTGGTGGCGCAGCAGGGCGATGGTCTCGCGGGCGTGGGCGCGGAGCACTGCGTAGGTGTCCAGGGGGTACGGCTCGCGTCGGGCGGGGGTGAGGACCAGCCAGTGGTCGTAGCGGTGCTCGGTGGCCCGGCCGGGGCGGGGGCCGAGGAGGTCGGCGGGGTCGGTGGAGATGCGGACCCGCATGGTGCTGCCGCCGTCCGGGGCGGGGGTTTCGCCCCAGGGCCCGCCGTCCGCCCCGTACCGGAGGCCGAGCAGGGTGGCCAGTTCGCCGGTGGTGGGGGCGAGGCCCGCGGGCCAGCGCAGGTGGAGGTCGGCGTCGACGGACACGGGGTGCTCCTGGGGCTGCCGGGCGGGGTCCGCTCGGATGCTACGGGTGCGGAAGATCGGCCTGCCAGCGGATTTCGCCGTCCACGGTGTGCGGGGTGGGGTGCAGGCCGAGGGTGCGGGCGATGCGGGCGGAGGCGTGGTGGTCGGGGTGGATGTGGGCGACGGCGGTGGTGAGGCCGGCGGTGGTGAGGTGGGTGAGCAGGGTGCGGGCGGCCTCGGTGGCCAGGCCGCGGCCCTGCCAGGGGGTGCCGACCACCCAGGCGAGTTCGGCCTCGGCGGCTGCGGGGCGGACGGTGGCCTGGACGTAGCCGGTGATGGCGCCGTCGGCGCGCAGCCGCAGTACCCAGTTGCCCCAGAGCTCGGCCGGGTCGGGGGAGCCGGCGGCGAGCCGGGTGCAGCGGGCGTGCCACTGCGCGGGGGTGGCGGGGCTGCCGCCGGTGAAGGCGTGCAGGGCCGGGTCGGCGAGGGCGGCGGCGAGTTCGTCGGCGTGCTCGGGGGCGAGGGGGAGGAGGTCGAGGCGCTCGCTGTGGAGGGTGATCAGCATGGTGGTTATTGAAGCGGGTGGGGGCGAGGGGGTGGAGGCGAGACGGGTTGAGGCGAGGGGGGTGGGGTCGAGGGGGGTGGGGTCCTGCGCGCGGCGGTGCTTTGCGGTGGGGGTGGGGGAGGGTCGAATGGGTGGTTCGAGTTCGACGACGGAGGAGGTCCACGTGCGGTATCTGGTCAGGGAGAAGCTGTTCGCGGTCGGTGACGACTACTGGATCGAGGACGACCGGGGGCACAAGGCCTACCTGGTGGACGGCAAGGTGCTGCGGCTGCGGCACACCTTCGAGCTCAAGGACGTGCACGGGCGCGTGGTCGCGGTGGTGAAGGAGAAGATGCTCACCGTCCGCGATGCGATGAAGATCGAGGACGCCGACGGCGAAGTGGTCGCGACCGTACGGGAGAAGCTGTTCACCCCGTTCCGCGACAAGTACCTGGTGGAGCTGGCCTCCGGCGGCGAGCTCAGGATCCACGGCAACCTGATCGACAAGGACTACCGGGTGGAGAACCACCACGGCGACCAGCTCGCCCGGATCTCCCGCAAGTGGTTCCGGGTCCGCGACACCTACGGGGTGGAGGTCGCCGACGGGGCGGACACCGGGCTGCTGCTCGCGATCGCGGCCTGTGTCGACCACCTGGTGGCGGAGGAGCACTGAGCCACCGGTCGCCATGCCCCCCAGCCCTTCCGACCTCGTCGCTCACCTCGGGGTAACCACCCACTCCGAAGTGCGTACTTGATCATGGACGCGGCTGGGCCGAGGCTGATCGGCATGGCACAGAACACAGTTGAGACCTCGCCCAGGACCCCCGTCACCCTGCTCGGCCTCGGCGCGATGGGCACCGCGCTGGCCCGCACCTGGCTCGCCGCCGGGCACCCGCTCACCGTCTGGAACCGCACCGCCGCCCGTGCCGAACCGCTCGCCGCCGAGGGCGCCGTGGTGGCGGCCACTGCCGCCGAGGCCGTCGCCGCCGGGCGGCTGGTGGTGGTCTGCCTGCTCGACGACGACTCCGTCGAGCAGGCGCTGGACGGGGTGGAGCTGGCCGGGAAGGACCTGGTCGACGTGGTCACCAGCACCCCCGAGCAGGCCAGGGCCCGGGCGGCCTGGGCCGAGGCGCGCGGGGCCCGCTACCTGGACGGCGGGATCATGGCCGTGCCGCCGATGATCGGCGTCCCGGAGGCCGGGGCGTACGTCTTCTACAGCGGTTCGGCGGAGGTCTTCGAGGAGTACCGGGAGGTGCTGGGCGTGCCGGCCGGGGCCCGGTACGTCGGCGCGGACGCCGGGTACGCGGCGCTGCACGACGTGGCGCTGCTCAGCGCGATGTACGGGATGTTCGCCGGGATCGCCCACGCCTTCGCGCTGGTCCGGGGCGAGGCGGTGGCGCCGAGCGAGCTGGCGCCGCTGCTGCGGGAGTGGCTCACCGCGATGGCCGGATCGGTCGAACGGACGGCGGCGCAGCTGGAGAGCGGGGACTACACGAGTGGCGTGGTCTCCAACCTGGCGATGCAGGTCGCGGGCAAGGGGACGCTGCTGCGCACCGCCGAGGAGCAGGGGGTGAGCGTCGAACTGCTGTCCCCGTACTTCCGGTTGATGGAACACCGGTTGGCGCTCGGCAGCGGCGCCGAGGACCTCACCGGAGTGGTCGACCTGCTGCGGCGGTGAGGGCCGGCCGGTAACGTACCGGCATGGCTGACCTTGAAGAACGCGCCAATGTCGTCGCGTCCGGCCCCCGGCAGACCGGTGCGGGGGTGGGCGTCCGCCGACGCCGCGCCGCCGACCTCGCCGACTGCGTACGGGCCCTGGGCGACGTCCACACCACCGACGGCTACCCCGCCGAGTGGCCCGAGCGGCCCGCCGCCTGGCTCAGTCCGGACGGCCTGCTGGCCGCCTGGATCGCCGAGGCGGACAACCGGATCGTCGGCCACGTCGGCCTGGTCCGCAGCGGCCCCGGCGACCTCGCCCCCGGGCTGTGGAGCCTGCGCACCGGCGGCAGACCGGAACTCACCGCCCTGATCGGCCGCCTGTACGTCGCCCCGGCCGCCCGCGGCCGCGGGGCCGGCACCCGGCTGCTCGCCCACGCCGTGGTGCACGCCCGGACCCTCGGGCTGCACCCCGTGCTCGACGTGCTCGCCACCGACACCGCCGCCCTGGCCCTCTACCGCCGCCTCGGCTGGACCCTGCTCGGCAGCGGCGAACAGCGCTGGGCCTCCGGGCGCACGGTCGAGGTGCACTGCTTCGCCGCGCCGCGGGGGTAGGGCCGGCGGGTGCGGATCGGCGGCTCGGGCGATCGGGCGGCTCGGGCGATCGGGCCGCCGGACGTCAGTTCCGGGTGTAGAGCGGCAAGCCGTGGGCGGCCGCCGTTGCCGCGATCATCAAATCCATGCGGTGAGGCCGGGGATCGCGCTTGACCTGGATGGTGAGCGCGGTCAGCGTGCCGAATCTCCGAGCTGCCTCCCGGTCGAACGGGAGCGTGGTGAGCCGGCAGGAGCCGTGGGTCGATCTGAGGCAGGTGTCGAGCAGCCCGCGTTGGTGTCGCCCGGTCACGCCTGCTCCCACGGGTCGTCGTCGCCGACCCGGTCCTCGTCGCCGTAGAAGGCATCGGCTTCGGCACGGATCTCTGCTGCGTCGATCACGGGTGCGTTCTGCCACTTCCGTTGGAGCTCTTCGACGGGGACGAACCGGCGGCGACGGCTGATCGGCCGGACCTCGGCGATCGCGGTGCCGTTTCGGGTGATGTGGTAGATCTCTCCGGCTTCGACGTCGTCGAGCACGGCCTTGGACCGCGCCGCGAGTTCGCACTGCGTGATGGTCTTCATGGAGCCATTGTGTTGCGGCGAAGGCGAGGGGATCCCCCGGCGGGGGGAGGGGGATGGTCATGCCGGGGGAGGCCGGGGCCGGGGCGGGCGGGTGAGCCTGGGGCCATGGTGAACAGGGAGTGGGTGCGGGACGGTCGGGCGGTGGTCGGCTGGGGCCTCGGGTACGCGGGGTTCGGGGCGGGCTGTGGGCTGAGCGGGACGGCGCTGTGGGGGACCGGCTGGGTCGGGTGGGCGGTCGCCGGGGTCGGGGTGGTGGCGGTCGGGGCCGGGGTGGCGACGGTCCTGGGGCGGCCGGGGCGGTGGCTGGCCGGGGGGTTGTGGCTGCTGTGCGGGCTGGCCGCGGCGGCGTCCTGGAGCCTGCTGATGGACGTGGTGACGCTGCTGTTCGGGCAGGCCGTGGACAGTGTCCCGGACGCGGTGCACAAGGTGCTGGCGGCGGCCGGGGCGCTGCTGCTGGCGCGCACCGCGCGGGCCCGGGGGCCAGTCCCGGCGCGGGCGGCCTTGCGGCCGGCGCCCTCGGCGGCCCCGGCCACCGTCCAACTCGCGGCCTGGGCTGGAACCTTGGCCTTCGTGCCGTACCTGGTGATGAAGCTGGTCTGGGCCTCCGGCGGCAGCTTCGCGGGGATCAGCGGCGACCGGATGTACGCCGACTACGTGCGCAACGGCTCCTCCGGGCTCTGGCTCACCCTGGAGCGCTGGGGGCTGGACGGCACCGTGCTGCTGGCGGCGGTCGGGGTGTTCCTGCTGTGGGGGCTGGTCCGGCCGTGGGGACAGGTGTTCCCCCGCTGGACCCTGCCGCTGCGCGGCCGGCCCGTACCGCGCTGGCTGCCGCTCACCCCGGCGCTGATCGGCGCGGTCACGCTGGCGCCGTACGGGCTGCTCGGGATCGGCTACCTGTCGCTGTGCGCGGCCGGGGTGGTCGAGATACGGGTGGGCGCGCTGGGAACGCCGGAGCAGGCGATGCAGATCGGGTGGGTGGGGATGTGCGCGTTCGCCGGGTACGGCATGGCGCTGGCGGTGGCCACCCGCTCCTACTGGCGGCGGACCGGGGCGTGAGCGGGGCCGGGGAGGGAGGAGTGTTTGCTGAGGCGGCAACAAAGCTTGCCGATACGGGATGGTCGGTCGCAGCCTGGCGGTGGAAGCTACCTTCGACCCACCGACCCATGCACCGGAGAGGGAACACCATGTCCGCACACCAGCACCAGCAGCACGGGCACGGCCACGGGCAGGTCCCGGCCGCCGACCTCGACTGGGACGCGCTCGCGGCCCACCTGGAGCGGGAGGCCGACCTGCGGGCCGACGCCGTCACCGCGGCCGGGCAGTGGCTCGCCGGCCTCGCCGGGGACGGCACCGTCCGCCGGATCCTCGACGTCGGCGCCGGACCCGGGGTGATCGCCCAGCAGCTCGCGGCCGTCTTCCCGGCCGCCGAGGTGGTCGCCGTCGACCGGTCCGCCGCCCTGCTGGAGCGCGCCCGGACCCGCTCCGGCGGCCGGCTGGGCACCCAACAGGCCGACCTGCCCGCCGAGTTCGACAAGCTCGGCGAGGCCGACCTGATCTGGTCCGGCAACGCCATCCACCACCTCGGCGACCAGCAGGCCGCGCTCACCGCGCTGGCCGGACGGCTGCGCCCCGGCGGCCTGCTCGCCGTCGCGGAGAGCGGCCTGCCGCCGCGCTTCCTGCCCCGCGACTTCGGCCTCGGCCGGCCCGGCTTCCAGGCCCGGCTGGACGCCGCCCACGAGGACGGCTTCGCCGCCATGCGGGCCGAACTGCCCGACACCACCGAGGAGATCGAGGACTGGCCGGCCATGCTCCGGCGGGCCGGACTCGAGCCCAGCGGCACCCGGACCTTCCTGGTCGACCACCCGGCGCCGCTGGCCCGCCCGGTCCGCGAGTACCTGCACACCCAGCTGGTCCGGCGCCACGACCAGCTGGCCGAGGCGATCGACCCGCGGGACCGGGCGACCCTGGAGGCGCTGATCGACGAGGACGCGCCGACCGGGATCCTGCGGCGGGCGGACGCCTTCTACCTGTCGGCGATGACGGTGCACACCGGGCGCAGGGGCTGAGCGGGCCGCCGCGCGGGGCCGGGATCCCGGCTGGGGTCAGGGAGCGACCTGGAGGAAGGCCAGTACGGCCAGGACCCGGCGGTGGTCCTCCTCGGAGGGGGGCAGGTCCAGCTTGAGGAAGATGTTCGCGGTGTGCTTCTTCACGGCCCGCTCGGTGATCACCATCCGCTCGGCGATGGCCCCGTTCGAGCGTCCCTCCGCCATCAGCTCCAGGACTTCGCGCTCACGCGGCGTCAGGCGCTCCAGCGGACCGCTGCGGCCGGTGTTGTTGACCAGCATCGCGATCACCTGCGGGTCCAGCGCGGTGCCGCCCGCCGCCACCCGGTGGACCGTCGCCACGAACTCGTCGGGGTCGAAGACCCGGTCCTTGAGCAGGTAGCCGATCGCGCCGCTGCCGTCGGCGAGCAACTCCTTGGCGTAGAGCTGCTCCACGTACTGGGAAAGCACGAGCACCGGCAGACCGGGGATCTGCCGGCGCGCTTCCAGAGCCGCCTGCAGGCCCTCGTCGGTGAACGTCGGGGGGAGTCGTACGTCGACGACTGCCACGTCCGGCCGTTCGGTAAGGAGGGCCTGCAACAGGTCCGGTCCGGTGTCCACCGCGGCCACGACCTCGAAGTCGTAGGCCTGCAGCATCCGGACCAGACCGTCCCTCAGGAGGAAGAGGTCCTCCGCGAGTACAACTCGCACGGCAGCTCCATCGTCAGGGTCGTGGGGCCGCCGAGCGGACTGCGGACGGCCAGGACTCCGTCGAAGGTAGCAAGCCGGCGCTCCAGGCCGCGCAGGCCGGTGCCGCGCGAGGGGTCGGCGCCACCGGTGCCGTCGTCCGTGACCTGGGCCTTCAGGGTGCCGTTCTCGTACCAGAGTTGGACGTCGACGTGGCTCGCGCCGGAGTGCTTGGCGGCGTTGGTGAGCGCCTCGGAGACGGCGAAGTAGACGGCGGACTCGACCGGGGCCTCGGGGCGGCCGGGCAGTTCGGCGGAGACCGTCACGTTCAGCGGGCTGTCCATCCCGAGGGCCCGGACGGCGTCGGCCAGGCCGCGGTCGGCCAGCACCGGCGGGTGGATGCCGCGGACCAGGTCGCGCAGCTCGTTCAGGGCGGAGGCGGAGGCCTGGCGGGTCTCGGCGAGCAGCTGCTTGGCGGCCTCCGGGTCACGCTCGACCAGCCGCTCGGCGACGCCCAGGTTCATGCCCATGGCCACCAGCCGGGCCTGGGCACCGTCGTGCAGGTCCCGCTCGATCCGGCGCAGTTCGGCGGCCTGGGTGGTCAGCGCGTCGCGCCGGGTCTCGGTGAGGTGGGCGACCTTGCGCTCGGCGGCCAGCGCCTCGGCCCGGGCGGTCGGGCCCAGCAGCGCCTTGGCGAGCCTGGTGTGGCCGCGCAGGGCGGCCGGGGCGAGCGCCAGGCCGGCCAGCATCACCGGGACGCCGAACAGGGCGGCGGTGCCGGCGGCAGCCGAGTCGGTGACGTGGATCCACAGGTACCAGGTGTTGCCGCCGTGGTCGGAGATCGACTGCCAGACCTGCGGCAGCACCAGGCCGAGGACGCCGTAGCCGACCACCAGGAGCGGGAACAGCGCCACCGTGAGGCCGATCACCGGATCGACCAGCAGCCAGAGCAGATCGCGCCAGGTGGCCTGGTCCGACAGCAGCGCCTGGCAGCGCTTCCAGGCCCCCTGGAGACCGGGCGCCGTCTCCGGCAGCGGCTGGTAGGGGTCACGGATCTCGACGCCGGCCCAGCGGGCGGCGAGCCGGCGCCGCAGCCCGGCCAGGCCGCGGACCGCGAGGATCGTGGGCGGCACCAGCAGCGCACCGACCGCGAGGCCCATCAGCGAGGCGGCGACCGAGGCGGCGACCAGCAGCAGCAGCTGCGGCACGGCGAACGCGGCCAGCGCGGGGCCCCGCAGCAGGGACCGGACGGCGTGGCCCAGCATGCCGAGCGGGTTGCGCCGGCGGCGGCCGCCCGTGGTGTCGGTGTTCTGCACGTTGTTCACAACTCCCGTGGTGATGCTGCTGGTCATGACCGCTCGGCCCTTTCCGTGACGGCCTCGCGGCCGGTATCCCTACCCGTTGCTTGCTGACGACATCCAGACTGCCGCCCGCCGTCGCTCCGATCACTGGGCCCTGGACCCCTGTTGGTGGTACCTGGGTACACCCCCCGATCGACGCCCAGAGGCCATGTCCCGGAAACGGTGCCCGGCCTAGTGTTGCGGGTGTCGGGAAGCGACCCGCCGCGAGGGCGCCGGAGCTTCCACAAATCACTTGTATCGAACGGGAGTTCATCATGAGCGTGCGACGCGTCGAGGGGAACCGGCCGCTGGTCCGGCGGGGTTGGGTGCGACTGGTCCTGGTGCTCGCGGCGATCGGTCTGTTCCTGTACGGGCTCACGCCGGACCGGGCCCACGCGGCCACCGCTACGGCGGGCAGCGGCAGTTCGGCGGCGGCGGGCGGCTCGACGGCGCCACCCGACCCCGGATCGGTGAAGCGGCTGTTCGACGAGCTCGTGCCGAAGCTGCTCGCCGAGCACCGGATCCCCGGCGCGGCGGTCAGCGTGGTGGCCGGCGGCCGGCAGGTCTTCGCCGGTGGCTACGGCGTCTCCGACGTGCCCGGGCACAAGGCCGTCGACCCCGACCGGACCGCGTTCTTCATGGGCTCCGACGCCAAGGTGTTCACCGCTGTCGCCGTCCTCCAGCAGGTCCGGGCCGGGAAGTTGGACCTGCACGCGGACGTCAACACCTACCTGTCCAAGTTCAGGATCGAGGACAGCTACCCGGGGCACCCGGTCACCGTCGAGAACCTGCTCACCCACACCGGCGGCTTCGACGACACCTTCATGGGGCTGGCCGAGGCCGGGCCGCAGCACGTCGGGAGCCTGGGCGACGCGCTGGCCGCCCACCAGCCGGACCGGGTCCGGGCCCCCGGGGTGGTCGCCGCGTACGACAACTACGGTGTGGCGCTCGCCGGTTACCTGGTCGAGGTGGTCTCCGGACAGCCCTTCGACCAGTACGTCGCCCAGCACGTGCTGCAGCCGCTCGGGATGGAGCGCACCACCTTCACCCAGCCCCACCCGGCCGCCGTCGACGCCGAACTCGCCCACGGCTACCGCCCCGAGGGCGACGGCCAGACCGAGACCAAGGGCCTGTACGGGCCGCTCACCCCCACCGGCGCGGCCGCCGTCACCACCGTCACCGACATGGGGCGGCTGATGCTCGCCCTGCTGAACGGCGGCTCCCTGGAGGGGCGTTCGATCCTGGACCGGGACGGCACCGCGCAGCTGCTCGCCCGGCACTTCGGGCCCGACCAGCGGATTCCCGGGATGGCGTACCTGCTCGAACAGCGCAACCGCAACGGACAGCAGCTGCTGGTCAAGGACGGCGACGTGCCCGGATTCCACAGCAACCTGGCGCTGCTGCCGGAGCGGGGCGTCGGGCTGTACGTGACCGTCAACGGGGACGGGGAGGACTCCACCGGGGGATGGATGACGCAGCAGGTGCTCAACGCCTTCGTGGACCAGCTCTACCCGGCGCCGGCCGCCGCCGCACCCGCGGTGGTCGGCGGGGACCTCGGGAAGTTCGCCGGGGACTACCGGTCGACCAGGGTCAGCCAGTCCAACCTGACCAGGGCCTCGGCGCTGATGGGGTCCGTGCACGTGGCCGCGCAGGGCGCGGAGCTCGTCGTGAGCGGGCCGGTGAGCCGGGATCCGCAGGTGGGCGAGACCCGGTGGCAGCAGGTGGAGCCGGGGCTGTTCCAGCAGGTGGGCGGCAGCGCCCGGATCGCCTTCGAGCTGAACGGGGACGGGGACGTCGTCTCGATGCTGACGGACGGCGACCCGACCGTCGCCTACCAGCCGCTGGCCTGGTACCAGGCGCCGGAACTGCACCAGCGGGTGGCGCTCGGGAGCCTGGTGGTGCTGGCGCTCACGGTGATCGGGTGGCTGGTCGCCGCGGTGGTGCGGTCGGTGCGGGGCAAGGGGCGGGCCGGGGCGCCGGCGGCCCGACTGCTGGGGTGGGTGACGGGGCTGGTGCTGGTCGTGGCGACCGGGTGCTTCGCGCTGCTGACCTCGGACTCCAACGCCCTCAACCAGACGCTGTTCCTGGGGGATTCGGCGCTGCTGACGGTGGTGCCGGCGATGTACCTCGGAGCCCTGGGGCTGACCCTGCTGACGGTGGTCTGCGCGGTCCTCGCCTGGACGCGGGGCTGGTGGGGGGTGTTCGGTCGGCTGCACTACACGGTGGTGGCGGTGGCGGCGGTGCTGTTCCTGCTGCTGGCCGGTGGCTACGGCCTCATCGGGACGGGGCACTTGGCGGGCTCCTTGGATCTGATCGGGTGAGGTGGGAGCGGACGGTCACGGCCCCCGGCGGCGCGCCGGGGGCCGCTGGGCGTCGGGCGTCAGGCGACGATCTGCCAGGAGGTGGTGGGGACGGGAGGGCGGAGGGAGACGTCGTGCCAGCGGACGGTGCGCCGGGTGGGCGGGGCGGTGGCGGCTGCCGCGGTCAGGGCGGCCCGGTGCTGGAGGAGGAGAACGGTGAGGGTGGCGGCGATCTCCTCGGGGGTGAGGTCCTGGTCGGTGCGGAAGAGGACGGGGCGGCAGGGGGCGGGGCGGCGGGCGGCGGGGCGGCAGAGGGTGGGGCGGAGGGCGGCGGTGCGGTCGGTCACGGGAGTCTCCGGGTGAGGGAACCCCGACGGCCCCGACGCGGGGCGTCGGGGCCGTCGAGGGGGGATGGGTGGGTCAGGCGTGCTTGACCAGGAGGAGGCGGTGCATGGGGGTGTCGAGCAGGGCGACCCGGCGCAGGCCGGCGTCGGCGAGCCACTGGTCGTAGTCGTGGACGGTGAAGGCGTCACCGCCGCCGGTGGCGAGCATGGAGGCGGCGAAGAGGCGGAAGAAGCGGTTCTGGGTGTTCCCGTCGGTGCTGTCCTCGTCGACGATGTGGTCGGCGATGGCGATGACCCCGTCCTCGGTGAGGGCCTTGGCCGAGCGGAGGAGGAGTTCGCGGGCCGACTCGGGGGTCTGGAGGTGGAAGATGTTGACGAAGAGGGCGACGTCGACGCCTGTGCCCCAGTCGTCGGACCAGAAGTCGGCGATCTCCGGGTTGAAGCGGTCGGCGACGCCGAGGCGGTGGGCCTGGGCGTTGGCGATCGGGACGATCCGCTCGGCGTCCAGGGCCCGGGCGTTGAGGCCGCTGAACTCCTGGAGCAGCAGCTGGCTGTAGATGCCGGTGCCGCAGCCGACGTCGAGCAGGGTGCGGCCGGCGCCGTCGGTCCAGCCCTGCTCGCGGAGGGCGTCGGCGAGGGTGGCGGTGATCGGCGGGGCCCAGAAGTTGATGCCGCGGACGAGGGAGGTGTAGTCCTCCTCGGAGATCTGGTTGAGCTGCTGGGAGCCCTCGGAGTTGCGGGCGCCGGTGCGGACGTTGGTGGCGAGGTTGCGCCAGGCGCCCCAGGCGACGTTGCGGTCGTGCCGGATCTTGCCGACCAGGCTGTACAGGCCCTCGGGGGCGAAGACGTCGTGCATCTCCGGGGGCAGGGTGTAGACGGCCTGGCCGTCCGCCGCGCGGCTGCGCTCGACCACGTCGTAGGCGGCCAGGCCGTCCAGCAGGACGCGGGTGGCGCGCAGGTCGGTGCCGAGCCGGCTGGAGAGCTCGCCGGCAGTGGCCGGGGCGGCGATCAGGGCGGTGAAGGCGCCGAGGTCGTGGGCGGCCTCGATGACGCCGGTGGCCCAGATGCCGATGAGGTGCTCGTACATCCGGTGGGCGGCGTTGACGCCGGTGCCACGGCCGGGGAGCAGCTCGGTGTCGACGAGCGGGGTGTGGTTGTCGAAGCTGCGCACGGCGGGGATGGTCATGGTCGTTTCTCCTAGTCGAGGTGGGCGGTGCGTCTGGTGCGTCCGGTGCGTCTGGTCACAGGACGATTCCGCCGTCGATCTGCAGGACCGAGCCGGTGAGGTAGGCGGACTGCGGGCCCGCCAGGAAGGCGACCGAGTCGGCCACCTCGTCCGCCGTGCCGAAGCGGCCGAGCGGGATGTGCTTGAGGGCGTCGGTGCGTTGGGCGTCGGTGAGCACCGAGGTCATGTCGGTCTCGATCATGCCGGGGGCGACGGCGTTGACCCGGACCCCGTACCGGCCGACCTCCTTGGCCAGGGCGCGGGTGAGCGCGATGATGCCGGCCTTGGAGGCCGCGTAGTTGCTCTGGCCGGGGTTGCCGTAGACGCCGGAGACGGAGCTGAGGGTGATGATCGAGCCGCCGCGGCGCTTGACCATCGGGAAGGCCACCGCGCGGCAGAGGTTCGCGGTGCCGGTCAGGTTGGTGTCGGTGACGGACCGCCAGTCGTCGTCGGACATCAGGAGGAGCGGCTTGTCGCGGGTGATTCCGGCACTCGCGACGGCGACGGTGATCGGGCCGAGCTCCTCCTCGGTACGGGTGACCCAGGCCCGGACGGCGGCGGCGTCGGTGACGTCGACCTTCGCGGCCAGGACAGCGGCGCCGAGGGCGTCGAGCTCCTTGCCCAGGAGGTCGGCGGCCTGCCGGTCGGACTGGTAGCAGAAGCTGACCGGGTGCCCCTCGGCGGCGAGCCGCAGGGCGGCGGCCTTGCCGATGCCGCGGGAGCCGCCGCTGATCAGGACGGTGCCGGGAGTGCTCATCGGTCACCGCCGGTGAGGCGCAGGACGGCGCAGGCGGCCAGGCCCTGGTGGTCGAGCGAGGCGATCACGGCGAGGCGGCCGGCGGCCGCGGGGTCGTGCTCGGCCAGGGACAGGACGGTGGTGAGGGAGAAGACGGTCGCGGCGGAGCCGGTGTCGCCGAGCAGGTCGGGGACCCGCTCGACGGCCTCGGAGCCGACCAGCTCGGCGAGTCGGTCGCGGGCCGGCTGCCCGGTGACGGCCGCGGCCCAGACCTGCTCGGGGGTCGCGCCGGCCTGGGCGAGGGCGTCCCGGACGGTGGCGGCCAGGGCCGCCTGCGGGTCGTCGTCGACGTCCAGGCGGACGTCCAGGGCGAGCAGTTCGGCCAGCACCCGGCGGCCGGGCGGCAGGGTCCGCGCGGTCTCCACCAGCAGGACGGCGCTGCCCTCGCCGCCGGGCCGGTCGCGCTCCCCGGCCAGCCACTCGCGGGTCTCGGACTGCTCCTCCACCGCGCCGACCAGGGCGCGTTCGGCGCGGCCGGCCGCCAGCAGGCGGCGGGCGTAGCCGAGGGCGAGCAGGCCGCCCGCGGCGCCGCCGGCCAGGGTGGTGTTGGGGCCCTTGAGGTCGAAGCGGATGGCGGTGGCCGCGGCCGGGCCGTTCATCAGCACGTTCGGCATCAGCTGGGCGGGCACGTCGTAGGGCTTGTCGCCCTCGAAGGAGGCCCGGCTGAACCCGGCGGCGCTCTGGGCGCTGCCGAGGGTGGTGCCGAGGACGAGGGCGGTGCCGCCGCCGGTGGCGATCGGGCTCTGCGCGGCCTCGGCCTCGCCGAGCAGTTCCCGGACAGCGGTGACGGCCAGGCCGGTGGCCCGGTCGAAGGTACGGGTACCGGCCTTGCCGAGCACCTTGCGGGGCTCGAAGTCGGGTACCTGGTAGGCCGGTTGCCCCCGGCCGACCCCGGCCGCGAACGCGTCGCGGCCGAGGCCGAAGGGGGAGACCGCGGACCATGCGGTGATCAGCGGCCGGTCCCGATGGATCGTGGTCGAGCTGGTGCGCTCGCTCATCGGCTGGGCTCCTCCTCGTGGCGCCCCAGGACGACGGAGGCGTTGTTGCCGCCGAAGGCCAGTCCGTTGTTGACCACCACCCGGAGGTCCGCGGGGACGGAGTGGTTGGGCACGCAGTCGATCTGGCACTGGGGGTCGGTGGTGCGGTGGTTGACGGTGGGCGGGACGAAGCCGTGGGCCAGCGCGAGCGCCGAGGCGGCCGCGCCGAGCGCGCTCGCCGCGCCCATCGAGTGGCCGAGCATCGCCTTGAGGGCGACGGTGCGCGGCGGGGTGTCGCCGAAGACCTCGCGGATCGCGCGGGTCTCGGTGATGTCGTTGGTGGGGGTGCCGGTGCCGTGGGCGGAGACCAGGTCCACCTCGGCCGCCTTGACCCCGGCGTCGTCGAGCGCCAGCTCCATGCAGCGGGCGACGCTCGACTGGTCGGGGGCGGTGGGGTGGTGGGCGTCGCAGTTGAGCCCGTAGCCGAGCAGTTCGGCGTAGATCCGGGCGCCGCGGCGCCGGGCGGAGTCGAGCGTCTCCAGGACGAGGACCCCCGCGCCCTCGGCCGTGAGGAGCCCTTCGCGGTGCGCGTCGAACGGACGGCAGACGTCGGAGGAGACCAGGCCGAGCCGGCTGAACCCGGCGAAGGTGCGGCGGCAGATCGCGTCCGCGCCGCCGACGACGGCGATGTCCGCCTCGCCGGTGCGTACGGCGTCGAAGCCGTCGCCGATCGCGTAGTTCCCGGCCGCGCAGGCGGTGCCGAGGACGGCCGGGACGACCCGGGGGAGCCGCAGCTCCCGGGCGATCGCCAGGGCCAGCTGGTGGGCCGGCAGGCGGCCGGCCACCAGCTGGTCGGCCGGGTGCTCCGGCCCGTTGGCGACCGACTCCGCCATCAGCTTGTCCAGCTCGGGCGCCTCGCCGTCGGTGGTGCCGATGGTGATCTGGGCGCGGAGCCCGGCGAGCTCCTGCTCGTCGAGCCCGGCGTCCCGGACGGCCATCCGGGCCGCCGCGACGGCGAACTGGGTGGCGCGGCCGAGCTCCTCGACCGGGAGGCGGTGGATCCACTGCTCCGGCTCGAAACCCTCGACCTCGTGGCCGGAGGTGCGCAGGAACCCGGTGGTGTCGAAGCTGGTGATCGGACCGGCGCCGCAGCGGCCCTCGCGCAGGGCCGAGGTGAAGTCCTCGACCCCGTTGCCGATGCTCGACAGGACGCCGATGCCGGTCACCACCACGCGCTGCGGCGCGGTCATCGGGCGGTCGCCCGGGACAGGACCTCCAGCACGGCGCCCAGGTTGACCATGTTGGGCAGCTCCTCCTGCGGGATGGTGACGTGGAACTCCTTCTCCAGGCGGGCGAGGACCTCGATGGCGTTCAGCGAGTCGGCGCCGTAGTGGTCGATGAAGTGGTCGGTGAGGGTCAGTTCGTCCAGCTCGAGGTCGAGGCAGTCGGCGACGATCTCGCGGACCTTGGACTCGTCGATGGCGACGGCGCTCATGGGTGCTCCTCAGGTGGTGTCGGATCGGTGGTGCTCGGATCGGTGGTGCTCTGGTCGGTGCTGTTCGGGTTGCTGCTGTTCGGGTTGCTGCTGTTCGGGTCGTGGTGCCCGGCCC
Source organism: Kitasatospora sp. NPDC028055 (assembly GCF_040637885.1). Taxonomy (NCBI): domain Bacteria; kingdom Bacillati; phylum Actinomycetota; class Actinomycetes; order Kitasatosporales; family Streptomycetaceae; genus Kitasatospora; species Kitasatospora sp. NPDC028055. The sequence goes on along the minus strand of NZ_JBEZXE010000049.1, from coordinate 45,416 downwards.
GGTCAGGCGGTGGCGTCGATCAGGCTCTGCGGGCGCAGGTCGGTCCAGGTGCGCTCGATGTGGTCCAGCGCCTCCTGCCGGGTGCAGGTGTCCTTGACGGTCCGCCAGCCGGCCGGGACCTCCGCGAAGGCGGGCCAGAGGCTGTGCTGGTTCTCGTGGTTGGCGAGGACGAGGAAGGTGCCCTGCTCGTCGTCGAACGGATTGCTCATGATTTCTCGGTCCTTTCGGAAATCCCGGAAATCGTCCGGTGCTCGGGCGCAGTGCCCCCGGGGCGGAATTTCCGGGGTGGCCACCGGTATTTCGGTGCGGTTTTTCAGGATTCGTTGCGGAGGGCGGCGGAGAGGGTCTTTCCGATGGATCGGGCCGGCGCCGGTTCGAGCATCGAGTCGTGGTCGCTGTCGACCGGGTGCCGGAGGATCCGGCCGGTCACGTGCGCCTGCCAGGACTCCTCGTCCGGGTCGCCCGGGGCGCGGCCCCGGGTGGCCGCGAACAGGAGGAGGTCCCCCTGGAAGCGGCCGGGGCGGTGGGCCTCGCCCAGTGCGCTGTGGGTGCGGATCACGCCGAGCAGTCGGACCAGCTCGGTCTCGTCCAGCTCCGCGAGCGCGTTGCCGGCCTCGGCCAGGCGTCGGCGTGCGGTGCCGAGGTCGAGCGGGCCGTCGCCGCGGAGGCCGGCCCGTTCGAGCAGTTCGGCGAGGACGGCCCGGTCGTCCGGTACGTCCTCGGCCGGCGCGCCGGTCCCGGGGTAGCCGTCCAGGTCGGCGAGCAGTTCGACCTGCTCGCCGCGGGCCTGCAGCTGGACCGCGATCTCGTGGGCGACGAGCCCTCCGAACGACCAGCCGAGAATACGATAGGGCCCGGCCGGCTGGATTTCCAGCATTTCGCCGAGATATTTTCCGGCGATTTCCCGGACGGACTCCGGGGTCTTTTCCGGGGAGCGTAGCGCGCCGGTCTGGAAAGCGTACACGGGAATGTCCGCGTCAATTTCCGCGGCGAGCGTCAGGAACGGCCAGCCGAGGCCGACCGCGCCGTGCACGCAGAACAGCGGGCGGCTGCCGCCGGTCGGCCGGACCGCCAGGACCGGCGCGAACGGGTCCTCGGGCGCACCGGTGCCGTCGACCGTGCCGTCGGCCCTGCCGGCCACCAGGGCCAGGCCGGCCACGGTGCGGTGGGCGAAGACGTCGGCGGGGGTGAGCGAGAGCCCGGCCGCGCGGGCGCGGCTGACCAGTTGGATCGATTTCAGGCTGTCGCCGCCCAGCTCGAAGAAGCCGTCCTCGGCCCCGACCCGGTCCAGGCCGAGCACCTCGGCGAAGACCCGGGCGAGGGCGCGTTCGACCGGCCCGTCGGGCGCGCGGCCGTCCGAGCGGGCCACCGCCCGGTCGTCGGCCGCGGGTGCGGGCAGCGCCTTGCGGTCCACCTTGCCGTTCGGGGTGAGCGGCAGGGCGTCCAGCTGGACGTAGGCGGCCGGGAGCATGTACTCCGGCAGTACGGCGGCCAAGTGGGCCCGCAGCGCGGCCGGTTCGGGCCGTTCCGGGCCGGCCGGGACGACGTAGGCGACCAGTCGGCGGACGCCGGGCGAGTCCTCCCGGTCGGTCACCGAAGCCCGTTCGACCAGCGGATGGTCAGTCAGGACGGCCTCGATCTCGCCGAGTTCGATCCGGAAGCCGCGGATCTTCACCTGGTGGTCGACCCGGCCGAGGTAGTCGACCGTGCCGTCCGGCCGCCAGCGGGCGAGGTCCCCGGTGCGGTACATCCGGGAGCCGGGCGGCCCGTACGGGTCGGCGGTGAAGCGTTCGGCGGTCAGGCCGGGGCGGTCCAGGTAGCCGCGGGCGAGGCCGGTGCCGGCCAGGTACAGCTCGCCGACCACCCCCGGTGGCACCGGGCGCAGTGCGGCGTCCAGCAGTCGGATCCGGTTGCCGGCCAGGGCGCGGCCGATCGGCGGGGTGCCGGTGTGGTCGGGCGGCAGGTCGGCGACGAGCGACCAGATGGTGGTCTCGGTCGGGCCGTACAGGTTGCTGACCTTCGCCGCGGCGCCGGTCAGCGCGGCGGCCAGGGCCGGGTCGAGGGCCTCGCCGCCGGTGAGCACGTGGATCCCGGAGAGCGCTTCGGGCCGGGCGGTGACCAGGGCGTGCCACAGCGTCGGGGTGGCCTGCATGACGTCCGCCCCGGTGGCCAGGGCGAGGTCGGCGAGCAGGTCCGGGTCGCGGACGGTGTCGTGCGGGGCGACCACCAGCCGGGCGCCGCCGAGCAGCGGGCAGAACAGTTCCAGGTTGGCGATGTCGAACCCGAAGGTGGTGACCGCCAGCAGGGTCCGCCCGGGGGCCAGGCCGATCCGTTCGGTGAAGTCCAGCAGGTGGTTGACCAGGGCGCCGCGCGGCACCACGACGCCCTTGGGGCGCCCGGTGGAGCCCGAGGTGTAGATGACGTAGGCGGCGTGCTCGGGCCGCACCGGGCCGGCCAGTTCGGCCGGGCGCAGGTGCTCCGGGGGCTGCTCGTCGACCCGGGCGCGGGTATCCGGGTCGTCCAGCAGCAGGAGCCGGCCGGCCTCCAGGCCGGGGACGGCGGCGGCCACCGCGGCGGTGCTGACGGTCAGCACCGGCTGGGCGTCCTTGACCATCCCGGCGATCCGGTCGGGCGGGTAGGTGGGGTCGATCGGCAGGTAGGCGGCGCCGCTCTTGACCACCGCCAGCGCGGCGACCACCAGGTCGGCCGAGCGCGGCAGCGCGATCGCCACCAGCCGGTCCGGCTCCGCGCCCTGGGCGACCAGCGCGCGGGCGAGCCGGTTGGCCCGCCGGTGCAGCTCGGCGAAGTCGAGCTGCAGGCCCGGGAATTCGAGCGCGATCGCGTCCGGGTGGGCGTCCGCGACGGCCTCCAGCAGGGCGGCCAGCGACTGCCCCTCGCCGAGGGCGGCGGCGCCGTCGCCGAGGGCGAGCAGCTCCTCCCGTTCGCCGGGCAGCAGCACCGGGGCGGCGCCGATCGGACGGTCCGGCCGGTCGACCAGCTCGCCCAGCAGGTGCACCAGCCGGTCGGTCAGCCGCTGGGCGCCGGCCGCGCCGAACAGGTCGGTGCTGTACTCCAGCCGGCCCGTCAGGCCGCCGGGGCCGTCCGGGCCGGTGAGCTCCGCGAGTTCGAAGCACAGGTCGAGCCGGGCCACGCCGAGCTCGGCCGCGCCCGCCTCGGCGGTGACGCCGGGCAGCTCCAGCCGGGCGGCGGCGTTGTTGTGCAGGGCCAGCAGGGTCTGGAACAGCGGGTTGCGGCCGTGGGCGCGCTCCGGGCCGAGGGCGTCGACCAGCTTCTCGAACGGCAGGTCCTGGTGGGCGTAGGCGGCCAGGTCGACGGCCTTCACCCGGTCCAGCAGTTCGCGGAAGGTCGGGTCGCCGGAGAGGTCGGTGCGCAGCACCAGGGTGTTGACGAACATGCCGACCAGGTCGTCCAGGGCGTCGTCGGTGCGGCCCGCGATCGGGGTGCCGAGCGGGATGTCCTGACCGGCGCCGAGCTTGCCGTACAGGGTGGCCAGCGCGGCCTGGAGCACCATGAACAGGCTGGCCCCGCTCTGCCGGGCCAGGGCGACCGCCCGCTGGTGCAGTTCGGCGGGGACGGTGAAGCGGACGGCGGCGCCGCGGTAGCCGGCGGTGGCCCGGCGGGGGGCCTCCACCGGGAGCTGGAGCTCCTCCGGCAGCCCGGCCAACTGCTCCTTCCAGTAGGCGGTCTGGCGGTTGAGCAGGGACTCCTGGTCGTCCTCGGCGCCGAGCAGTTCGCGCTGCCAGAGCGCGTAGTCGGCGTACTGCACCGGCAGCGGCGTCCAGGCGGGCGCGCGGCCGGCCAGCCGGGCGGCGTAGGCGGTGGAGAGGTCGCGGGCGAGCGGCCCGTTGGACCAGCCGTCCCCCGCGATGTGGTGGATCACCACGACCAGCAGGTGGTCCTCGGGGCCGGCCGCGAGCAGGGTGGCGCGGATCGGCGGCAGGTTCGCAAGGTCGAAGCCGACGGCGGCGAACTCCGCCGCGGCCCCGGCGAGTTCAGCCTCGGGCAGTTCGCGGACGGGCAGCTCGACGGCGGCCCGCTCGACCGGGAGGACCAGCTGGTACGGCAGGCCGTCGCGGTCCGGGAAGACGGTGCGCAGGCTCTCGTGCCGCCCGACCACGTCGGTCAGCGCGGCGGCCAGCGCGGCGCGGTCCAGCGGGCCGCGCAGCCGCAGCGTCCACGGCAGGTTGTAGGTGGCGGAGGGGCCCTCCAGCCGGTCCAGGAACCAGAGCCGCTGCTGGGCGTACGACAGCGGCAGCAGCTCCGGGCGGGCCCCGGTGGCCAGCGCGGGGCGGACGGCGTCCTGGGTGAGCCGGCCGGCCAGGGCGGCCACGGTGGGCGCCTCGAACACGGTGCGCAGCGCCAGTTCGGCGCCGAGCAGCGTGCGCACCCGGCTGACCAGCCGGGTGGCGAGCAGCGAGTGGCCGCCGAGCTGGAAGAAGTCCTCGTCGATGCCGACGGCGGGCCGGTCGAGCACCTCGGCGAAGGCGGCGCAGAGCACCTCCTCCTGCGGGGTGCGCGGGCCGCGGCCGGTCGGGGCGGTGAGGTCGACCTCGGGCAGCGCCTTGCGGTCCACCTTGCCGTTGGGGGTCAGCGGCAGGGCGTCCAGCACCACCAGGGCGGAGGGCACCATGTACTCGGGCAGCAGCGCGGCGGCCGCGGCCCGGCAGCGGGCCGGGTCGACCGGGCCGGTCAGGTAGCCGACCAGCCGGGCGTCGCCGGCCCCGCCGCGGCGGACCACCACCACGGCGTCGCCGACCTGCTCGATCGAGCGCAGCGCGGCCTCGACCTCGCCGGGCTCGATCCGGTGGCCGCGGATCTTGACCTGGTGGTCGACCCGCTCCAGGAACTCCAGCTGCCCGTCCGGCCGCCGGATCACCCGGTCGCCGGTGCGGTACATCCGGGCGCCCGGCAGCGGGCTGAACGGGTCGGCGACGAACACCGCGGCGGTGCGGCCGGGCTGGTCGAGGTAGCCGCGGCCGACGCCGCGCCCGCCCACGTACAGCTCGCCGGGGACGCCGTCCGGGACGGGGCGCAGCGCGTCGTCCAGGACGTACAGTCCGGTGCCGCGCACGGCCCGGCCGATCGGGGCGCGCACCGAGTCCAGCTCGGCCGGGGAGCCGATCACGGCATGGGTGACGTCGTCCGAGCACTCGGTCGGCCCGTACGCGTTGACCAGCGGGATCGCCGGGTAGCGGGCGAACCAGCGGTGCGCCAGGTCGGCCGGCAGCGCCTCGCCGGTGACGACCAGCTTGCGCAGCCCGTCCAGGACGGGCGGCTCGGCGCCGTCGTCCCAGCTGTCCAGGGCGGTGCGCAGCAGCGAGGGGACGACCTCCAGCACGGTGACGCCCTCGGGGGCGACCAGGCCGAACAGGGCCTGCGGGTCGGCGGCGAGCTCGCGGCCGGTGACCCGCAGCCGCCCGCCGACGACCAGCGCGGCGAGCATCTGCCAGACCGAGATGTCGAAGGTGACCGGGGCGTTGTGGACCAGCACGGTGCGCCCGTCCAGTTCCAGGTCGGCGACCTTGGCGAGCAGGTGGTTGACCATGCCCGCCCGGTGCACCATGGCGCCCTTGGGGCGGCCGGTGGAGCCCGAGGTGAAGATGACGTACGCCAGGTCGTCGCCGGTGCCGCGCGGGGCGGGCGGCCGCTTGGCGGTGTCCGTTCCGAGTTCCAGCACTGGGACGTCCAGGCCGGCCCCGGCCAGCAGTTCGGCGGCCAGGGCGCGCTCGCCGGGTCCGACCAGCAGGGCGCTGATCCGGGCCTCGGCGGCCAGTACGGCGGCGCGTGCGACCGGCGCGGTGACGTCCAGCGGCAGCCAGGCCGCGCCGGCGCCGAGCACGCCGAGGACGGCGGTGACGAAGCCGCAGCCGGGCGGGGCCAGCACCCCGACCGGACCGGTCCCGGCGCCGGCCCGGGTCAGGGCCCGGGACACGGCGCCGGCCCGGGCGGCCAGTTCGCGGTAGCCGAGCCGTTCGGTGCCGTCGGAGACGGCGACGGCGTCCGGGGTGGTCAGGGCGAACTCCTGGACCCGCGCCACCACGTCCGTCCACGGGTCGGTTTCGGCCGGCTCCGGGGCGGGGACGGCCAGCCGGGCGCGTTCGCCGGGCAGCAGCAGGTCCAGCTGCCCGAGCGGGCGGTCCGGCTCGGCCTGGGCGGTGCGCAGCACGTGCAGCAGCCGCTCGGCGACGACGGCGGCCTCGGCCGGGGTGAACCGGGCGGTGTCGTAGCCGATCTGGAGGCGCAGCCGCTCGCCGGGCAGCGCCATCAGGCTGAGCGGGTAGTGGTTGGCGTCGCCGGCCTTGAGGCCGGTCAGCCGCAGTCCGGCGACCTCGCCGGCCAGCGCCTGCGGGTCGAGCGGGTAGTTCTCGAAGACCAGCACGGTGTCGAAGAGGTCGCCGACCCCGGCGTTGCGCTGGATGGTGTCGAGGCCGAGGTGCTGGTGCGGGAGCAGCAGGGACTGGCGGTCCTGGAGTGCGGACAGCAGCTCGGTGAAGCTCTGCGCCGGGTCCAGGTCGACCCGGACCGGCAGGGTGTTGATGAACAGGCCGACCATGCCCTCGACGCCGGGCAGCTCCGGCGGGCGGCCGGAGACGGTGCCGCCGAAGACGATGTCGCGCAGCCCGGTGAGGGTGCCCAGCACGGTCGCCCAGGCGCCCTGCACCACGGTGTTGACGGTCAGCCCGCGGGTGCGGGCCCAGCCGGTGAGCGCGGCGAACTCCCGGGCGTCCAGCTCGACGGCGTGCTCGCCGGGCATGCCGCGCCGGCCGGGCTCGGCGGGCATGTCGCGCCGGCCGGGTTGGGCGGCGGCCGTGCCGGACAGCCGGGTGGGCTCGGTGAAGCCGTCCAGCGCGGCCGTCCAGGCCGCCTCGGCCGCTGCCCGGTCCTGCCGGGCCAGGTGGGCCAGGTAGGACTTGTACGGGGCGGGGCGGGGCAGCGAGGCGCCGCCGTCGGCGTAGCAGGCGAACAGTTCGCGCACCACGACCGGCATGGACCAGCCGTCGAACAGGATCTGGTGGGAGGTCAGCACCAGCCGGTGCTCCCGGTCGCCCAGCCGCAGCAGGCTGAACCGCAGCAGCGGCGGGCGGGCCAGGTCGAAGGGGCGCAGCCGGTCGGCTTCGGCCAGCTCGTCGGCCGCGGCGGGCGTGTCCCGCAGGTCGACCTCGCGCCAGTCCAGCGCGACCTCGCGCGGCACGATCTGCACCGGGTCGCCGTTCTTGCGGTAGCGGAACGCGGCCCGCAGGTTGGGGTGCCGCTCCAGCAGGGCGGTGACCGCCCCGCGGAGCCGGGCCGGGTCCAGGTCGCCGGCCAGGTCCAGCACCAACTGCACGGTGTAGACGTCAAGTTCCTCGCGGTGGTACTGCGCGTGGAACATCAGTCCTTCCTGCAGCGGTGCCACCGGCAGGATGTCGCTCAGATTGGAGCTCCGTCCGGGGCGTCGCCCGGTGCGGGGCTCGGCCGAGGCCGTGGTCACAGCTCGTCCCCCCAGTCGTTCATCTCGTCCTCGAATTCGTCGATCTCGTCCTGGCTGAGTGCCACCAGGTCGAGGTCGGACGGTGTCCAGCCGCCGGCGCCGGGCTCCCGGGTGTGCTTCACCAGGGCCCGCAGGGCGGTGAACCAGCCGTCGGCCACGGCCTCGGCGTCGGCCTGTGCCAGCGCCTGGCCGGCCCAGGTCCAGCGGGCGCTCAGCCGCGGTCCGTCCGGGCCGTCCTCGGTCACCGCGTTGACGTCCAGGACGTGCGGCAGCGGCATCCCCGGGTCGGATCCGGCGGCCAGCGCGGCGGACTGCTCGGTCAGCGACCAGTCCTCGCCGGTGGGCGCGGGCAGCCGGCCCAGGTAGTTGAAGCCGAGCTGCGGCCGGGCGGCGCCGGACAGCTCATCGGCGCCGTGCCCGTCCGGGCCGGGCTTGTCCAGGTACCGCAGCAGGCCCCAGCCGAGCCCGTGTCCGGGCACCATCCGCAGGTGCTCCTTGACCAGCTTGAGGCTGTGCCCGGCGGCCGGACCGCCGGCCAGCGCCTCCGCCAGGTCCACCGGGCCCGGGTCGAGCCGCAGCGGGTAGGCGGTGGTGAACCAGCCGACCGTGCGGGACAGGTCCACGCCGGGGGCGAACTCCTCGCGCCCGTGGCCCTCCAGCTCCACCGGGACAGCGCCCTCGGGCCGTCCGGTGCGCCGCCGCCAGTCGGCGACGGCCAGCGCCAGGGCGGTCAGCAGCACGTCGTTCACCTCGGCGTGGAACGCCCCGGTGACCTCGGTGAGCAGCGCCGCCGTGGTGTCGGTGTCCAGGACGCGGTGCAGCGTCCGGGCGGTGGCCGCGGTGTCCACCGCCGGGTCGGCGGCCCGGTGGCCGAGCGGGGCCTGCCCGCCGGCCGACTCGGCGCGCCACCAGTCGAGTTGGGCGCGCACCTCGGGCGTGCTCGCGGTCCGCTCCAGCAGCCCGGACCAGTGCCGCAGCGAGGTGCCGACCGGCTGCAGCCGGACCGGCTCGCCGGCCAGTACGGCCGCGTGGGCGCGGGCCAGGTCGGGCAGCAGCACCCGCCAGGACACCCCGTCGACCACCAGGTGGTGCAGGGTGAGCAGCAGCTCGCGGCCGGCCGGGTGCCAGAGCGCCCGGACCATCCCGCCCTGGTACGGCGCCAGCCGCTCGCGGTTGGCGACCGCCTCGGCGGGCCAGTCGGCCGCCGGGCCGTCCAGGACGGAGAGCAGCGCGCCCGCGTCGACCGTGCCGGGCTCGCCGATCAGCAGCGACCAGTCCGGCAGCAGCCGCAGCCGCAGCCCGTCGTGGTGGTCCAGCAGGGCCTGGAGGGCCGCGGTGAGCGACTCCCGGGTGGCGTCGGCCGGGGTGCGGACCAGCACGGCCTGGTGGAAGCCGTCCACCGGCCCGCCGAGCTCGCGCAGCCAGTGCCCGATCGGCAGCTGGCCCAGCGGGCCGACGCCGTCCTCGGTACCGACCGTGGCGACCGCCTCCGGCCCCTCGGCGTCGCGGGCCACCACGGCCAGCGCCGCCGGGGTCCGGTGGGTGAAGACGTCCTGCGCGGTGACCACCAGCCCGGCCGCGCGGGCCCGGCTGACCAGCTGGATGGAGACGATGCTGTCGCCGCCCAGGTCGAAGAACCCGTCGTCGGCGCCGACCCCGGGCAGTCCGAGCACCTCGGCGAAGACCGCGCAGAACGCGGCCTCCCGGGCGTCGGCCGGGGCCCGGCCGGTGGAGGCGGCGGCGTAGTCGGGCGCGGGCAGCGCCCGGCGGTCCAGCTTGCCGTTGCCGGTCAGCGGCAGGGTCTCCAGCGGGACGAACGCGGAGGGCACCAGGTAGTCGGGCAGCTCCGCGGCGAGTGCGGCGCGCAGCTCGCCGACCGGCAGGCCGGCCGGGGTCACGTAGGCGACCAGCCGCTTGTCCCCGGGGCGGTCCTCGCGGACGATCGCGGCGGCCTGCTCGACGCCCGGCTGCGCGAGCAGCGCGGTCTCGATCTCGCCGAGCTCGATCCGGAAGCCGCGCAGCTTGACCTGCTCGTCGACCCGGCCGACGTAGTCCAGCTGGCCGTCGGCCGTCCAGCGCACCAGGTCCCCGGTGCGGTACATCCGGTCGTTCGAGCCGCCGTTCGAGCCGCCGTACGAGTCGGCGTACGGGTCGGCGGTGAAGCGCTGGGCGGTGAGCTCCGGCCGGTGCAGGTAGCCCAGGGCCACCCCGGCGCCGGCCACGTACAGCTCGCCGATCACGCCCGGCGGGACAGGCCGCAGGGCCTCGTCCAGCACGTACACCCGGGCGCCGGCCAGCGGTCGGCCGATCGGCGGCTTGACCGCTCCGGCCAGTGGTTCGCTGACGGTGGCGCAGACCGTGGTCTCGGTCGGGCCGTACGCGTTGAGCATCCGCCGGCCCGCGGACCAGCGCTCGACCAGCTCGGGCGGGCAGGCCTCGCCGGCCGTGATCAGGGTCAGCCCCTCGGGCATCGGCAGCCGGGCGGGCCAGGCGGCGAGCACCGTCGGCGGCAGGCAGACCACCTCGATGCCGGCCGTCGCGACCAGCTCGGCGAGCGGCTCGCCGGGCGCCCGGTCGGCCTCCGCGGCCAGCACCAGGACGGCGCCGCTCAGCAGCGCGGTGAGCAGCTCCCAGGCGGCGGCGTCGAAGCTGAACGAGGCGAACTGGAGCAGCCGGGTGCCCTCGCCGACGCCGAAGCGGTCGTGCTCGGCGGCCAGCGCGGCCACCGCCCGGTGCGGCACCAGCACGCCCTTGGGGCGGCCGGTGGAGCCGGAGGTGTAGATCACGTACGCCGGGTGGTCCGGCCCCAGCGGGGCGGTCCGTTCGGCGTCCGTCGGGTCGTGCGCGGGGGCGGCGGCGATCGCGGCGGCGGTCGCCGGGTCGTCCAGCAGCAGCACTGGTGCGTCCTGCTGCTCCGGCAGCCGCCCGGCCACCGAGCCGTGGCCGAGCACGGCCAGCGGGGCGGAGTCGGTCAGCAGGTAGGCGATCCGCTCGCGCGGGTACGCCGGGTCGACCGGCAGGTAGGCCGCGCCCGTCTTGAGGACCGCGAGCACCGCGACGACCGCGTCGACCGTGCGCGGCAGCGCCAGGGCGACGATCCGTCCGGGGCCCGCGCCCAGGGCGATCAGGTGGTGGGCGAGCCGGTTGGCGCGCTCGTTGAGCTCGCCGTAGCCGACCTCGGCGCGCACGGCGCCGTCCTCGAACCAGCGCAGCGCGGGCCGCTCGGGTGCGCGGTGCGCCCGCTCCTGGAACAGCGCCGGCAGCTGGACCGCGCCGACGGTGGTCGGGGTGGCGGCCCCGCTCCAGGAGCCGAGCAGCCGCTCGCGCTCCTCGGGCAGCAGGGCGTCCAGGCCGCTGAGCGGCCGGTCGGGCTCGCCGGCCAGCAGGCCGAGCAGGTGGGTCAGGCGGTCCGCCAGGCCCTGGGCCGTCCGCTCGGTGAACAGGTCGGTGCTGTACTCCAGGGTGCCGGTGAGGCCGTCCGGCTCGCCGCTGGCGCCGTACCGCTCGACCAGTTCGAAGGCCAGGTCGAACTTGGCCGTGCCGTTGCCGACCGGGCTGACCTCGGCGGTGATCCCGGGCAGCTCGGGGCGGGCCCCGGCGTTGTTCTGGAAGGCGAGCATCACCTGGAAGAGCGGCTGGCGGGCCAGCGAGCGCCCGGCGCCGAGCCGGTCGACCAGCTTCTCGAAGGGCACGTCCTGGTGGGCCAGGGCGGTCAGCACGGTCTCCCGGGCCCGGCCGACCAGTTCGCGGAAGGTCGGGTCGCCGGACAGGTCGGTGCGCAGCACCAGGGTGTTGACGAAGAAGCCGACCAGGTCGTCCAGGGCGCCGTCGGTGCGTCCGGCGACCGGGGTGCCGAGCGGGATGTCGGTGCCGGCGCCGAGCTTGCCGAGCAGTACGGCCAGCGCCGCCTGCACCACCATGAACGGGCTGGCGCCGGTGGACCGGGCCAGCTCGGCCAGGGCGCGGTGCGCCCCGGCGTCCAGCCGCAGCGGCACGGTTGCGCCCCGGTAACTGGGTACGGCCGGCCGCGGGAAGTCCACCGGCAGTGCCAGTTCCTCCGGGAGCCCGGCCAACTGGGTGGCCCAGTAGTCGAGCTGACGACTCATCAGACTCGCCGGGTCGTCCGGCTCGCCGAGCAGGCGGCGCTGCCAGAGAGTGTAGTCGGCGTACTGGACGGGCAGTTCGGCCCAGGCCGGGGCCCGCCCGGCCAGCCGGGCGCGGTAGGCGGTCTGCAGGCCGTCGACCAGCGGGCGCACCGACCAGCCGTCGGCCGCGATGTGGTGCTGCACCAGCAGCAGCACGTGCTCCTCGACACCGGTCTCGAACAGCACCGCGCGCAGCGGCGGTTCGACGGCCAGGTCGAAGGGGGCACCGGCCCGGGCGGCCAGTTCGGCGTCCAGCTCCTCGGCCGGGCGGCCGGTGAACGGCACCACGGGCAGCTCGGGGCAGGCCTCGCCGACCGGCAGCACCAGCTGGTGCGGGCGCCCGTCCTCGGCGGGGAAGACGGTGCGCAGGCTCTCGTGCCGGGCGACCACGTCGGCCAGTGCCTCGGCGAGCGCCGCCCGCTCCAGCGGGCCGGTCAGCCGGACCGCGTGGGACAGGTGGTAGGTGGCCCCGGCCGCGTCCAACTGGCTGAGGAACCAGAGCCGTTGCTGCCCGGGGGAGAGCGGGATGCGCTCCGGCCGCGGGCCGGCGGTGAGCTCCTCCCGGGCCGGCGCGGCGCCGTCCAGGGCGAGGGCCAGCGCGGCCGGGGTGGGCGCCTCGAACAGGGTGCGGATCGGCAGTTCGACGCCGAGCCGGGCACGCAGCCCGGTGACCACCCGGCCGGCCAGCAGCGAGTGCCCGCCGAGCGCGAAGAAGTCGTCGTCGGCGCCGACCCCGTCCAGCTCGAGCACCTCGGCGAACAGCGCGCACAGCAGCGCCTCGCGCTCGGTGGCCGGGGCCCGCCGCTCGCCGCGCAGCGCGCCGAAGTCCGGGACGGGCAGGGCCTTGCGGTCCACCTTGCCGTTGGGGGTCAGCGGCAGCGCCGCCAGCGGCACCAGCACGGCCGGGACCATGTAGTCGGGCAGCACCCGGGCGAGTTCGGTGCGGACGGCGGCCGGGTCGGCACCGCCGGTCAGGTGGGCGACCAGCCGGGCGCCGCCGGAGGGGTCGCGGGCGACGGTGACCACCGCGTCGGCGACGCCGGGGACGGCGCGCAGCGCGGCCTCGACCTCGCCGGGCTCGATCCGGTGGCCGCGGATCTTGACCTGGTGGTCGACCCGCTCTAGGAACTCCAGTTGGCCGTCGCCGCGGTGCACCACCCGGTCGCCGGTGCGGTACATCCGGGAGCCGGGCGCGGCCGCGTACGGGTCGGCGACGAAGGCCCCGGCGGTGCGCCGCGGGTCGTTCAGGTAGCCGCGGCCGACGCCGCGCCCGCCCACGTACAGTTCGCCGGGCTGGCCGGCCGGGACGGGCTGGAGCGAGTCGCCGAGGACGTAGAGCCGGGTGTCGCGGACCGGGCGGCCGATCGGGGCGCGCACCGAGTCCAGCTCCGCGGGGGAGCCGATCAGGGCGTGGGTGACGTCGTCCGAGCACTCGGTCGGCCCGAAGGCGTTGACCAGCGGGATGCCGGGGCGCAGCGCGAACCAGCGGCGGGCCAGGTCGGCGGGCAGCGCCTCGCCGGTGACCACCAGCCGGCGCAGCGCGGGCAGCGCGGGCAGCGGGGCGCCGGCCTCCCAGGAGTCCAGGGCGGCGCGCAGCAGCGAGGGGACGACCTCCAGCACGGTGACGCCCTCGGCGTCGGCGAGCGCGAACAGGGCGCCCGGGTCGGCGGCGAGCTCGCGGGAGACCACCCGCAGCCGGCCGCCCGCGACCAGCGGGCTGAGCATCTGCCAGACCGAGATGTCGAAGGTGACCGGGGCGTTGTGCACCACGGTGTCGGCCTCGGACAGTTCCAGGTCGGCGTGCTTGGCGAGCAGGTGGTTGACCATGCCGTCGCGGTGCACCATGGCGCCCTTGGGGCGGCCGGTGGAGCCCGAGGTGTAGATGACGTAGGCGAGTTCGGCGGGGCCGCCGGCGGGCGCCAGCAGCTCCTGGTCGCGGGCGTCGTCGAGGGCGAGCACGGCGGGGCGTTGCGGCAGGGCGCCGAGCAGGGTGTCGGCGTACGGCCGCTGGTCCTCGCCGTGCAGCAGGACGGCGGCGCCCGCGGCCTCGACCAGCGCCGCGCCGCGGGCGGCCGGGGCCTGGACGTCCAGCGGGAGCCAGGCGGCCCCGGCGCCGAGCACGCCGAGGACGGCGGTGACGAAGCCGGTGCCGGGGGCGGCGGCGATCGCCACCAGCCGGTCCGGTCCGGCGCCGGCGGCGAGCAGCCGGCGGGAGAGCGCGCTGGCCCGGGCGACCAGCTCGGCGTAGTCGAGCCGGCCGGCGTCGTCCTGGACGGCGACGGCGCCGGGACGGGCCTGGGCGAGCGCGCGGATCCGGGGCACCACGTCGGTGAAGGCCTCGGGCTGCTGCCCGTAGCTGTTCCACTCGACCAGGACGCGCTCGCGCTCGGCGGCGGGCAGCGCGGTGATCCGGCCGACCGGCAGCTCGGTGGAGACGGTCGAGAACTCCTCCAGGTAGCCGAGCAGGGCGTCCCGGAAGAGGTCGAGGCGCTCCTGCGGGTAGCGGTCGGCGTCGCCGTCGACGCGCAGCTCGCAGCCGTCCTCGCCGCTGTCCAGGAAGAGGATCTGGAGGTCCGGGACGGGGCCGGTGGACAGGTTGCGGACCAGGGCGCGGCAGTCGCCGAGGGCGAACTCGCCGCCGGTCTGCAGCACGTTGACGGCGGGGCCGAAGGTGCGGCCGGCGTCGCCGGTGAGCCCGAGCTCGCGGCGGATCGCGTCGTGCCGGTGGCGCTGGTGGCGCAGCGTGCCGCGCAGAGCCGCGGCGACCTGGGTGAGCAGGCCGTCGCGGCCGAGCGCGGGGTGGGCGTCGAGCGGCAGCGGCAGGAAGTTGGCGCGCATGCCGGGGACGGACTGGGCGAGCGGGGTGGTGCGGGCGGCGACCGGGAGGGTGAGCACGACCCGGTCGGTGCCGCAGAGTTGGGCGAGGCAGCCGGCGGTGGCGCCGATCAGCAGGGTCTGCCAGGTGACCCGCTCGGCCCAGGCGGCGTCCTGCAGCCTGGTGACGGTGGCGGCGGGGATCAGGCCGGTGCTGCGCAGGGTGTGGCGGGCGGGCGGGCCGAGGTGGCCGGAGAGCACGGTGGGTTCGATGCCGTCGGCCAGCCGCTCGGCCCAGTAGGCGCGGTCGCGCTGGTGGGCGGGGGAGGCGAGGTAGTCGCGCTCCTCGGCGAGCAGTTCGGCGAGGGTCGGGTCGACGGCGGGCTCGGCGTCGGGCAGGTCGTACTCGGCGGCGAGCCGGCGGTAGACCAGGGCGCGGCTGAACCCGTCGACCAGGATGTGGTTGGCCCGGACGTACAGCCAGGCCAGTTCGGGGCCGATCAGGACGAGGGTGGCGGCGAAGGCGTCGGGGCCGAGGGTGGACGGACGGCGTCCCTCGGACTCCAGGAACGCTTCGGCTGCCGCGCGCGGGTCGGGCTCGCCGGTCAGGTTGAGCACCGGGAGGGGACGCTCGCGGGGCGGTTCGACGATCTGCACCGGCAGGCCGTCGCGCTCGGCGAAGCGCACCCGCAGGCACTCGGTGCGGTTCTGCACGCGCTGCCAGGCGGCCCGCAGCCGCTCGTGGTCCAGCGGGCCGGTCAGCTCCAGGACGTCCGCCATGGTGAACACCGGGTTGCCCGGGTCCAGCTGCTGGGCGAACCACATCTCGCGCTGGGCGTCGGACAGCGGCAGTTCTCCGGGCCGCCCCGGTTCAGGAAATTCAGAAAACAGCGCTGTATGACGCATCGTCATCTTACCCCCGTGGCAATGGCGTTGGGCGGCGTACGGCGGTCTACGGCATCGAGCGCGTCGGCGCCGTAGATGTCGCGCACCCAGGCGCTCTGGTAAATGGTGTCGAGGTAGCGGTCGCCCAGGTCCGGCGAGACGGCGACGGCGACCACGTCCTGGCCGAGCCGGTGCTCCGCCAGCCAGGCCGTGGCCCCGCTGACCACCGTCCCGGTGGAGCCGCCGAACAGGAAGCCGCCGCGGGCCAGTCGGTGACAGGTGCGGACGGTGTCCAGTTCGGGCACGTGCACCACGTCGTCGACGAAGCTCTCGTCCAGCAGGGCCGGCCGGACGCCGGCGCCCAGGCCGGGGAGCATCCGCGGGCCGGGCTCGCCGCCGAAGGTGACCGAGCCGACGCTGTCCACCGCGACGATCCGGGTGTCCGGCCGGTGCTCCTTGAAGTAGCGGGCGCAGCCCATCAGCGTGCCGGTGGTCCCGGCGCCGACGAACAGCAGGTCGAGGTCCGGGAACTGGCGGTGGATCGACGGCGCGGTGGTGCGGTAGTGGGCGCGCCAGTTGTCCGGGTTGGCGTGCTGGTTGAGCCAGACGTAGCGCGGCGAGGAGGCGCACAGCTCGCGGACGAAGTCCAGCCGGGCACCGAGGAAGCCGGTCTCCGGCGACGGCTCGGTGATCATGTGGACTTTGCCGCCGAGTGTTTCGATCAGCTGCCGGGTGGACAAGTTCGTACGTGGGTCGACGACGCAGATGAACTGATAGCCCCGGACGGAGGCGATCATGCTCAGCGCCATCCCCAGGTTCCCCGAGGAGGACTCCACCAGGACGGAGTCCCGGTTCAGCCGGCCGTCCCGCTCGGCCGCGTCGACCATGCTGAGAGCCGCCTTGAGCTTGACGGAGCCGGCGAAGTTGAAGCCCTCGCACTTGAGGTACAGCGGGTAGTCGAACATCGCCCGGAGGTCGACGAAGAGTTCGTCCTCGTTGAACTCCTGCGGCGTTCTGATGATGGGCATCGCCCGTTCCCCTTCGGTGTCAGGAGAGTGACGGGACGTCAGTCCCAGATGATGTCGTCGCCGTGCGCGGAACCGGCGCCCGGGCCGGCCGGGCCGACGGTGGTGCGGGCGGTGGTGCGGGCGGTGGTGACGGTGGTGCTGCTCATGGTGAACCCCCGGTGGCAAGTGGAGCCGCGGGCCGTGGAATCGGCGGCGGCGGAACGACTTCGGGCGGATGAGTGCCCTGCTGGGTCCGGTCCCCGTGCCGGGCCGCTGGGAGGTCAGTCCCAGATGATGTCGTCGCCGTGCACGGAGCCGGTGCCCTTGGCGACCGGACCGTCCCAGATGATGTCGTCGCCGTGCACGGAGGCGGTCGTCACGCGGACCGGGACGGCCTTGGTGACCGGGCCGTCCCAGATGATGTCGTCGCCGTGGACGGAAGTGGTGCGCGCCTCGGCCGGGGCGGCCACGGCGGTGGCGGCGCCGGCGACCGGCGCGGTGAGGGCGGCGCCGGCGACCAGCAGGCCGAGGACGGCGGCGGTACGGGCGGCGACAATGGTGATGCTGCTCATGGTGAACCCCCGGTGGCAATAGGGCCGCGGGCCGTGAAATCGGCGGCGGCCGAGAAACAGACGAAACGGATGAGTGCTGTGCCTGGTTCAATTCCCGCGGTGAATGACCGCGCGGGACCGGCTCTCGAATCCTGCGGAAGGGGGTTCCGGCCCCCTTCGGCGTGACCAAGTCTGTCTCGCACACACG
This sequence comes from Kitasatospora sp. NPDC028055, assembly GCF_040637885.1. NCBI lineage: Bacteria > Bacillati > Actinomycetota > Actinomycetes > Kitasatosporales > Streptomycetaceae > Kitasatospora > Kitasatospora sp. NPDC028055. The sequence continues at coordinate 28,314 of NZ_JBEZXE010000049.1, read as the reverse complement.
TTCCGTGCCACAGTTCTCCATGTCAGGGTCCTGCCCTGGCAGCACCCTGCACAGCGCCCGCCCCGGAGCTCACTCCTCCAACAACGGCAGCCGGTCGTCGCTGAATTCGGCCGCCAGCCGCCATCCGCGCAGTTCAGGCGCGTCACGCAGGCAACGGCGGGTGATCCGTTGCGCTGCGGAATCCGGCTCTCCGGATTTCGCGGGGCCGAGAAAGAAGACCAGATCGGCACCGAGCGGGTCGATCTCGACGTAAACGTGCTCCAGTCCGTCGGCCGGCTCGGCGGCGTTCCGGAGTAGTTCGACGAGTTTGTCGGGCGTGACCTGTTCCGGTTCGACGATACCCCGAACCAGACGTCCGACAGTGATATACATGTCAAATCCTCTCGTGGGTGGACCCGCTCGAAGTCCGCAGGTAAGGGCCTGGGCCCCAAAACGCGGTGGTTGTGGGCTGGGTGTCGTAACATGCCCCCGAGATCCGGCAATGACGTGGCGTCATCAGGTTCGCAACATCGGGGGGGCAGGCGGTGCTGTCAGTGTTAGGACTGGATCCCGACGCCGAGGCCGTGTACCGGACGGTGCTGGCCAGGCCTGAACTCGGAATCGCCGGAGTGGCACAGGAGCTCCAGTGGCCCGAACAGCGCGTCCGGGAGGCCCTGGACGGACTGGCCCGGCTCACCCTGATCAGGCACTCCGAGCTGCAGCCCGGGCACCTCCTGCTGGTGAACCCCGAGGTCAGCCTCGCCATGCTGATCGGCCGCCAGGAGGTCGAACTCGCCGAGCGGCAGCGCCAGATAGCGCACAGCAGGCTGGAGGCGGCCAAGCTGGTCGCGCAGTACGCTGAGAGCCGCAAGGGCGAACGGGGCCTGGGCGTCGAACAGTTGGAGGGCGTCGACCAGATCCGGCTCCGGCTGGAGGAGCTCTCGCACTCGTGCGTCAGCGAGATCATGGGATTCGCGACCGGCGGCGGACAGTCGCCGGCCGCCCGAAGAGCCGGCCAGGTCGCCGACCAGGAGGTCTTCGACCGGGGCGTGCAGATGCGCAGCATCTACCTGGAGAGCGCCGCCAACGACGGCGGCACCATCGCCCACCTGGAGTGGCTCACCGAGCGGGGCGCCCGGGTGCGGATAGCCCCGTCGCTCCCGATGCGCCTGGTGATCTTCGATCGCAAGGTCGCGGTCGTCCCCACCGATCCGGACGACACCAGCGTGGGGGCCCTGGTGCTGTCCGGTCCGGGACTGGTCTCCGCGCTCTGCGCGCTGTTCGAGTACGTCTGGGAGAACGCCGCCCCGTACGGGAAGGCCCCGACCAAGGGGGCCGAGGGCCTCAACCCGCAGGCGATGGCGGTGCTCAGCCTGCTCGCCCAGGGCCACACCGACGAGGTGGTGGCCCGCAAGCTCGGGGTCTCGGTGCGCACCTCGCGCCGGATCACCGCGGAACTGATGGCCTGGCTCGGCGGCCGGAGCCGCTTCCAGGCCGGGGTGATCGCCGGTGAGCGCGGTCTGCTGCAGGGCGGTGCGCCGCCGCGCGAGGGCGACTGAGAGCAGCCCTCCGGCGGCGCGCGGACGCGGCCGGCCGGACCGGACGGGACGACTGCCGTCCCGTCCGTCCCGGCCGGCCGGGTGGTGCGTCAACGCGTCACCGCGGTGCGGTAGACCCGCAGGTTGACCGGGACAAGCACCGCGAGCAGGGCCGCCACCACGATCACCGCGAGCAGCACCGGGTGCCGGTCCGGCAGGCTGGTGCCGACCACCGTCGGGGCGTTGCCCCACAGCTCGCGGCAGGCCGAGGCCACCAGGCTGACCGGGTTCCACTCGGCCACCGCGCGCAGCCAGGCGGGCAGCCCGGACAGCGGCATGAACGAGTTGGACAGGAACGACAGCACGACCAGGAACAGCGCCGAGATGCCGTTGATCGCCTCGGCGTTGCGCATCAGCATGCCGACCAGCGCGCCCAGCCAGAGCATCGCGTAGGCGAAGGCCAGCACCAGGACGAAGCCCAGCGCCGCCGAGCCGGCGTCCGTGTGGATCCGCCAGCCGACGCCCAGGCCGGCCAGGGAGACCGCGAAGGTGGCGGCCGCGGCGGTCAGCAGGTCGGCCGCGGTGTGGCTGACCAGTACGGCGGAGCGGCCCATCGGCAGCGAGCGGAAGCGGTCGATCAGCCCGGTGCGCAGGTCGGTGGCCACGCCCAGCGCGGCCACGCCGACGCAGGTCAGGCCGACCTGGGCGAACACCCCGGCCATCACGTAGTCGTGGTACTCGCCGGAGCCGGTCACGGTCACCACGCTGGCGAACAGGTAGCCGAGCACGACCACCATGGTCACCGGGGTCAGGGTGATCGCGATGATCTTCTCCGGGGTGCGCCGCAGGTGCCGCAGGTGGCGGCCGATCAGCGCGGCGGTGTCTCCGAGGGCCGTGCCGAGGCCGGCCGAGGCGCCGATGTCGCTCACTGCTCGTCTCCCGTCCGTCCGGCGGCGGCCGCCACCGGTTCCCGTTCGCCCTGCCCGCCCTGCCCGCCCTGCCCGCCCTGCTTGCCCGCTTCGCCCTGCCCGGGCCGCTCGTCCTGCCCGGCCCGCGGCTCCGGTGCGTCCGATGCGCCCGGTGTGCCCGGTGCGAGCGCCGGAGCGCCCGCCTCGGGGGCCCGGCCGACCTGGGTGCCGCGCCCGGTCAGGTGGAAGAACACGTCGTCCAGCGAGGGGCGGCGCAGCGCGAAGTCCGTCACCGGCACCCGGGCCGTCTCCAGGGCGACCGCGGCGGCGGCGATGGTGCCGATGCCGTCGGCCAGTTGGACGGTGATCCGGCGCCCGGTGCGGTCCACCTCGGGCTGGGCGGCGGCCACCGGGGCGAGCACGGCCAGCGCCTGGGCGACGGCCGCGTCGGTGCCGACGCCCACCTCCAGCCACTCCTCGCCGACCTTGCGCTTGAGCTCGTCCGGGGTGCCCTCGGCGATCACCGTGCCGGTGTCGATGACCAGGATCCGGTCGGCCAGGAAGTCGGCCTCCTCCAGGTACTGGGTGGTGAGCAGCACGGTCACCCCCTGGGCGACCTGCTCGCGGACCATCTCCCAGAGCACCAGCCGGCTGGCCGGGTCCAGCCCGGTGGTCGGCTCGTCCAGGAACAGCACCTCGGGCCGGCCGATCAGCGCGGCGGCCAGGTCCAGCCGGCGGCGCATGCCGCCGGAGTAGGTCTGGGCCGGCTTCTCGGCGGCGTCCTCCAGCTCGAACCGGGCGAGCAGCTCGGCCGCCCGCTCCCGGGCACCCTTGCGCCCCAGGTGCAGGAGCCGGCCCAGGAGTTCGAGGTTCTCGCGACCGGTGAGCAGCCCGTCGACGGCGGCGTACTGACCGGCCAGGCCGATCCGCCGGCGCACCTGGCGCTGCTGGCGTACGACGTCGAAGCCGGCCACCTCGGCCCGCCCCTGGTCCGGTTCCAGCAGGGTCGCCAGCAGTCGGACGGTGGTGGTCTTGCCGGCGCCGTTGGGGCCCAGCAGGCCGAGCACGGTGCCGGCCGCGACCTCGAGGTCCACGCCCCTGAGCGCGTGGTGCTCGCCGTATCTCTTGCCGAGTCCGGTCGCCCTGATTGCGGTGTCCATCATTCATTCCCCCTTCCACGGAGGTCTGTGGATCGTTCGGAAAGCAGACGCCGGAGCACATTCCGGCGCGGAATCGTGAAATTCGTTGGAATCGTTCGGAGTCGGCCCTCGGGCCCGGTCGGGTGCTCGCGCACTCGACGACCGGTCGGTCGCACGGGGCGGCCGGCCGACTTTCCCGAATCATCGGCCCGGCGTCACTCGAATGTGGTCCGCTCGAATGGTTGTCCCTCAACGGGGACCGACCGTAGCACCGGGGAAACGGGGCCGGTAAGGGGCTCCGGCCCGGCTCCGCTGGCAGCAGCTTGCCACCGCAGGATGCTGCAACTCCCAGGGGCTCCAAAGCCGTTCGCGAGGGCCTACGGTCATGGGTATTCCCCCGGTCACCCTCAAGCCGGTGAGGACACATCCAACCCGTCTGTCGCCACCGCGGCTTGATCATTGCCGCCGATCGCAGGAGAGGTAATGGCACGTCAGAGCAATTTCGCGGCCCGGCTGGGCGAGTGGAGTGCCCAGCACCGCAAGACCGCCGTCTTCGGCTGGATCATCCTGGTCATCCTGGTCACCGTGCTCGGTGGCATGGTCGGGCAGAAGAGCCTGACCCAGGCCGACTACGGGACCGGGGAGTCCGGCAGGGCCGCCCAGGTCCTCAAGGACGCCGGGATCAACGACCCGGTCAACGAGCTGATCCTGGTCCACAGCGACGCACTGACCGCGGACTCCGCGGAGTTCCGCGGCGCCGTCCAGGCCGCCGCCGACGCGGTCAACAAGACCGGTCTCGCGGAGAACCTGCGGGACCCGTACACCACCCAGGCCTTCTCGGCCGACAAGCACTCGGCGCTGATCATGTTCGCCGTCACCGGCGACCCGGACACCGCGGCCGACCGGATCGACCCGGTGATCACCGCCGTCCAGGACACCGCCAAGGCCCACCCCCAGGTGACCCTCGGCGAGTTCGGCGGCGCGACCGCCCTCAAGGGCATCAACGACAGCCTCGGCGACGACTTCACCCGCGCCGAACTGACCGCCCTGCCGGTCGCGTTGGGCATCCTGCTGGTGGTCTTCGGCGCCTTCGTGGCGGCCGTGCTGCCGGTCGCCCTGGCGGTCACCGCCTGCATCGGCGCGCTCGGGCTGCTCGCGCTGAGCAGCCAGGCGGTGCCGGTGGACGGCATGACCAACTCGGTGATGTTCCTGATGGGCCTCGCCGTCGGCGTCGACTACTGCCTGTTCTACCTGCGCCGTGAGCGCGAGGAGCGGGCGGCCGGCCGGGACAAGGCGACCGCGCTGCGGATCGCGGCCCACACCTCGGGCCACTCGGTCATGGTCTCCGGCCTCACCGTGATGATCGCGATGGCCGGCATGTTCCTCTCCGGGCTGACCGTCTTCGAGGGCTTCGCGATGGCCACCATCGAGGTCGTCGCGGTCGCGGTGGTCGGTTCGATGACCGTGCTGCCGGCCCTGATGTCGATGCTCGGCGACAAGGTCGCGTCGGGCCGGATCCCGTGGATCAGCAAGCGCCGGCAGGCCGCCGCGGCGAGCCCGAAGCCCGCCAACGCGCTGCTGCGCGGCGTGCTGGCCCGCCCGGGGATCTTCGCGCTGCTGTCCGCCGCCGTGCTGCTGGTGCTGGCCCTGCCGGCGCTCGGCATGAAGACCGAGAAGCTCGGCATGGACAAGCTGCTGCCCTCGGACAACCCGCTGGTCTCGGTCTCGCAGCGGATCGACCGCGAGTTCCCGGGGTCGCCCTCGCCCGCCACCGTGGTGGTCAAGGCCGACAACATCGACTCGCCGCAGGTCGCCAAGAGCATCGAGGACTTCAAGCAGGCCGCCCTGGCCTCCGGGAAGACCGGCAACCAGATCGACGTGCGGTACTGGAAGGACAAGAACATCGCCCAGATCAGCGTTCCGCTGGCGGGCAGCGGCACCGACGCCACCTCCAAGGCGGCCCTGTCGGCGCTGCGCGGGCAGATCGTCCCGCAGACCCTGAAGACCGTTCCGGGCACCACCGCGCTGGTCGCCGGTGACCTCGCCTTCTCGGTCGACTACAACGACCAGCTGGACCGCAGCATCGTCCCGGTGTTCGCCTTCGTCATGGGCGTCACCTTCCTGCTGATGCTGTTCTCCTTCCGCTCGCTGACCATCTCGATCACCTCGATCCTGCTCAACCTGCTCTCGGTGGCGGCCGCCTACGGGGTGATGACCGCGGTGTTCCAGCACGGCTGGGGCGCCTCGCTGGTGGGCACCAAGGCGCCGGGGGCGATCGAGTCCTGGATGCCGCTGTTCGTCTTCGTGGTGCTCTTCGGCCTCTCGATGGACTACCACGTGTTCGTGGTCTCCCGGATCCGCGAGGCGTACCTCTCGGGCAAGTCCAGCCGGGAGGCGGTCGGCCTCGGCATCCGCAACACCGCCGGGGTGGTCACCAGCGCCGGTCTGATCATGGTCGCGGTGTTCGCGGTCTTCGGCACCCTGGGCATGCAGGACTTCAAGCAGCTCGGCATCGGCCTGGCGGTCGCGGTCCTGCTGGACGCCACCCTGGTCCGCGCGGTGCTGCTGCCGGCGGTGATGGCCCTGCTCGGCGACGGCAACTGGTACCTGCCGCGCTGGCTGGGCGGCGGCCGCACCACCCGCGCCGCGCACGCCGCCGGGGCGAACCCCGCCGCCGGCCAGCGCGAGCCGGCCGGCACCGCCCACGTCGGCTGACCAGGCCGCGCCCGCCCCGCCCCTCCGCCCGACCCTCCGTCCCGCCCGATCCCCCGCCCGCACCGGGCGGACCCGACTGGAGCCACCACCGTGTTCGAGTTCAGAGTCATCGACGGCACCACCGCCCGCGAGCTCATCGCGGGAGCCCGCCCGCGGATCGTCCAGGAGGTCCGGGAGACCTACCTGACCCACGGCGCCGGCGAGTCCGTGAACCCCGACAGCTACTTCCTGCGGTTCCCGGCCAAGCCGGACGCCCGGATCATCGCCCTGCCGGCCTACCTCGGCGGCGGCGTCGGAGTGGCCGGGATCAAGTGGATCAGCAGCTTCCCGGCCAACATCGAGCGGGGCTTCCCGCGCGCCTCGGCCGCCCTGCTGCTGAACGACTACGAGACCGGCTACCCGTTCGCCGTCCTGGAGGCCTCGCAGATCAGCGCGGCCCGTACCGCGGCCTCCGCCGTGCTCGCCGCCGAGGTGCTCAGCGGCGGCCGTACGGCGGGCCGGCTGGCGGTGGTGGGCGCCGGCATCATCGCCCGCAACATCCTGGAGTTCTTCGGCGCCCAGCAGTGGGAGATCGACGAGCTGGTGGTGCACGACCGCAAGGCCGAGTACGCCCGGGCGCTGGTCGACCACGCCGACGCCGAACTCGGCTACCCGGCCAGGGTGGTGGAGAGCCTGGACGAGGCGCTCAAGGGCGCCGACGTGGTGGTGCTGGCCACCACCGCGGGCGAGCCGTACATCCTCGACCCGGAGACCTTCGCCCCCGGGCAGCTGGTGCTCAACATCTCGCTGCGCGACCTCGCGCCGGAGATCATCGGCGGCGCGTACAACGTGCTCGACGACGTGGAGCACTGCATGAAGGCGAACACCTCTCCGCACCTGGCCGAACAGCTCTACGGCAACCGGGAGTTCGTCACCGGCACGCTGGCCCAGGTGATCGAGGGCGAGGTCGCCGTCGGCACCGACCGCCCGGTGGTCTTCTCGCCCTTCGGCCTCGGCGTGCTCGACCTGGCGGTCGGCGCGCTGGTGCACGACGAGGCGGTGGCGGCGGGCCGGGCGACCGAGATCCCCGGCTTCTTCGCGGAGACCACCCGCTGGTAGCCCCCACCCCGGGCCCGCCCCACTGGGCCCGCCGACCCCGGGCCCGCTGACCCCGGACCCGCTGACCCCGGACCCGCAGACCCCGGGCCCGCCCCCCACGAAGGGCCCGGCACCACCGACGAGGGCCCCGACCGCCGCCCGGCGGTCGGGGCCCTCGCGGTGTTCCGCCCGCGCCGGGGCTCAGCCCTCGGAGCCGCCGAAGCGCGCCGTCCAGGCCGCCAGGTCCTCCTCGGTGATCTTCGCGAACAGCACCGGCGGCACGGTGAACGGCGTCCCGGCCGGGACGAGGTCCAGCGCCCGGGCCTCGTCCCCGTCGATCCAGGTCCGGGTGTCCCCGTCCAGCGCGAAGGCACCGCGCATCGCGGCCGCCGCGGTCGGGATGAACGGCTCGGACACCACCGCGTACAGGTGGATCAGGTTCATCGCCGTCCGCAGGGTCAGCGCCGCCGCCTCCGGGTCCGTCTTCACCTGGAGCCAGGGCGCCTTCTCGTCCAGGTAGGCGTTCCCGGCGCTCCACAGCGCGCGCAGCGCCTGCGCCGCCTTGCGGAAGTTGAGCGCCTCCAGCTGGGCCTCGTACTCGGCCAGCAGGCCGGCGGTCTGCTCGCCGAGCCGCTCCTCGGCCCCGCCCGGCGCGGCCCCGGCCGGGACTTCGTCGCCGAAGCGCTTGCGGCTGAACGAGAGCACCCGGTTCACGAAGTTGCCGAGGGTGTCGGCGAGGTCCTTGTTGACCACCGAGGCGAAGAGGTCCCAGGTGAAGCTGGAGTCGTCCGACTCGGGGGCGTGCGCCATCAGGAAGTAGCGCCAGTAGTCGGCGGGCAGCAGCTCCAGCGCGACGTCGGTGAAGATGCCGCGCTTCTGGCTGGTGGAGAACTTCCCGCCGTAGTACGTCAGCCAGTTGAAGGCCTTGACGTAGTCGACCTTCTTCCACGGGCGGCGCGAGCCGAGGATCGTCGCCGGGAACATCACGGTGTGGAACGGGACGTTGTCCTTGGCCATGAACTCGGTGTAGCGGACGGTGTCGTCGGCCTCGTACCACCAGGACTTCCAGTCCCGCGGCTGCCCGGCCGGGGCGGCGTCCGCCCACTCCTTGGTGGCGCCGATGTACTCGATCGGGGCGTCGAACCAGACGTAGAACACCTTGCCCTCGGCGGCCAGTTCGGGCCACACGTCGGCCGGCACCGGGACGCCCCACTCCAGGTCGCGGGTGATCGAGCGGTCCTGGAGGCCCTCGGTCAGCCACTTGCGGGCGATCGAGGAGGCCAGCACCGGCCAGTCGTCGCCGTGCGTGGCGATCCAGGCCTCGACCTCCTCGGTCAGCTTCGACTGGAGCAGGAACAGGTGCCTGGTCTCCCGGACCTCGAGGTCGGCGCTGCCGCTGATCGCCGAGCGCGGCTCCAGCAGGTCGGTCGGGTCCAGCACCCGGGTGCAGTTCTCGCACTGGTCGCCGCGCGCCTTGTCGTAGCCGCAGTGCGGGCAGGTGCCGACGATGTAGCGGTCCGGCAGGAAGCGGCCGTCGGCGTTGGAGTACACCTGGCGGATCGAGCGCTCCTCGATGAAGCCGTTGCGGTGCAGCTCGCGGGCGATCTCCTGGGTGATCTCCCGGTTCTGCGGCGAGGAGCTGCGGCCGAAGTGGTCGAAGGACAGTCCGAAGCCGTCGTACACCGCCCTCTGGGCGTCGTGCGCCCGGGCGCAGAACTCGGCGACCGGCAACCCGGCCTCCTGGGCGGCCAGTTCGGCGGGCGTGCCGTGCTCGTCGGTGGCGCAGATGTACAGCACCTCGTGGCCCCGTTGGCGCAGGTAGCGGGCGTGGACGTCCGCCGGGAGCATCGACCCGACCATGTTGCCCAGGTGCTTGATCCCGTTGATGTACGGAAGGGCGCTGGTGATCAGGTGCCGAGCCATCCTCGGATGCTCCGAATTCTCCGGCACGCGCACCCCACCCGGAGTGCGGTGCCAGGCGCAGGGGTCCATTGTGGGCTGCCAAGCCTACCGCCGCCCGTCCCGCCGCCGGGCCCGCGGCGGGGGCAGCGCGGCCTCACGGACGGGTGAAGTCGGCGTACCGGTCGAACTCCCCGGCCTTGACCCCGCGGACGAACGCCGCCCACTTGCGCGGCGTCGTCCGCACGACCACCTCGGGAAGGTCCGACTCGCGGATCTCCACCATGCCGCCCGACGCCCTGACCTCCACGCAGTCGGTGCTCTCGCCGCTGGCCGACGCCTTGCGCCACACGTTCATGCGAAATCTTTCAGTATGACCCGGATGAAGTCCCGGGAGTCGGCCACCCCGAGCGCGATCGCCGCGGTCTTCTCCTTGATCTGTCGGTAGGAGGCCAATTCCACTTCGGAGTGCACGAACTTCGGCCCGTGCGTGAGGTCGATCTGGACGGTGTCGAGCTCCGGGACGGGCCCGCGGGCGAGATACAGGCTCTCCCCGGAGCCGGTGTAGGTGGGCACGCTGAACGGGATCACCCTGATCTCCAGCCCCGGGCGCTCGGAATTCGCCAGCAGGCTCTGCAGCTGGTCGCGCAGCACTGCCGGGCCGCCGAACTGCATCCGCAGCGCGGACTCGTGCAGGATCGCGCTGTACGGCTTCGGGCGGTCGACGAAGATCTGCTGGCGCCGGATCCGGAATGCCTTCCGGACCTCCGCCTCCTGGCGGTGCTGTGCGGGGAGCCGCTCGAACACCGCGGCCGCGTAGTCCGGGGTCTGCAGCAGTCCGGGGATGAAGGTGCTGTTGAGGATGGAGAGCGACTCGGCGTGGTGCTCCATCTCCGCGATGTCGACGATGCCGCTGGGCATCCGCCCCCGGTAGCCGTCCCACCAGTACTTCCGGCGGTCCTGCGTCATGGCGAGCAGCGCGTCCAGGTACGGGCCGTCGGGGCAGCCGCAGGTGCGCGCCCAGGTCCGGAGCCGGTCGGCGCTGATCCCCGACTTCCCGTTCTCCATCTGGGAGATCTTCGGCAGGTCGGTGCCGATCGTGGCGGCCAGGCTCTTGGGCGTCACGCCCACGCGTTCGCGCATCTTGCGCAGCTCGATCCCCAGGCGCTGCTGGCGGACGGTCGGCGACAAGCGGGGTGGCATGACTCTCATCTCCGGATCGCGGCTTCGGTCGATGCTTCCGGTGAAGTGTGACGTGGACACCGGGCCCTAGCCAGCGAATTGGGGGATACCCCACGATGGAGTGAACGTCCAGTCCCTCGGTAGCAACTCTGGCACCCTGACCCTATGGTCATCCGTGTCACTCGCTGACTTGTTGTCGCCTAAACAGTCGCCAAGTCGCCTATCGGCCCTGCCAATCAGCCGTAAATACACCCAGATGCACGGTCAGGGCGTTCGGCATCACCGACCGGAGACAGCCGTGCCCCTTCCTCCCCCTCCCGGCCCCCCGCACCTGCGCCCCCACCGCCCCCACCTTCCCCAGCGCATTTCCGCACCCCGGTGAATGCCCTTCTGGTCGCCGGATTGTCCGCCCTCCTCCTCGCCGTCCTTTTCGTCGGCTGGCTGGTCTGGCTGGTCAACATGCAACCCCGGGAACTCCGCGCGACGAAAAGGGAGTTGATCCCCCGCCATTCCGCCCCCGCCGAGCACGAATAACACCCGGGCCGGGGCCCGCCGTCAGCCGCGGGCGAGGTGGTCGGTCAGGCGGGCCTTGGCGGGGGGCCACTCGTCGGCGAGCATCGAGAAGTAGGCGCTGTCGCGCCAGGTGCCGGTGGGGCGCAGGCGGTGGCGGCGCAGGACGCCCTCGAACTGGGCGCCGAGGCGCAGGATGGCGTTGCGGGAGCGCTCGTTGAGGGCGTCGGTCTTCCAGTAGACGCGGCCGGTGCCGAGGTCCTCGAAGGCGTGGGTGAGCAGCAGCAGTTTGGCCTCGGTGTTGACCGCGGTGCGCCAGACGGAGCGGGCGTACAGGGTGCCGCCGATCTCGACGGACTCGTCCACGGGGTTGATGTCGTGGTAGCCGGTGATGCCGACGGCGGTGCCGGTCGCGAGGTCGACGGCGGCGAACCACACCGAGTCGCCCCGCTCGGCCCCGGCGATGCGGGTGTCGAGGATGCGGCCGAGCTCCTCCTCGGAGGCCGGCGGGAGGTCCATGGTCCAGCGCCAGACCTCGGGGTCGGAGCCGACGGCGGCCCAGAGGTCGGCGAGGTGGTGGCGCCCCAGCGGCTCCAGGCGGATGTGGCGGCCGGTGAGCGTGGTGGCGGTGGGCGGCTTCGCGGTCATGCTCCCGAACGTAGCGCGCCTCTGCACTAGAGGCAATGGCCATATGTACTAGTGCAATGGGCCGAGGGCAAAGGGAAGGGCCCCGTGGGACGGAAACCGTCCCGCGGGGCCCTCCGGAGCAGCAGGCTCAGATGAACGAGTTGATCTGGATCGTCTCGTCCCGGCCGGGGCCGACGCCGATGGCGGAGATCGGCGCGCCGGACATCTCCTCCAGCGCCTTCACGTAGGCCTGGGCGTTCTTCGGCAGCTCGGCGAAGGTCTTCGCCTTGCTGATGTCCTCGGTCCAGCCCGGCAGCGTCTCGTAGATCGGCTTGGCGTGGTGGAAGTCCGACTGGTTGTAGGGGAGTTCCTCGACCCGCCGGCCGTCGATCTCGTACGCGACGCAGACCGGGATCTGCTCCCAGCCGGTCAGCACGTCGAGCTTGGTGAGGAAGAAGTCGGTGAGGCCGTTGACTCGGGTCGCGTAGCGCGCGATGACGGCGTCGAACCAGCCGCAGCGGCGGTCGCGGCCGGTGGTGACACCGCGCTCGCCGCCGATCCGGCGCAGCGCCTCGCCGTCCTCGTCGAGCAGCTCGGTCGGGAACGGGCCGGAGCCGACGCGGGTGGTGTAGGCCTTGAGGATGCCGATGACCCGGTCGATCTTGGTGGGGCCGATGCCGGCGCCGGTGCAGGCGCCGCCCGCGGTCGGGTTCGACGAGGTCACGAAGGGGTACGTGCCGTGGTCGACGTCGAGCAGGGTGCCCTGGCCGCCCTCCAGCAGGACGACCTTGTCGGCCTTGAGGGCCTCGTCCAGGACGAGGGTGGTGTCGGCGAGGAAGGGCCGGATCTTCTCCGCGTAGCCCAGGTACTCCTCGACCACCAGGTCGGCCGGGATGGCGCGGCGGTTGTAGAGCTTGACCAGGATCTGGTTCTTGTCGTGCAGCGCCGCCTCGATCTTCTGGCGCAGGATCGACTCGTCGAACAGGTCCTGGACGCGGATGCCGACCCGGTTGATCTTGTCCGCGTAGGTCGGGCCGATGCCGCGGCCGGTGGTGCCGATCCGGCGCTTGCCGAGGAAGCGCTCGGCGACCTTGTCGATGGTCCGGTGGTACGGGGTGATCAGGTGGGCGTTGCCCGAGATCAGCAGCTTGGAGGTGTCGATGCCGCGCTCGTTCAGGCCGGCCAGCTCGGAGAGCAGCACGCCCGGGTCGATGACGACCCCGTTGCCGATGACCGGAGTCACGTTCGGGCTGAGGATGCCGGAGGGGAGCAGGTGCAGGGCGTACTTCTGGTCGCCGATGACCACCGTGTGACCGGCGTTGTTGCCGCCCTGGTAGCGGACGACGTAGTCGACGGAGCCGCCGAGGAGGTCGGTGGCCTTCCCCTTGCCCTCGTCCCCCCACTGAGCGCCAACGAGCACGAGTGCCGGCACAGGCGTACACCCCTTCCGGTTGGGGCATCCTGCGTAGGCCGCAGTCTGCCCCGAGATAGACGAAGCCCCTGGCGCAATGGCGCAAGGGGCTCTTGCACCGAGAGATTACCTGAGGAAGGACCGGTCGTGTCGTCCCTGTCCACGCCTGGAACCGGCGGTCCCGAGCCCCTTCTGCTGCTGCTCGACCCGGTGGCCCGGCAGACCGACGGGGAGTCGGTGCGGATCGCGAAGGACGTGCTCTGCGGGGGTGCGGACGTCAAGGTGGCCTATCCGGACAACCCGACCGAGCTCGACCGGATGCTTTCGCACCGGGGTCGGCGGCGACCGGTGGTGATCGGTTCCGACCTCGCCCTGCAACGGGTGCTCCAGGCCCTGCACCGCCAGCGTGAGCTGGGCGCGGATCCGGTGGGCATGGTTCCGGTGGGCCGGACGGAGGAGCTGGCGGCGGCCCGCGCGCTGGGCGTGCCGGAGGAGCCGGTGCGGGCCGCGCGGGCGGTGCTGTCGGGGTCGCCGCGCACCTTCGACCTGCTGGTGGACGACGGCGGCGGGGTGGCGCTCGGCGGGGTGCGGATCACCGGGGGCGGTGCGCGCCGCTCCGGGGGCCGTCCGGGTGGTTGGCGTTCGCTATGGGCGAAACTGGCTGCGGCCGAGCAGGCGAACGCACTCACCTCCGACGCGGTCGACCACAGCCCCCGGGTCCGGGTCGAGGCGGACGGCCGACTGCTGGCCGACGTGCACCGCCCGGTCCGGCTGGTGGAGCTCACCCTCACCGGCGCGGACGGCGTCGGCGTGCTGGAGGTGGTGGTCCGCGCGCCCGGCGCGCTGGTGCGGGTGCGGGCGGCCAGCGTCTCGGTGGTCGGGCGCGGCTTCGGCTACGAGGCGGACGGCCATCCGGTCGGCCCGGTCCGGGCCCGGACCTGGACGGTGCACCCGGGCGCCTGGGGCCTGTTGCTGCCCGCCGCGTGACCTCCGGGTGAACCCCGGGTGAGCAGGCTCACGTTCGGAGCCGCCCGGCGGCCGACGCTGCGCACACGGAAAGCCCCAACAGGCGCGAACCGCAAGGCCAACCGCCGCTCGCCGGAATTCCCCCACCCGAATTCCCGGCTCCGTAAGGGGTTTTGTCTACGCGCGTTACTCCGCGATCGCCGCCCGGAGCGGGCGTCCCGGGTACCGGAAGCCCTGGTCAACTGCCCTAGACTCGAAGGCGTGCCACGTGGTGACGGAAGACTCAACCACGATCTTCTTCCCGGCGAGAAAGGCCCCCAGGACGCTTGTGGCGTCTTCGGTGTCTGGGCTCCCGGCGAGGAGGTCGCCAAGCTCACGTTCTTCGGCCTTTACGCCCTGCAGCACCGCGGTCAGGAATCCGCGGGCATCGCAGTGAGCAACGGCTCCCAGATTCTCGTCTTCAAGGACATGGGACTCGTCTCCCAGGTCTTCGACGAGGCCTCGCTGGGGTCGTTGCACGGGCATATCGCCGTCGGACACGCCCGCTACTCGACCACCGGGTCCTCGGTCTGGGAGAACGCCCAGCCGACCTTCCGCGCGACCGTCCACGGTTCGCTGGCCCTCGGGCACAACGGAAACCTGGTGAACACCGCCGAACTGGCGGCCATGGTCGCCGAACTGCCCGGCGAGGAGCACATCTCGCGCTCCGGCCGGACCGCCGCGACCAACGACACCGACCTGGTGACCGCCCTGCTGGCCGGCCACCCGGACCTCTCCATCGAGGAGACGGCCAAGGTCGTGCTGCCGAAGGTCAAGGGCGCCTTCTCGCTCGTCTTCATGGACGAGCACACCCTCTACGCCGCCCGCGACCCGCAGGGCATCCGCCCGCTGGTGCTCGGCCGGCTGGAGCGCGGCTGGGTGGTCGCCTCCGAGACGGCGGCGCTCGACATCTGCGGCGCCTCCTTCATCCGCGAGGTCGAGCCCGGCGAGCTCATCGCCATCGACGAGAACGGCATGCGCACCTCGCGCTTCGCCGAGGCCAAGCCCAAGGGCTGCGTCTTCGAGTACGTCTACCTGGCCCGCCCCGACACCTCCATCGCCGGCCGCAACGTGCACCTCTCCCGGGTGGAGATGGGCCGTCGGCTGGCGAAGGAGGCCCCGGTCGAGGCCGACCTGGTGATAGCGACGCCGGAGTCCGGCACCCCCGCCGCGATCGGCTACGCCGAGGCCAGCGGCATCCCGTACGGCTCCGGCCTGGTGAAGAACGCCTACGTGGGCCGCACCTTCATCCAGCCCAGCCAGACGATCCGCCAGCTCGGCATCCGGCTCAAGCTGAACCCGCTGCGCGAGGTCATCGCCGGCAAGCGCCTGGTGGTCGTGGACGACTCGATCGTCCGCGGCAACACCCAGCGCGCGCTGGTGAAGATGCTGCGTGAGGCGGGCGCCGCCGAGGTGCACATCCGGATCTCCTCGCCGCCGGTGAAGTGGCCCTGCTTCTTCGGCATCGACTTCGCCACCCGCGCGGAGCTGATCGCCAACGGCATGACCATCGAGGAGATCGGCCGCACGCTCGGCGCCGACTCGCTCGCGTACATCTCGATCGACGGCATGATCGAGGCCACCAAGCAGCCCAAGGACAAGCTCTGCCGGGCCTGCTTCGACGGCGAGTACCCGATGGAGCTGCCCGACCCGGCGCTGCTCGGCAAGCTCCTGCTGGAGGCCGAGATCAAGGGCGGCCAGCAGCAGCCGGCCGTCCGCGGCAAGCCGACCAGCGGCAGCGACCTGGACGGCGTCCAGTCGCTGCTCGGCGGGGCGGGCGCGGCCGACGCGCTGCGCCGCCCGTAACGACCCACGGTGGGGTCCCGCGAACCGGGGCCCCACCGCTGTCTCCGAACCACCCCCACCTGACCCGAGAGGGCCGCAGTGACCAGCTCCAACCAGAACGGCGCCACCTACGCCGCCGCCGGTGTCGACATCGAGGCGGGCGACCGCGCCGTCGAGCTCATGAAGCAGTGGGTGAAGAAGGCCAACCGCCCCGAGGTGGTCGGCGGTCTCGGCGGCTTCGCCGGGCTCTTCGACGTGTCCGCCTTCAAGGACTACGAGCGGCCGCTGCTGGCCTCGGCCACCGACGGCGTGGGGACCAAGGTGGCCATCGCGGCCGCCATGGACAAGCACGACACCATCGGCCACGACCTGGTCGGCATGGTGGTGGACGACATCGTGGTGTGCGGCGCCGAGCCGCTGTTCATGACCGACTACATCTGCGTCGGCAAGGTCGTCCCGGAGCGGGTCGCCTCGATCGTCAAGGGCATCGCCGAGGGCTGCGCGCTGGCCGGCTGCGCCCTGGTGGGCGGCGAGACCGCCGAGCACCCGGGCCTGCTCGGCCCGGACGAGTACGACGTCGCGGGCGCCGGCACCGGCGTGGTCGAGGCCGACGCGCTGCTGGGCCCGGAGCGGGTCCGGGCCGGCGACGTGGTGATCGCGATGGCCGCCTCCGGCCTGCACTCCAACGGCTACTCGCTGGTCCGCCACGTGCTGCTGAACGAGGCCGGCTGGAAGCTGGACCGCAAGGTCGAGGAGTTCGGCCGCACCCTCGGCGAGGAGCTGCTGGAGCCGACCCGGATCTACTCGCTGGACTGCCTGGCGCTCACCCGCGCCACCGAGGTGCACGCCTTCTCGCACGTCACCGGCGGCGGCCTGGCGGCCAACCTGGCCCGGGTGATCCCGGACGGCCTGCACGCCCGCCTGGACCGCGGCACCTGGACCCCGCTGCCGGTCTTCCGGACCGTCGCCGAGGTCGGCAAGGTGGCCACCCTGGAGATCGAGAAGACGCTCAACATGGGCGTCGGCATGGTCGCCGTCGTCCCGCCGCACTCGGTGGACGTGGTGCTGTCGATCCTGGAGGACCGCGGCGTCGAGGCCTGGCTGCTCGGTGACGTGGTCGAGCGCACCGACGAGCACGGGGCCGGTGCGGCCCTGTACAACGCCTACGAGGGCTTCACGACGGGCTGACCCCGGTCGGACGCGAAGAGGGCCCCTCCGGTGCACCGGAGGGGCCCTCTCCACGTCCCGGCGGCCCCTGCCTGCCCCGAGCCAAACCCGCCCCGCCGAACCAAACCCGCCCCGAGCCGAAGGGGCGCGCCGGTGCCGAAAGGGAGAAGCGACAAGCGAGGCACGAGCGCCGGAGCGCCGACCGTCGGCACCGGGTCCGAGCGCCCCGGAGGCGAGCGGGCGAATAAACGGAAACGCCGAAGACCGGTCCGGCGCCCAGGGGCGTCAGGACCGGTCAGGCGAAGCTGCGGTTACGAGCGGCGGGAGGCCTGCGACGGCCCGGTGCCCGGCTCGGTGTCGCCGTCGTCGTCGAGGTCGGCGTAGCGGGCGGCGTACTCCGCGTACGGGTCGTCGTCCTCCTCCTCCTCGATCGGCTCCGGCTCGATCGAAGCGGTGGACGGCGATACGCCCAGCTCGTTGGACAGACGATTAGCGTCGAACCCGCCGCTGTTGTACTTCAGCTCGCGGGCGACCTTCGTCTGCTTGGCCTTGGCCCGGCCGCGCCCCATGGGTCGACCCCCTCAACGATGGGGCTCACGGCCCCGAGTCTGACACGTGTTCATGATCAGGACCGGCCTGCCCGAATGGGAGGACCGTCCCTTGGAGCATTAACGGTACCTGTTTCCGCCGCTGGACGGTACGTCGTGGTTGTGACGTGGCGCGTACCGGCTGCACCCGAGACCGGGTCTTCCCAGGTCAGGGGAGGTTTTGCGGCGTTTTGCGCGCTGTCCGGAGGTGTTCGAGGTCCGTCGTTCCAGGACCGATTATCCCCCCTAGGGGGACCTCGGATCACCCGTTCGGGCGGAGAAGTGAGAATCCGGTTCCACATCGTGATGCGCGGGGGGCCGAAGGTGTCGGCCCCCCGCGCGTCCGCCGCCCGGAGGGGTCCGGGCGGAGCCGGATCAGGCTGCCGGATCAGGCCGCCGGATCAGCTGCGGCGCGAGCCGGGCAGCAGGACCGTGCGCAGCGCGCTGATCTCGCGCATCCGCTTCTCGGCCAGGCGGTCCGCGGCGACGGCCGGCGGGATGCCGTCGGAGGCGGCCCGGGTGAAGATCTCCAGGGTGGTGTCGAAGATCTTGGTGGCCTTGTTCTTGGCCCGCTCGAAGTTGAAGCCGTCGATCTCGTCGGCGACCTGGATCACGCCGCCGGAGTTCACCAGGTAGTCGGGGGCGTAGAGGATGCCGCGGTCGGCCAGGTCCTTCTCGACGCCCGGGTGGGACAGCTGGTTGTTGGCCGCGCCGCAGACGATCGAGGTGCCGAACTCGCCGAGCGCGGCGACCGAGGCGTCGGTCAGCGCACCGCCGAGGGCGCACGGGGCGTAGACGTCCAGCTTGGCCTGGAGCAGGGCGGTGGTGTCGGCGACCACCTCCACCTCCGGGTGGGCGGCGCGCACCCGGTTGACGGCGGCCTCGAAGGGGTCGGTGACGACGACGGTGGCGCCGTCCGCGACCAGGTGGCCGACCAGGTAGTGGCCGACCTTGCCGACGCCCGCGACACCGACCCGCTTGCCGCGCAGGGTCGGCTGGCCCCAGCGGGCCTGGGCGCTGGCGCGCATGCCCTGGAAGACGCCGAAGGCGGTCAGGATGGAGGAGTCGCCGGCGCCGCCGTGCTCGGGCGAGCGGCCGGTCACGAACTCGGTCTCGCGCGCGATGACGTCCATGTCCTGGACGTAGGTGCCCACGTCGCAGGCGGTGATGTAGCGGCCGCGCAGGGACTCGACGAAGCGGCCGTAGGCCCGGAGCATCGCCTCGTTCTTGTCCTTGTTCGGGTCGCCGATGATGACGGCCTTGCCGCCGCCGAGGTCGAGCCCGGCCAGCGCGTTCTTGTAGGACATGCCGCGGGACAGGTTCAGCGCGTCCTCCAGGGCCGCCTCCTCGGAGGCGTACGGGAAGAAGCGGGTGCCGCCGAGGGCGGGGCCGAGCGCGGTGGAGTGGATGGCGATGATCGCCTTGAGGCCGGAGCTGCGGTCGTGGCAGAGGACGACCTGCTCGTGGCCGTCGCCGGGGGCGCCGTCCTGCTCGGTCCGGAAGATCCTGCTGAGCACACCGGGTGCGGGGTGCGTGGCCGGGGTCTGTACGTCGGTCACTGTGGTGACTCCAGTATCGAGGGCCCGCTGCTGTGGTGCGGGCGTCTGGGGCGAAAGCGTAGTCGCGCGCGCGGGCCCGATCAGCCCTCTTGTCCGAGCTTGTGCCCATTGTCCGAGGAGTGAGATGAAAGGAGAGCCGCGGTGCGGGCGCGAACGGTTCGGGGTCGCGCCCTCCCCGGGCCGGGCGGCGCGTGCGACCATGCAGGACGTGACCGTCGTACGCACCTCCGTACTGCCGCCCTACGCGGCCCACCTGCGGGTCTACGAGCCGCTGGCGGCCTATCCGGAGCCCGAGCGGGCGCACTGGCAGGCCTACGCCGCGGAGCACGGGCCGGACGCCGCGGCGGCGGAGCAGTCGGTCGCGGCGGCGGTGCTGGAGGAGCAGCGGGCCGCCCTGGTGGAGCTGGCCGCCCGCACGCCCCGGGCGCTGCCGGAGCAGGAGAGCGGCCGGGCGTACCTGAGGACGGTGGACGGCGTACTGTACGTGTGCCCGTGGGCGACCAGGCTGCGCAGTTGGCAGGCCCTGGAGGAGCTGCGGGCGGGGGCCCCGGTGGCGCTGGTGGACACCGCGGTGCCGCCGGTGACCCGGGCGGCCGCCGAGGCGGACCGGGAGCGCTGGCTGGCCGGGCACCCGGACGCCCGGCCGTGGATCCTCACCAGCCGGTGGGAGGTCCCGGTGCGCTGGTTCCTGCCGTTCGGGGACGAGGACCGGTGCTTCGTTCCGGGGGGAGCGGGCACGGAGGAGGGGGAGCGGGGGAGGCCGGCGGCGCTGTTCTACCTGGTGCCGATGGCCCAGGCGCGGCGCCGGGTGGCGCGGGCCTACCGGGCGCTGCGCGAGGCGGTGCCGGCCGGGGAGCTGGTGCGCGGGGCGGAGCTGGTCGGGCGGTGGCTGGAGGAGTTCCACCCGCGCTCGCTGGTGGAACTGGACTACGGGGGGCTGGTGCATCTGCTGGGGCCGGAGCGGTTGTTGGCGGACCGTTCGGCGGGGGAGCTGGAGGACGGGCTGCGCGCGCTGCGGGCGGGGGACACCGCCGAGGCGCTGCGGGCGTACGGGGAGCTGACGGGGCGGTGGCAGCGGGTGCTGGCGCTGCGGCACGCGAACTGAGGTCCGACCGCCCGTGTATGACTGTGAGAGGTCTTTGGTCCACAACGGCGCGGACCAAGGTCCCGGTTCGGGTCAATAGCTGTCGAACGTGACACTACTCACCGTTGACGCGAACTTACCCCTATGTGCAAAAATGGGACAACCAGCCCAACTTCACGTGAGCGTGCCCACTTTTGGGTGGTTCTGGAGTCGATGCGTGCTTTGCGGGGAAACGGAGGGTCTGGTCCCCTCGTAACCGGACGTCACAGCCGTGTGACTGTCCGTTATGGGGTGGTCCATCGCCATCCGTCGGCCTTGAACCCGTGAGGGGTCAATTTTGGCGGTTTGGTCGATAGGGCTGGACGGATGGTGTAGTTGTAGACACCAGGACAAGCCGTTCGTCCTATAACCGACTCGGCCCGTCTATGCCATTTCGGGCATCGCGGGCCAAGGTGCAGAATTTGAAGGATAGAACCGCCCTGGTTCGGTTCTCCCGAGGAGGCCGCTCATGACCGCTCGTACCCCTGATGCTGAGCCGCTGCTGACGCCGGCAGAGGTTGCCACCATGTTCCGCGTGGACCCGAAGACGGTCACCCGCTGGGCCAAGGCCGGCAAGCTCACGTCGATCCGCACGCTCGGTGGTCACCGCCGCTACCGTGAGGCGGAGGTGCGCGCTCTGCTGGCGGGGATTCCCGCTCAGCGCACTGAGGCCTGATAGGCCAAAGGCTCTTTCGAAGGGGCCGCTTACCGGACTCCGCCGGGTCCGGTAAGCGGCCCCTTTGTCGTACCCGGCGACGGCCCCCCGGTGGTCGGAATGCTGAACTCCGGATAACGATTCGGTGCGCATGATGCGGGGGGGATTTACAGTGAATAACAGTGCAATTTTACATATTAAATTAGTAGAGTCCGGAACGGGTCGTTTCGGGGACGGTTTCCGGGGGGTGCGAGTGACGACCGTCACGCGCCCGATCTCTTGTGGTCTAGACCTAGTTCGGAGTAGGGGCCGTGCGGCCAAACGCGAGAGGCCCGGAACCTTGACGGTTCCGGGCCTCTCGCACTGCGGCGATCCCGACGGGACTTGAACCCGCGACCTCCACCTTGACAGGGTGGCGAGCTAACCAACTGCTCCACGGGACCAGAGTGTTCTGATCTCGTTCACTCGCTTGCCGCGCTGCGAACAAGACAGACTGTAGCCCATGGTGGGCCCCCAGGTCGAACTGGCTCCTGAGGGCCCCGGCGCGCACCCGCAGCTCAGCGGTGCCGCCCGGGTCACAGCGTGGCCCGGGCCGCCTCCATCGCCTTGGTGATCCGCTTCTCCGAGACCGGGCTCGGCGTGCCCAGCCCCTGGGCGAAGAAGCTGACCCGCAGCTCCTCGATCATCCAGCGGATCGCCCGCACCTCCTCGGAGGGCTGCTGCCCGGCCGGTACGGCGGCCAGCAGCTCCCCGTACGCCTGCTGCACCTGCTGGACCTTCAGCAGCTGCTGGGCGTCCCGCTGCGGGTGGTTGGGCAGCGCCTCCAGCCGGCGGTCCACCGCCAGCAGGTAGCGCTTGAGGTCGGGCAGCCGCTGCCAGCCGGTGGCCGTCACGAAGCCCGGGTGCACCAGTGAGGCCAGGTGCAGCCGGACGTCGTTCACCGCGTTCAGCAGCACCGGGCTGCTCACCGACTTCAACCGGGTCGAGGCCTTGTGGAAGGCGATCAGCGCGGTCGCCGTCTTGAGCGTGGTGTCCGCGGACAGGTCGTACAGGTCCGCCCGCACCTTGTCGTGCAGCTTGCCGAAGGCCGCCTCGTCCCAGGCCGGGCCGCCGGCCAGCGTCATCAGCCGGTCCGTCGCGGCGGCGACGACGTCCTCGAACAGGGCCGCGATCGAGCCGTGCGGGCTGTGCGAGAGCGCCAGCTTCGCCTGGTTGCCCAGCCGGCCCTGGATCGACTTGGCCGGGGAGGTGGTGGTCAGCATCAGCAGCCGGCGGGTGCCGTCCCACATCGCCTGCGCCTGCGCCTGCGGGGTGTCGAACAGCTTCACGCCGACCGTGTCGCCCTCGTCCACCAGCGCCGGGTAGGCGCGCAGCGAGTGGCCGCGGGAGCGCTGCTCGAAGGTGCGCTGGAGCACCGGCAGCCCGGCCGGCCAGGCGGTCAGCCCGCTCTGCTCGATGCCCCGGCCGGAGGCCGCCGAGGAGAGCGTCTCCTTCAACTTGGGCTTGAGCCCGATCCGCAGCTCCTCCAGGTCCTTGGACTCGGCGAGCCGGCGCTTCCCGTCCACCACCCGGAAGGTCACCTTGAGGTGGTCCGGGACCCGCTCGTCGTCCCAGGCCTCCGGGGGCACCGTGACGGCCGTCAGACGCTTGAGGGCGTGCTCCAGGGACGGCAGCAGCGGCTCCTGGCGGTCCTTCACCGCGCGCAGCGCCGCCCGGGCGAAGTCCGGGGCCGGCACGAAGTTGCGCCGGATCGCCTTCGGCAGCGACTTGATGTACGCGGTGACCAGCTCCTCCCGCAGACCGGGGATCTGCCAGTCGAAGCCCTCCGCGGTGACCTGGTTGAGCACCGGCAGCGGGATGTGGACGGTGACGCCGTCCGCGTCGCTGCCCGGCTCGAACTGGTAGGTCAGCTTGAAGCGCAGCTTGCCCTGCTGCCAGTGGTCCGGGTAGTCGGCCTCGGTGACGCCGTCCGCGGCGTCGTTGATCAGCATCGACTTCTCGAAGTTCAGCAGGTCCGGCTGCTCGTGCCGGGCCTTCTTCCACCAGGAGTCGAAGTGCCGGGTGGAGACGACCTCCTCGGGCAGCCGGGCGTCGTAGAAGTCGAACAGGGTCTGGTCGTCCACCAGGATGTCCCGGCGGCGGGCCCGGTTCTCCAGCTCCTCGACCTCGCCGAGCAGCTTGCGGTTCTCGGCGAAGAACTTGTGGTGGGTCTCCCAGTCGCCCTCGACCAGCGCGTTGCGGATGAACAGCTCGCGACAGAGCTCCGGGTCGATCCGGCCGTAGTTGATCTTGCGCTGGGCGACGATCGGCACCCCGTAGAGGGTCACCTTCTCGTAGGCCAGCACGGCGCCGGACTTCTTCTCCCAGTGCGGCTCGCTGTAGCTGCGCTTGGTCAGGTGCTCGGCCAGCGGCTCGACCCACTCGGGCTCGATCTTCGCGTTGATCCGGGCCCACAGCCGGGAGGTCTCCACCAGCTCGGCCGACATCAGCCAGCGCGGCGGCTTCTTGAACAGGCCGGAGCCCGGGAAGACCGCGAAACGGGCGCCGCGGGCGCCGGCGTACTCGCGCTTCTCCACGTCGAACAGGCCGATGTGGGAGAGCAGTCCGGCCAGCAGCGACTGGTGGATCCGGTCCGCGTCCGGCTCGGCGTCGGGATGGGGCTCCTCGATCGTCACGCCCAACTGCTTGGCGACGGTGCGCAGCTGGGTGTAGACGTCCTGCCACTCCCGTATCCGCAGGTAGTTGAGGAACTCGGACTTGCACATCCGGCGGAAGGCCGAGGAGGACAGCTCCTTCTGCTGCTCCCGGACGTAGCGCCACATCGCCAGGTAGGACAGGAAGTCGGAGGTCTCCGAGTTGAACCGGCGGTGCCGCTCGTCGGCGGCCTGGCGCTTCTCGGCCGGGCGCTCGCGGGGGTCCTGGATGGACAGCGCGGCGGCGATCACCATGACGTCCCGGACACAGCCGTTCCGGTCCGCCTCCAGCACCATCCGGGCCATCCGCGGGTCCACCGGGAGCTGGGCCAGCTTGCGGCCGAGCGCGGTCAGCCGCTTGCGCGGGTCCTTCTCCTCCGGGTCCAGCGCGCCCAGTTCGTGCAGCAGGTGGACGCCGTCCTTGATGTTGCGCGAGTCCGGCGGGTCCAGGAACGGGAAGGCGGAGATGTCGCCCAGGCCGGCGGCGGTCATCTGCAGGATCACCGAGGCCAGGTTGGTGCGCAGGATCTCGGCGTCGGTGAACTCCGGGCGGGAGAGGAAGTCCTCCTCCGAGTAGAGCCGGATGCAGATGCCGTCCGAGGTGCGGCCGCAGCGGCCCTTGCGCTGGTTGGCGCTGGCCTGGCTGATCGCCTCGATCGGCAGCCGCTGCACCTTGGTGCGGTGGCTGTAGCGGGAGATCCGGGCGGTGCCCGGGTCGATCACGTACTTGATGCCGGGGACGGTCAGCGAGGTCTCGGCCACGTTGGTGGCCAGCACGATCCGGCGGCTGTTGGAGCGCTGGAACACCCGGTGCTGCTCGGCCGAACTGAGCCGGGCGTACAGCGGGAGGACCTCGGTGTTGCGCAGTTTCAGCTTGGTGAGGGCGTCGGCGGTGTCGCGGATCTCGCGCTCGCCGGAGAGGAAGACCAGGATGTCGCCCGGGCCCTCGTCCTGCAGCTCCTGGGCGGCCTCGCAGATCGCCTGGATCTGGTCGCGGTCGCGGTCCGCCTCGTCGGCCTCGTCGTCGGCGTCGTCGACGATCGGACGGTAGCGGACCTCGACCGGGTAGGTGCGGCCGGAGACCTCGATCACCGGGGCGTCGCCGAAGTGCCGGGCGAAGCGCTCCGGGTCGATGGTCGCGGAGGTGATCACGACCTTGAGGTCGGGGCGGCGGGGGAGCAGCTGCTTGAGGTAGCCGAGCAGGAAGTCGATGTTGAGGCTGCGTTCGTGCGCCTCGTCGATGATCAGGGTGTCGTACTGGCGCAGGTCCCGGTCGGTCTGGATCTCCGCCAGCAGGATGCCGTCCGTCATCAGCTTGACCAGGGTGTCCCGGCCGACCTGGTCGGTGAACCGGACCTTCCAGCCGACCGCCTCGCCGAGCGGGGTGTCCAGCTCCTCCGCGACGCGCTCCGCCACCGTGCGGGCGGCGATCCGGCGCGGCTGGGTGTGGCCGACCAGGCCGCGGACGCCGCGGCCCAGCTCCAGGCAGATCTTCGGGATCTGGGTGGTCTTGCCGGAACCGGTCTCACCGGCGACGATCACCACCTGGTGGTCCCGGATCGCCGCCAGGATGTCGTCCTTCTTCTGGCTGACCGGGAGCTCGGCGGGATAGGTGATCTTCGGCACGGCGGCCCGGCGCTGCTCGACCAGCAGCTCGGCGCGGTCGATCTCGGCGGCGATCTCGGCGGCGATCTGCTGACGGGCCTCCGGCTTGCGGACCCGGCGGGCCCCCTCCAGCCGGCGCCCGATCCGCACCTCGTCGCGCAGGGTCAGCTCGGGCAGGCGGGCGGCCAGCTCACCGATTCCGGGACCCTCGGCGGGGACGGAGGCGGACTGGACTGCGGGAGAACTCACTGCGGGCATCCCTCTAGGTTCGCAAGGAGGCACGGCGGAGCGCACCTCGGTTTTCGAGCCCCTCCAGTGTCACAGCCGCCGGTGCGGAATCGCGAACGCCGGGCGCCCCGGTCGCGCGGGCCGCGCGGAACGGGTGGGGTGAGCCGGGCAACGATCCAGGGCCGTTCCGGACTCTGGAGGGGGAGGAGGTGCTCATGGGAGCCCACGAGACCGCACGGGACGAGGAGTTCCGGGCGTTCACCGGCAGTGCGTGGTCACGGCTGCTGCGGACGGCCTACCTGCTGGCGGGGGACCGGCACGGCGCCGAGGACCTGGTCCAGCAGGCGCTGGAACGGGCCTACGTGCACTGGAACAAGGTCCGGGCGGCCGACGACCCGAACGCCTACGTGCGCCGCATCCTGATCAACGAGCACGCCCGGCGGTTCCGGCGCAGACCGGCCGAGTACCTGGTCGAGGCCTTCCCCGACCGGCCCGCCCCGGCCGGCCCCGACCCGGACGACCGGGCCGTGCTGCTCACCGCCCTCGCCGCCCTGCCGCCGCGCCAGCGGGAGGCCGTCGTGCTGCGGTACTGGGAGGACCTCAGCGAGTCCCAGACCGCGGCCGCGATGAACTGCTCGGTCGGCACGGTGAAGAGCCAGGCCGCCCGGGGGCTGGCCAAACTGCGGGAGTCCTCCTCACTCAACGGACTGACCAGCATCGGAGGTAGCAGCAGATGAGCACGGAGTCCATGCCCGGGAACGAGGACGTGGAGGCGGCCGAGGCCGCGGTCTCGTGGGAGCTGGGCGAACTGGCCGAGAGCGTCGAGGCCGGTCCGGTGCCGTACGACCGGCTGCTGGCCGGCGGGCGGCGGCGGCTGCGGCGGCGCCGGCTGCTGACCGGGGCGGCGGTCGCCGGGCTGGTCGTGGCGGTCGGCGGGGCGGGGACGCTGCTCGGCGGTCCGGGCACGGTGTTCGGCGGGTACGGGCGGGGTGCCGGCGGCGCCTCGGTGGCGGCGGTACCGCCGGCGGCGGTTTCCCCGGGGGCTGCGGGGGCGGGTGCTCCGGGGGCTCCGGGGGCGGTCGGTCCGGGGGCTTCGGGGGTGTCGGGTGCGGGGTCGTCGGTGGTCACCCCGACGGTCACCCCGACGGCTTCGGTCTCTCCGGTGGCCTCGGCCGTTCCGTCCCGGGCCGTCCGGGACCCGTTCACGCCGGTCCGGGTCAAGGTCGGCGAGGGTACGGCGAAGGGCCACGCCCTGGAGGCCTGGGTCGCCCTGTGGCCGGCCGCCCCCACCGCGGAGGACAGCCTCCGGCAGAGCCGGCTGATCGGGGAGGAGCGGCTCGCCGCCGACCCGCGCCTCCCGCCGCCCCCCCGGCAGGACGTCGGCCCGGCCTGGGACCCGGCCACGGACCGGGCCGACGTCTACCTGGTCGTGGACGGCAAGCGGCAGCCGGGCGACTACGTGGATCCGGTCCCCGCCCCGGGCGGGGTGGAACCGACCGGCACCGACGCCGTCATCGGCGGCGTGATGCTCAACCGCGTGGTCGGGACGGCCGGCAGCCCGGACATGGTGGTCGTCCCGGTCCGGCCCGAGGTCGCCAGGGTCGTGGTCGGCTGGAAGACCGGCGGCTCGGTCGAGGCGGTGCCGGTCGCGGTCGGGGACTCCACGGTCCGCTGGTACGCCGTCGTCCGCAGACCGGGCTCCGCCGACAACACCGTCGTCTCCTACGCTGCGGACGGGTCGGTGCTGCGGACCCAGACCACCTGGTGGTGAACCGGCGCCCCGGCACCCCGGTGCCCCGGCGCCCCGGCACCCTGGCACCGGACCGGAGCACTCATGGCTGGAGCGCGGCCTCGTCGGCGTCCGGGAGCCAGTCCCGGGCCGGGTCGTACTCCAGCCACCGGCTGCGGGCCGCCTCCGCGGTGAACGCCCGTAGTAGGAAGTCCAGTTGGCCGTCCCGGTCGGGGTCGCGGTCGGCCTCGCGGTCGGAGCGCCAGAGCAGCGACCAGGCGTACAGCGGGGTCGGGTCGGCCAGCGGAACGGTCCGCACGCCCGGGCGGTCGGGCAGCGGGCCGTCGGCCGGCACCAGCGAGAAGCAGGTCGGATCGGCGCCGACCTGGTCCAGGAAGTGCTCCAGGCCGAGGTTGGTCGAACCGACCCGGCCGTCGATGCCGAACCGGGTGGCGAAGCGGGTCAGGAAGTCCAGGCGGTCCACGGCGGCCGGGTAGCGCAGCACGCTGCCGCGCAGGTCCGTCGGGGCCAGGGTGTCGCGGCCCGCCAGCGGATGGTCGACGCTCAACAGCGCGTCCACCGGCTCGAGTCGGACCAGGCGGTGCGTCAACCCGGCGTCGGCGCCGTCCGGCAGGGCGTGCACCCGGCCGAACCCGGCATCCGACTCGCCGCGCAGCAACGCCGCCGCCACCGAGGGCAGGTCCCGGCCCGGCACCGGCTCCACCTCCAGCCCCGGCGCCGCGTCCACCGCCTGGGCGAGCGTGCGCATCGGCGCGTAGAGGTGGCCCCACACGTCTATCCGCAGTGGCCGTCCGGCCCCGGCGCCGCGCACCGTCGCCACCGCGCGCTCGCCCTGCGACAGCAGCCGCCGGGCCGGCTCCAGGAACCGTGAACCGGCGGCGGTCAGGGCCGCGCCACGGGCGTCCCGCTCCAGCAGGCGCACGCCGAGGGCGGCCTCCAGGCGGGCCACTCGCTTCGACAGGCCCTGCTGGGTGATGCCCAGGCGGGCGGCGGCGCGGCCGAAGTGGAGTTCTTCGGCGGTTGCGGTGAAGGCTCTTACCTGTGCCAGATCCAGATCCACCTCGGCACCCTAGCGGGGGCGGCGGTTTCTAGGGGTCGTTGCAACACGTGGTCGGTTTGCTCAGGCCGCGATGAGTTTATGCAGGCGCTCGGCTGGGGTCTCCCAGCCGAGC
>NZ_JBEZXE010000048.1:0-61139 GCF_040637885.1 Kitasatospora sp. NPDC028055 | reverse complement strand
GAGCGCCCACCCCCGGAACCGCCCCCGGACCAACCCACCCTCCCGAACCCCCACCCCCCAACCAACGCCCCGCGCAGCGGCCCCCCCGCCACTCGGCGCCCCCACCACCCCCCATACGACGGGGAACGCCCCCCACTTCGCGCCCCGAAGCCGGATTGTCACCCGCGCGGACTAGGCGCAGGCTGGCAGGAGGGCCAGCAACGCGGCCCGCCCCGGTCGGCCGCGGAACCGATGACGGCCGCCGGTCAGGCACGAGGGGCAGAGCAATGGCACGCGGGAAGGTCTGGGGCTACGTCGCGTCGGGGGCCCGGGCGCTCGGCGCGCTCAGCGGCGCGGGCGGCGTCGGACGCAAGGACAGCGGGGGCAGCAGGGGCACTGCGGAGGGTCTCGGCCCGTACCCGCCGTTCTCGATGGCCGCCCCCCGGCCGCTGTCCCGCACGGAACTGGACCGGCTGAGCTGGACCGGCCGCCAGGCCGGGTGCGATCCCCAGGCGCGGCACGTACAGGTCTCCGAGGTGGTGCGCCGAGTGGTGCGCGGCGGCGGCCGGGCAGCGGCCGTCACGGTGCGGCTGGCGCCGGGCCTGCCGGTGGTGGCCGGGGACGCCCGCAGGATGGAGGCCGCGATCGCCGGGCTGCTGGACCACGCGATCCGGCGCAGCCCGCTGGGCGGCCGGGTGCTGGTCCGCGCGGACGTCAGGCGCTCCGGCCCGTCAGCACCCCGCGCCGCGGCCGGGCGCGGCGTGACCGGGCACCGCACGACCGGACACGGCCGGGAGCGAGTGGAGATACGAATCTCCGACCGCGGTTCGTACGAGCCGCCCGAGGCCCACGAGTGGCTGCTGGCGGGCGTGCGGAGCACCGGACCGGTGGGACCGGCGCTGCACAGCCTGGTGCTGGCGGCCGGCGGCCGACTCGCGGTGGAGCCGACCCCCGGTGGCGGCATGACCGTCGTCCTGCTGCTCGCGGTCGCCTACGACTAGCCACCCCCTCCGCCCACCGCCCCCGGCCACCCACCGCCCAGCGAAGAACCCACCGCCCAGCGAAGAACCCACCGCCCAGCGAACACCGCTCCCCGAACCTAGACTTGCCCCATGCCCCGGCTCAACGACCAGGTCAGGGAGCTGCTCCAGGAGTACGCCGACCTGATCAACATCACCGGCGGGGACGCCTTCCGGGCCCGCGCCTACGAGAAGGCCGCCCGGGCCGTCGGCGGCCACCCCGAGGACCTGGCCGGTCTGGACGTCAAGGGACTCCAGCAGATCCCCGGCGTCGGCAAGTCCACCGCCGAGAAGATCGCCGAGTACCTCGCCGGCGGGAAGATCGCCGCGCTGGAGGCCCTGCGCGCCGAGATCCCTTCCGGCGTACGGGAGATGATGGCCGTCCCCAGCGTCGGCCCCAAGCGCGCCCTCTCCCTGTACCGGGACCTCGGGATCGGCTCGGTGGACGAACTCGCCGACGCGATCCGCGCCGACAGGCTGTCCGGTGTGGCGGGCTTCGGCGAGCGCAGCGGCGAGAAGATCCTGCACGGCATCGAGCTGATGCGGCAGTCCGGCGGCCGGACCCTGCTCGACGCCGCCACCGAGCTGGCCGAGCAGCTGGTCGAGGCGCTGTCCGCCGTACCCGGCTGCACCCGCTGCGCGTACGCGGGCTCGCTGCGCCGGATGCGCGAGACGGTGGGCGACATCGACGTGCTGGCCACCGCCGCCGACTCGGCCCCGCTGATGGCCGCGCTCACCGAACTCCCGTACGTGGCCGAGGTGATCGGCAGCGGGCCGACCAAGACCTCGGTCCGCACCACCGGGGGGATCCAGGTGGACCTGCGGGTCGTGCCCGAGGAGGACTGGGGCGCCGCCCTGGTCTACTTCACCGGGTCGAAGGCGCACAACATCAAGTTGCGCACCAGGGCGGTGCGGGCCGGCCTCAAGCTCTCCGAGTACGGACTGTTCGAGGTGGCCGGCGACACCGGAAAAACCTCGAAGAAGCAGCAGCAGAAGCAACAGCAGGAGGGCACCAAGGTCGTGTCCGCGACCGAGGAGGAGGTGTACGCGGCGCTCGGACTGCCCTGGATCCCGCCGCCGCTGCGCGAGGACCGGGGCGAGATCGAGGCCGCGCTGAACGGTGAACTCCCGGAGCTGATCCAGGAGTCGGACCTGCGCGGCGACCTGCACACCCACACCGACCTGACCGACGGCCTGGCCACCCTCACCGAGATGATCGACACGGCGGCGGCCCGCGGCTACTCGTACTACGCCGTCACCGACCACGCCCCGGACCTGGTGATGCAGCGGATGACCGACGAGAAGATGCTGGCCCAGCGCGAGGAGCTGCGCCGACTCGCCGACCGTCACAGGAAGTTGCGCCTGCTGCACGGCACCGAGCTGAACATCGGCCCGGACGGCGGGGTGGACTGGCCGCCCGAGTTCCTGGCCGGCTTCGACGTCTGCGTGGCCTCCGTCCACTCGCACTTCACCCTGGACCGCGCTGCCCAGACCCGCCGGCTGATCCGGGCCTGCGAGAACCCGTACGTCCACGTCATCGGCCACCTCACCACCCGACGGATCGGCCGGCGCGGGCCGATCGACGTCGACCTGGACGCGGTGTTCGCGGCCGCCGCCCGCACCGGCACCGCGATCGAGATCAACAGCTCCCCGCAGCGCCTCGACCTGCGGGACGAGGACGTGCTGCGGGCCAAGCGGCACGGTGTCCGCTTCGCGATCGACAGCGACGCCCACGCCACCGGCCACCTCGGCTACCCGCGCTTCGGCATCGGCACGGCGCAGCGCGGGTGGCTCACCGTCGACGACGTGGTCAACGCCTGGACGTGGCAACGCTTGAAGCAGTTCCTCCGCAAGGACGCACTACGGAAGTAGTGCCGCCCTAACACCCCCCGAGCGAAGCCCCCGGTGAGGCCAGCACCCGGGCCGCGCTGCGGTGCCCGAGCCCCGCCGCCAGGTGCAGGTCCCCGGTGTCCAGGAACCCGGCCAGGAAGCCCGCCGCGAAGGCGTCCCCGGCCCCGGTGAGGTCCCGCACCTCGGCGACCGGCGGCACCGGCACGGTGAACAGCCCGTCCCCCGGCACGTCCACGGTGGTCGGCCCGGCGCCCGCCTTGGTGACCACCGTCGAGGCCGCCAGCCGGGCCCGCTGCGGCCCGGGCAGGCCGTCCACCAGCAGCCCGAGGTAGGCGGACTCGGAGCGGTTGGCGAACACGAAGGTGGGCGCCAACTCGGCCAGCAGGGCGAGGAAGCGCTCCCTCCCGTACTGCTCCAGCATCCCGGTGGAGGAGGCGTCCACCGAGGTGGTGCCGCCCGCCTGCCGGACCCGGTCGAGCGCGTCGACCGCCGTCCGGCCGACCGGCTCGCCGTCGAAGGAGTAGGCGGGCACGTGCAGGTGGGTCAGTCCGCTCAGCCAGTCGTCCGGGACGCGTTCCAGCAGCTTGGCGGCGCCGCGGTCGGGCAGCATGGTCCGTTCGCCGTCCCGGTCGATCAGCACCACGATGCTGCCGGTCCTACCGTGCCGCTGCACCCGGACGTCCACGCCGTGGCTGCCGAGTTCGGCCACCACGGCGTCCCCGACGGCGTCCGCGCCGACGCAGCCGAGGAACCGGGCCGGGTACTGTCCGGCGGCGAAGCAGGCGACGTTGGCCGCGCTGCCGCCGCGCCGCCGGAAGACCTGGGCACCGGAGTCGGTGCCGTGGCGCAGCGGCCCGTCGACCCAGACCACGATGTCCTCGACGAGGTCGCCGAGCACCCCCAGCACGGGTCAGGCCCCGGCGGTCGCGGCGGCGGACCCGTCGGTCCGGTCACTCCCGCCGGCCCCGCCGGCCGTGCCGACCAGGGCCGCCAGGGCCGTGGCGATCTCGCCGCCGAGGCGGACGTTGCCGCGGTAGACCTCGACGTTGACCTCCAGGCTGCGCCCGCCGGTGTCGCGCTGGATGTGGTCGAGCAGGAACGGGGTGGAGGCGTTGCCGGTGATGCCCCGGCGCTCGGCCTCGGCCCAGGCGCGGGCCAGGATGCCGTCCAGCTCCTCCGGCGGCAGCTGCTTGGCCGGGTCGACCGGGTTGGCGATCAGCACGGCCTGCGGCAGGTCGAGCCGGTCGCGCGCGTCGATCACCGCGGCCGCCTCCGCCGCGGACTGCACGGCGAAGTTGGTCTCGTGGCCGGAGTCGGTGACGTAGAAGCCGGGGTACTTGGTGGTGCGGTAGCCGATGACCGGGATGTTGAGGGTCTCGAAGCGCTCCAGGGTGGCCCGGATGTCGAGGATGGACTTCACCCCGGCGCTGATCACGGTGACCGGGGTGGCGGCCAGGGTGGTCAGGTCGGCGGACTCGTCGAAGCTCTCGGCGGCGCCGAAGTGGACGCCGCCGAGGCCGCCGGTGGAGAAGACCCGTACGCCCGCGCGGTGGGCGAGGAAGGCGGTGGCGGCGACGGTGGTGCCGCCGTGCCGGCCGAGCGCGGCGACCACCGGCAGGTCGCGCAGGCTGACCTTGTCCAGGCCGTCGGTGGCGGCGAGTTCGGTGATCTGTTCGGTGCTCAGGCCGACGGTGGGGACGCCCGCGTGCACGCCGATGGTGGCCGGGACGACGCCCGCCGCACGCAGCTGCTGCTCGGCCTCCAGCGCGACCGCCAGGTTGCGGGGGCGCGGCAGTCCGTGGGTGAAGATCGTCGACTCCAGGGCGACCACGGGCCGCCCGTCGGCGACGGCCTGGGCGACCTCCTCGGAGATCTGGATGGCGGGGGTGCTGGCGGGCTGTCCGGTCATGGCGGGAGCTTCCTGTGAGATGCCACTGCGGTGGGGCAACGTGACGCTCAGCGTATGGACGGTTCGGATCGGAAACCAGAATGAGTCCTGGGGTTTCCGATAGCCGCTCAACTATTGGTTCGCACTAGGATGACCCGCATGGGCTTCACCTTGCGACAGCTTGAGGTCTTCCTGACGGTCGCCGAGACGCTGCACTTCGGCCGGGCCGCCGAGCGGCTGCACATCTCGCAGCCGACGGTCAGCCAGGAGGTCGCCCGGCTGGAGCGGACGGTCGGTGTCGAGCTGTTCGACCGCAGCCGCCGCTCGGTCGCGCTGACCGAGGCGGGCGAGGTGATGGCGGCCGAGAGCGCGAGGCTGCTGGAGCAGGCCGGGGCGATGCTGGCGCGGGTCCGGCTGCACGAGGAGTCCCGGCTGGGGACGGCCCGGATCGTCGCCTCCCCGAGCGTGGTGAACCGGCTGCTGCCCGCCGTGGTCAGCCGGGCCGAACAGGAGCTGCCCGCGCTCGACACCGCCGAACTCGCCGTCGACACCGGCCAGGTCTCCGCCACCCTGGCCGGGGAGCTCGCCGACATCGGCCTCGGCCGCTTCCTGGAGGACGTCCCCGGCTACCGGCTGGAGCGGATCGCCGACGAGCCGGTCCGGGTCGCCCTCGGCCGGGACCACCCGCTGGCCGGCCGGACGGCCCTGCGGCTGGCCGAACTGCGCGACCTGCCCCTGCTGTTGTGGCCGCGCGAGCAGCACCCCCGGTACTACGACCACGTGCTGGGCCTGTGCGCGGAGCACGGCGTCGACCCGCCGGTGCTGGTCAGCCCGCCGCGGATCGTCGGCTCCCGGCTCTACCTGCTCGCCCGCAACCGCGCCTTCTCGCTGGTGCCCGGCTCGATGACCGGCCACCTCACCGAGGACGTGGCCACCGTACGGCTGGACGGCCGGGCCACCCTGCCGTTGGAGATGCAGTGGCGCACGGACGACCGCCGACCCCCGCTGGCGACGCTGCGCAACCTGATCCGCCAGGAGGCCGCGGCCCTGGAGGAGTGGTAGGCCCGACCGCCGCCCCCGCCCCCGCCGGACCCGGCCGACGCCCCCGCCGGAGGGCCCGAAAGCAACTCTTGACGGTCACATGCCACCGCCGGAAGGATGCCCGGGACACCCACCCGGCCCGTCGCGCGCCGACGGGCCGCCCGACCCCGGGGACCCACCTTGGCCCTGCTCCCCCGGCGCTCCCCGCGCCCCCTGCTGCGCCGCCTCGCCGGACTGCTCGGCGCCACCGCCCTCACCCTCGCTGGCACCCTGACCGCCGCCGCCCCGGCCCACGCCGACTTCGGCAGCGACTACCACGACCCGGTCACCGCCACCAAGCCGCTCACCCGCCCCGACACCCGCTCCTGCACCGTCGAGGTGATGCACGACCGGGAGTTCCGCAACGGCTACGGCAACCCGCCCGACACCCCGTACACCACCACCCTCACCCCGCCCGCCGACTGCGCCGGCCCCTGGTCCGCCGTGGTCCTGGACCTCCACGGGCAGGTCGCCGGGCGGCAGTTCGACCGGATCTTCAGCGTCCGCGTCGGCGGCGTCGAGGTCCTGCTGTCCTCCACCCCGGAGCCGTCCCACGACGGCATCCAGTGGAACGTCGAACGCGACCTCACCCGCTACGCCCCGCTGTTCGCGGCCGGACCGCAGCCGTTCTCGCTCGACCTCGCCAACGTCACCGACGCCACCTACACCGGCGTCTACCAGGTCTCGGCGAGCCTGACCTTCTACACCGCGAACGACCGCTGGCCCGCCGCCCACGGCGCCGACCAGGTCCTCACCACCGGCCCGTTCTCGCTCACCCAGGCCGCCCCGGGCACTGCCGGGGACCTCACCTTCCCGCAGAACCTGCAAGGGCTCACCGCCGAGGTGTACGCGCGGGGCGGCGGCGCCTGCGAGGAGTTCGCCTACGCCTCCGCGCCGGACGCCTTCGTCGCCGCGAACCCGTCGATCGGCGCCTGCGGCAAGGGCCCGTTCCGCGAACTGAGGCTGACCGTGGACGGCCGGGTGGCCGGCGCCGTCTGGCCGTACCCGGTGATCTACACCGGCGGCTGGGACCCGCTGCTGTGGCGGCCGGTCCCCGGCGTCTTCGCCTTCGACCTGCCCGCCTACCGGCTCGACCTCACCCCGTACGTCGGCCTGCTGCTCGACGGGCGGCCGCACCGCGTCGGCATCGCGGTGAACGCCGCCGAGGCGCAGAGCAACGACGTCTGGACCGGCCAGGTCAACCTGTTCGCCGAGGTCGACCACGGCGCCACCCGTACCTCCGGGCAGCTCACCGACCACCGGGTCGCCCC
The DNA here is from genome assembly GCF_040637885.1 of Kitasatospora sp. NPDC028055. NCBI lineage: Bacteria > Bacillati > Actinomycetota > Actinomycetes > Kitasatosporales > Streptomycetaceae > Kitasatospora > Kitasatospora sp. NPDC028055. The sequence continues at coordinate 54,051 of NZ_JBEZXE010000048.1, read as the reverse complement.
CGAGGCCGCCGTCACCACCCAGCTCGCCGACCACGGCGGCGGCAGCGGCGACTGGACCGTCACCGCCGCCCGGCACGACCTGGCCCGCGGCTGGGTGCAGACCTCGCACGGCCGGATCACCACCGAGGTCCGCGACGACCTCACGTTCAGCTCCGCCCAGCAACTGCACGACAGCGGCAACGACGTGACGCTGCACAACGGCACCGACCTCACCCGCACCACCGCCACCTGGGGCGGCGGACCGCACCGCACCACCACCGTGCACGAGGGCGAACCGCTGGACGTCACCTACAAGGTGACCCACGACGCGGCCGGGAACACCGACCAGAACACCGCGATGGACCTCGGCTACCACCGCGAGGCCACCACCGCGACCGGCGGCCACGTCACCGGGCGCAGCACCGTGGACCACACCCTGCGACCCACCGCGACCCGCCACGACGGCGACCGCACCGTCCGGACCGGCAGCAGCACCGAGGACTACCGCAGCACCGGACCGGACGGGCCGTACCACCGGACGCTGAGCTTCGTGGACGGGTGGCCTAAGCCCTGAGGCGCTCCCTGCCCCGACTTGCGAAATCCGCCCGATTTCGGGCCGTTCACCCCTGGTGCACGGCTCGTAGGAGGCGCATGATGGAGGTGGACCTGCGAGGTAGCTGAAGGAAGTTCGACCGCAGGAGGCAGTGGCGACAGGTCGAGACGGATCAGGGTCTGCCGCTGGTACTACCTCGGTCGACGATCGAACTACCGGCCGGAGGACGTGACGTCCGGAGGCCACCCCCACCTCGCAGGTTCCCCGCGTCCACGGAGCTTCCCCTCGCTCCGTGGACGCGTCCTGCCGTCCGCTACCGCGGCACCGGGTACCCCGCCTCCCAGGCGTGCACCGCGATCCCGACCCGGTTCGACACGCCCAGCTTGCGCTGGATGCTGGCCACGTGGGTCTTCACCGTGCCCGCGGAGATGAACAGTTGGGCCGCGATGTCGGCGTTGGTGCGGCCCGCCGCGACGTGACCGGCGATCTCCACCTCCCGCTCGGTCAACGGCACCGCCACCCCCGCCCCGGCCGGGCGCGCGGGCCGCCGCGGCGCCGTCACGTGCTGGAGCAGCCGCACCGTGACCGACGGGCTGATCAGGCTCTCCCCGTCCGCCGCCGCCCGCACCGCCTCGGCCAGCAGGGCCGGGCCGGAGCGCTTCAACAGGAAACCGGAGGCGCCGTGCCGCAGCGCCGGGTAGACGTACTCGTCCAGGTCGAAGGTGGTCAGCACCACCACCCGCACCGAGCCGGACAGCCGCCTGGTCACCTCCAGCCCGTCCAGCCGCGGCATCCGGATGTCCACCAGCGCGACGTCCGGCCGCAGTTCGGCCGCCAGCTCCAGCGCGGCGACCCCGTCGACGGCCTCGCCCACCACCTCGATGTCCGGCTGGGCGTCGAGGATCCGCCGCACACTCCGCCGGACGGCCTCCTGGTCGTCCGCGACCAACACCCGGATCACCCGCGGGTACTCACCGTTCGCACTCGTCACACCGGGCAGTCTCCCGCACCGACCTGCGCGCGGGAAAACTCACGCCGCCGGTCCGGCGCGGTTCACCTCCGCCCGGTGAAGCCGACCGCCATGAGCGCTTCCAGCGGACGTCCGCCCGTCACCCCCTCCGTCACCCGGCGCGGGCTCCTGGCTGGGGCGACCGGCCTGAGCCTCGGCGGAGCCGTCTCCCTCTCCGGCGTCGCGGCCGCCCCCGCCGGCGGGAGCCCGGGCCCTAGATCTGCGTCCACCCGCCGCGCGCGAGGAGCGCGATGGGGCCCGCCACGAGCAGGGCGGCGAAGACCGTCCCCACCGAGCCGCGGTCGCGCCGGCCGGCGAGCAGCAGCATGACGCCGGACGGGAAGGCGAAGACGAACACCGGCAGCGGGAGCAGCACGTACGGCACCGAGCAGACGGCCTCGATGCCGAACTGGAACCAGCCGACGGCGAGGCAGGCACGCCGGAAGCTCGGCTCGCGCGGTACGGCCAGGGGCAGCACGGTCATCGTGAGGAATCCGACGTACAGGCCCCAGAACCACGCACTGTCGGGCCTCGACGACAGGCCCGCGACGGCATACGGCACCCAGGCGACACCGGCCAGGGCGACGAGGATCCGCCCGCTCGGTCTGACCCGGCCGCGGACGGGGCCGGTACGCGGCTCCCCCGACCGGTCGGCGAACGCGGCCCCGACCGCGAAACCGGGCTGCGCCGGCAGTAACTTGCTCATCCCTACCCCCTGAGAACGACCCTGAGAACGGTCTCGAGAACGGTCCCGAGAACGATTTGAACGTGTTCAACATAGCGCCCCGACCGTCCCCCGGAAAGCCCGAGGGCGCCCCTCGCTACCGCCCCGGCAGGGTGCAGCACACCTGCCAGCCCGACGGGCCGAACGGGCCGGAGGTCAGGGTGCCGCCGTGGGCGGCGGCGCGGGCCGCCAGGCCGACCAGCCCGGTACCGCCCGCGCCGGGGCGGCGGCGCAGCCGGGGCCGTCGGGCGGCCGGCCCGCCGGTGTCGCCGACGGTCACCCGTACCGCCCGGCCGTCCGGCTCGGCGGCCACCCGGACCGTCACCGCGGTGGCCTGCGGGGCGTGTCGGCGGACGTTGGTCAGGGCCTCCAGGACCACGGCGTACGCGGTGGCCTCGGCCTCGGCGGCGAGCAGTCCGACGGCCTCCGGGGCGAGCTCCACGGTGGCGCGCGGGCCACCCGTCGTACCGAAGCGCTCCACCAGCTCCGGCAGGTCGGCCAGCCCGACCCGGCGGGTGGTTCCGGCCGTCGCCCGGCCTTCGCGCAGCGCACCGACCATCTCGTCCATCGAGTCGAGCGCCCGCAGCCCCGCCTCCTCCAGGCGGCGCAACAGGACGGCCGTCTCCGCCGGCTCCTGGCCCGGGAGTTGGCCGGCCTGGGCCTCCAGCACGATGCCGGTGATCTCGTGGGCGACGAAGTCGTGCAGCCCCCGGGCGACGTCCAGCCGCTGCTCGCGCCGCGCCCGCTCGAGGGCGCGCTCCCGGCGGACCTCCAGCACCCGCAGGTAGAGGCCCGCCCCGGCCACCCCGAGCACCGGCAGCAGCGAGAACAGCACGCCGCTCACCGGCCCGGCCGCGCCGCCCTGCGGCATCCGGAGCACGGAGCGCAACGGGAGCACCACGGCCGCGAGACCGACCAGCCCGCCGACCGGCCCGGCCCAGCGCTCGGGCAGCCGGCGGACGGCCCGGTACAACACGCCCAGCAGCGCGAGCCATTCGAGGGGCAGCCAGAACACGGGCAGCCGGTACGGCCCCGGGTAGCCCAGGTCCACCAGCAGCGAGACCCCGGCCGCGCCGGCCGCCGCGGCGGCGAGCGTGACCCTGCCGAGCGGCCAGGGCAGCAGCGCCACCACGGCGGCGAGCGCGGCCGTCAGGGCGAGCAGCAGGGCCGCCGCACGGTCCCCCGGGTGAGCGAGCAGGACGGGCGCGAGCAGCAGCAGGGCGGCCGCGACGGCGGGCCGATGGCGGCGCCGGGCGGGGCGGGACTGACGGTCGGTGCGCACACCGCCGAGCCTACGGGCAGCTCTCCCGGGGGAGGCCCGCTCCTCCCCGCGTAGGAGGCGACTCCCCTCCGCAGCGGGAGGTCCGGGCGGCCCGGCCGGGCCAGACTGGATGCCGTCGGACCAACCCCCGCACCGGAGGGCCGAGCATCGTGGATCTCCGAACGCCAGGGCGCGGTAGCGTTCATCCGCACGACGGGCGCAGCGGCCGCCGTGCCCGGCTGACCACCGCCCGACCGGGGCCTCCGGCGCCGACCTCCGGCCTCCGACCGGGGCGGGGCGTCACCAGCCGCCCGAACCTCGGCCCCCTGGAGGACCAGATGCACCCCGACCGCCCGATCCCGCCCGGGCCGACCGAAGCCGGCGCGGGGTTCAACGACCTTACCGGGGAGGGCCGTTGAACCCCGCGTCCGAACAGCCGCAGGCGCAACAGCCGCGGGCCGAACAGCCGTCGGCCGAACAGCCGCAGGCCGGACGACAGCAGCCCGACTACGCCCGACTCGCCGCCCTCGGACCGTACTTCGCCCTCGACACCGCCCCCGCCGGCCCCCCGCCACCCGGCTTCCGCCCGCTGCCGGAGCTGTACGGCACCGGCCCGGACGCGCCGCTCGCCGCCCGGATCCAGGTGGTGGCCCAGCGCCTGGGCACGGCCGAACTCCGGGTCGCCGCCTCGATCCTGCACCTCGGCCTGGCCGCCCGCTTCTGGTCGGTGGGCATCGGCTCGGCCGTCCTGCTGGGGACGGTCCCGACCCTGGAGCGCGCCTGGGTGCGGATCCCGGACCAGGGACCGATCGACCTCTGGACGCCGTCGGAACCGGTCCGCCCGGAGCCCGGGGAACTCGTCGATCAGCTCCACCGCTCCGTCCTGATCGGGCAGTTGGAGCCACTGGCCGCAGCAGTGCGGGCCGCCGTGCCGCTCTCGGCACGCCTGCTGCGCGGCAACGCGGCCTCCGCGCTGGCCGGGACGCTCCGGGTACTGAGCGCCCGAGAGTCACTCCCGGCACGGGAGTTGGTCACCCAGCTGCTGGACCGTCCGCCACTGGCGGGCTCCGGCACGCTGCGCACCGGCCCGCGCGGGGCCGCGTTCCGCCGGACGAGCTGCTGCCTCTACTACCGGATCGGCCCGGGCGCCGGGCTCTGCGGGGACTGCTGCTTCACCCGGCCGCCGGCCCGCCGGGAGCCGCCCGGCACCGCCTGAGGCCCGCACCCGGCTTGTCCAGAGCCGGGTACGGGCCGCTTGTTCCCCACCCGGTTCCGATGCCCTCGCACCGGGTGAAGTCCCTTCGGGCGTACGGTCCTCAGACCGCGACCGCCTCCTCCATCTCCTCCTCGGCCTCCGCCTCGGCCTCGGTCCGCGCCGCCACCGCGCGGCGCCCCCGGCCCTCGTACGCCGTCGCGGCGACCAGGGCCACCCCGCCCAGCAGCAGCCAGACCACCAGGGTCAGCACGTGCCCGCCGAGGCCGGCACCGCCGTCGAAGTACAGGATGTCGCGCGCGCCCTCCAGGTAGCCGGCCCCGGTCCAGAAGCCGTGCAGGGCCCCGAAGAACCCGTTCTGCAGTTCGGGCCGGTAGATGCCGCCGGAGGAGGTGAAGTTGAGCATCACGAACAGCACCATCAGGGTCAGCGTGGTCCACTTCTTCAGGAAGCTGTGCAGGCCGATGCCGATCAGCACGATGCCCGCGGAGTAGAGCCAGCCGAGCGCCCAGACGGCGGCGTAGTCGTGATCGACCACGTGGAAGAGCGGCCCGGCGGTGGCGATCCCGATCACGCTGACCACCAGCGAGACGACCACGCCCACCAGGGCCCGGATCCGCATCGGCAGCCCGGCGCCGGCCGCGCCGATCACCGCGACGCTGGCGTAGGAGCCGATGCTCAGCGCGACCAGCAGGAAGAACAGGCCCTGACCGGTCGGGTCGCCCTCGGCGGGGGTGGTCAGGTCGGTGACGTGCAGCGGGACGCCCTGCTTGTCCGTGACGTTGGTGAACACCGCCGTGGCGGCCACCACCGAGGTGTCGGAGTTGCCCTTGGCCACGATCAGCTCGGGGGTCCTGGCGTCCGGGACGAAGGCGCCGACCAGGTCGCGGTCGCGCAGCAGCTGCTCGGCGGCGGGGCGGTCGGCGACGGTCCGGACGTCCAGCGCGGCACCGGCCTTGCCCTGGATGGTCTGCGCCAGCCCCTTGGCCTGGGGGCCGGAGCCGACCACGGCGACCTTGAGGTGGTGGGGCTCGGGCTGGTGGAAGGCTCCCTGGTAGGCGAGGGCCATGCCGAGGCACATCAGCAGTGGGGTGAGCAGGTGGACGGCGAGGTGCTTGAGCGAGTGGCCCGGGGTGGGCGCTGCGGTGGGGGTCTGGGGTGTGCTCATGGCGTTCGTACCGTCCTCCGGCGATCTCTTCGATGACGATGGCAAATACAACCAATACCGGTGGCAAATGCAACCATCTATGGATGTAGCTTACAACTATCAGACGCGGATCGAAAGCTGCCCGGAAGCCGGGCCGCCGAAGAACGCCCCGGCGGCCCGACCCAGGCCCGGCTCAGGCCTGGCTCAGGCCCTACTCAGGCCCGACCAGACCCGGCTCACCCAGCTCGAACACCCCGTACGAGAACCCCTCGGCCCGCAGCTCGCCGTCCACGACCCGCACCCCCTGCACCTCCAGCGGCCGCACCGCACCCCCGCCCGGGAGGTCCGCCACCCGGACCGTCCCCGGTTCCCGGCGCGGGTTCACCGCCACCAGGTATCGCCCGGACCGCACGTACACCAGCGGGTACCCGGCCTGCCGCACCTCCACCCCGCCGGAGGCGCCCAGCCCCGGGTGGGCGCGGCGCAGCGCGATCAGGCGCCGGACGGTGTGCAGCAGCGAGGTCGGATCGGCGCGCTGGGAGAGCACGTCCGGGCGGTGCGGGTCCGGGTCCGGCGGCAGGTAGCACCGCTCGGGCGCGGCCGTCGAGAACCCGGCCGAGGGGCCCGGCGTCCACTGCATCGGGGTCCGCGACCCCGCCCGGTTGAAGCGCGGGCCGAGCGCGCTGCCCTCGATGTCCGGCAGTCCGGGCAGGTAGCGCATGCCGATCTCGTCGCCGTAGTACACGGCGGGCAGGGTCGGCCAGGTGAGCAGGAAGGCGAAGGCGGGGGCGAGTTGCTCCCCGGAGCGCGGGGCGGTGGCCAGCCGGGAGAAGTCGTGGTTGGCGGTGGGCAGCACGATGTGCCCGTTGCCCTCGGTGAGTTCGGCGGCGGAGCGCCAGGCGTCCAGGAAGGTCCGCGGGGTGCCGCGCCCCTCGGCCTCGAAGTAGCACGGGCCCTGCTGCCAGAACTCCTCGACCGTCCCACCGCCGTTGTTCCACAGCGAGCGCAGCGGGAGGCCGTGGTCGTCCCCGCCGAAGTGCAGGAAGAAGTCGGCGTGGAACCCGGCCGCGATGGCGGCGGCCGGTTCGCCCCACTCGGCGAACAGCGCGGCCTCGGGGTGGGTGCGGTCCAGCCAGTCGCGCAGCTCGGTCCAGAGCTTGGCGGTCTCCACCCGGCCCGGGTCGTCCTTGACCAGCGAGTACGCCATGTCCACCCGGAAGCCGGCCACGCCGAGGCCCAGCCAGTGCGCCATGATGTCGCGCAGGGCCGCCCGGTTGGCGCGCGGGCCCTCGGCGTCCACCGGCTGCCGCCACGGCTCCGACGAACTCGAGCGCGCGTAACCGAAGTTGAGGGCCGGCTGACAGTCGAAGAAGTTCGGCCGGTACCAGCCCGGCCGGCTCCCGGGCGAGGCGACGAAGCCGTCCACCGGCCGGTCGGACCAGATGTAGCGCTGGTCGGCCGGGTCCTCGGCGGAGGCCAGGAACCAGGGGTGGCGGTCGGAGGTGTGCCCGGCGACCAGGTCCAGCAGGATCCGGATGCCCTTGCCGCGCGCGGCCTCGACCAGCGCGACCAGGTCCTCGGTGCGGCCGTAACGCGGGGCCGGGGTGAGGTAGTCGGTGACGTCGTACCCGGCGTCGCGGAACGGCGAGGCGAAGCAGGGGTTGAGCCAGACGGTGTCCACGCCCAGCCAGGCGAGGTGGTCGAGGTGCTCGGTGATGCCGGCGAAGTCGCCGATGCCGTCGCCGTCGGAGTCCGCGAAGGACTGCGGGTAGATCTGGTAGAGGACGGCGTCGGCCAACCAGTCGGGGCCGGGGCGGGTCGAGGTCATGGGGCGGGTCCTCCTGTCGGGTCCGGGGGCCGCCCGGGCCGGTGGCCGAGGGGCCCGGGGTGATCCGGGTGCCATCGATTCTCGTCCGATCCCGTCCGTCCCGACAGCCCGCCGTGCACCTTCACCGAACCGCCGCCGGACCGCCGCCGGGCCGATGGCGGGCCGGGCCGGCGCGACCCCCGCTCCGATCGCGGGCCGACCCGGCGCGAACCCCGCTCCGCAGGAGCCGCTACGTTCCCGCCGCGCAGGCCCGGGTGAACGCCCGGGCCCGCCTGGTGATCTCCGCCCAGCCCCCCGCCTCCACCACCGCCGGGGGCACCACGTCCGTCCCCGCGCAGACCGCGAGCGCCCCCTGGGCCAGGAACTCGGCCGCGTTGCCCGCGTTCACCCCGCCCGAGGCCACCAACGGCACGTCGGGGTACGGGCCGCGCAGGTCCTTGAAGTAGCCGGGGCCGAACGACCGGGCCGGGAAGATCTTGACGGCGGCCGCCCCCAGGTCGACCGCCCGGGCCACCTCGGTGGGGGTCAGTGCCCCCAGCACCACCGGCACCCCGCGCGCCCGTCCGACCTCGGCGACCTCGGGCCGGCAGCCGGGGGTGACCAGGAAGGAGGCCCCGGCATCGATCCCCCGCCCGGCCTGCTCGGCGGTCAGCACCGTGCCGACGCCGACCCGCCACCCGGCCGCCGAGGCACGTTCCAGATGATCCGTCACCTTCGGTGTGGTGTAGGTGAATTCGGTGAAGTTGATGCCGCCCTCGGCGAGTGCGGCGCACAGTGCGGCGGCGTCCGGGATCCGGGGTGCGCGGACCACCGCGATCACCGGGTCGTTCCGCAGCTCGGAGAGTGCGTTCGTGCTGTGCACAGCGTTCGTGGCGTTCATCGGGCCACCGTTCCTCGATCGGCGCGGCGCAGGGCGCGCCCGGGCCGGGCGCCGGTGGTGCGACCCTGCCGGACGACGGCGGTGCCGTTGACGTACACGTACTCGATCCCCTCGGCGGGCAGCCGGGGTTGCTCGAAGGTGGCGGTGTCCCGGACCCGTTCGGGGTCCAGCAGCACCAGGTCGGCGTGGTACCCGGGGGCGATCCGGCCGCGCCGGTCCAGCCCCAGCCGGGCGGCGGGCCGGCCGGTCATCCGGGTGATCGCCTGCTCCAGGGTAAGCACGCCCAACTCCCTTCCGTAGTGGCCGAGGTAGCGCGGGAAGGTGCCCCAGGCGCGCGGGTGCGGCCGGGCCCCGACGAGCAGCCCGTCGCTGCCCACGGTGTGGGCGGGGTGGCGCATCACCGCCCGGACGTTCTCCTCGTGCCCGACGTGCTGGAGGACGGTGGTGGCCAACTCGTCGCGGCGCAGCAGGTCGAGGAAGACCTCCGTCCCCCCGACCCCCCGCTCGGCGGCCAGGTCGGCGACCGTCCGGCCGACGGTCGGCGCGAGGTCGGCCGCGCGGACGCCGGAGATCTGGACGGTCGCCCAGTCGGCGACCACGCCGTGGCAGCCGTCGCTGCCGGTCCGCTCCATCGCGTACCGGATCCGCTCGCACGCGGCCGGGTCCGCGAGCCGGGCCAGGGTGGCGCCGGGGCCGCCCTCGGTCGCCCAACTCGGCAGCAGGGCGGCCAGGGTGGTGGAACCGGGCAGGTAGGGGTAGCTGTCCAGGGTGAGGTCGACGCCGTCCGCGAGCGCCCGGTCGACCAGTTCCAGGAACTCGCCGGCCCGGCCCCGGTTGACGCCGAAGTTCATCGTGGCGTGGGTCAGGTGCAGCGCGCAGCCGGACCGCCGGGCGATCTCCACCATCTCCGCGTAGCCCGCCAAAGCGCCCTTCCCGTACGAGCGCTGGTGCGGGGCGTGGAAGCCGCCGTAGGCCGCGACCACGGTGCACAGCGCGACCAGCTCGGCGGTGTCGGCGTACATCCCGGGGGTGTAGCTGAGGCCGCTGGACATGCCGACCGCCCCGTCCAGCAGGCCCTGCGCCAACACCTGGCGCATCCGGTCGAGTTCGGCCGGGGTGGGCGGGCGGTTGTCCCAGCCCATGGCGAGCATCCGCAGCGCGCCGTGCGGGACCAGGTAGCAGGCGTTGACGGCGACCCGGGTGCGGTCGATCCGGTCCAGGTACCCGCCGACGTCGCGCCAGTCCCAGTCGAAGCCCGCCGGATCGCCGTTCCAGCCGGCCAGTTGGCGGCGCAGCGCGGGCAGGGTGGTGTCGTCCACCGGGGCGTAGGATAGGCCGTCCTGGCCGAGCACCTCGCAGGTGACGCCCTGGGTGACCTTGGCCGGGTGCTCGGGTTCGAGCAACAGGGCGAGGTCGGAGTGGGCGTGCATGTCGATGAAGCCGGGGGCGAGCACCAGGCCGTCGGCGTCCACCACGGCGCCTCCACCGGGGCCCGCACCGATCTCGGTGATCACTCCGTCGGCGATCCGCACGTCCGCCCGGTAGCGGTCGGCGCCCGTCCCGTCGACGACCGTGGCCCCCTTGAACACGGTCGCACCCTTGACGACCGTCACGCCCGCGGAGACGGTCGCTCTCTCCCCCGTCGTCATCAGAAGAACGTCCTGACCAACCCGGTGACCTTCGGCTCGGCCGCGTCCGCGGAGTCCAGCACCGGGATCGCGGTCCACTTGTCGAAGGCCGTGCACGGGTGGGAGACGCCGAGCCGCAGCACCGCGCCGATCGGTGCGAGGTCGCCCGCGTCGCGGAGGAAGGCGTGCTGGTCGTTGAGCGCGGTGATCCGGGCCGCCGTACCGGTCAACGCCACTCCGCCGCGCACCAGTTGTGGCTCGGGCAGGCCCTCGTCGAAGGGCAGGTCGCGCTTGCCCGCGTCCAGCAGCGCGAGTTGCGGCTCGGGCCGGGAGGCCACCCGGGCCCAGCCGTGCAGCGCACCGCGGAACGGGATCGGCCCGCCGCCCCGGGCGAGCGGGGAGATGCCCCGGTAGAACCCGTCGTCGTGGGCGATGTACGCGCCCGAGCGGAGCACCACCAGTGCCTCCGGCAGGGCGGCCAACTCCTCGACCACCAGGTCGAAGTAGGCGCTGCCACCGGCCGACACCACCGGTGGCGCGCCGTCCGGGTAGGCCCCGGCGAGCCGGCCGTGCAGCTCGCCGAGCGCTTTCAGGTAGCCGCGGACGGCAGCCAGTCCCTCGGCGGTGGCGTCGTGCGCGAGGGCGCCCTCATACCCGCCGACGCCGGCCAGCCGCAGGGTGGGGGCGCGCAGCACGGCGGCGGCCACCTCGACGGCGGCGTCCACGCCGCGCACGCCGGTCCGCCCGCCCGGGCCGCCGAGTTCGACCAGCACCTCGACCGGCCGCTCGGCCCCGCCGGCGCGCAGCGCCTCGTCCATCAGCCGTACGCCCTCGGTGGAGTCGGTCCAGCAGAGGAAGCCGAAGCCCGGGTCGGCGGTCAGTTCGGCGGCGAGCCAGGCGAGTCCGGCCGGGTCGAGCAGGGTGTTGGCGAGCAGGATCCGCTGGACGCCGAAGGCGCGGGCGACCCGCACCTGGGGCAGGTTGGCGAGGGTGATCCCGTGGCTGCCGGCGGCGAGTTGGGCCTGCCAGAGCGCGGGCGCCATGGTGGTCTTGCCGTGCGGGGCGAGCACGACGCCGGCCTTGGCGCACCAGTCGGCCATGGTACGGACGTTGTGGTCGAGCGCGGCTCCGTCGAGGGTGAGCAGCGGGGTGCCGAGGGAGGACAGGGTCGGTCCGGTGGCGAGCCAGTCTCGGACGGTCCGGCCCCAACTCGCCGGTGGGGCGGCCTTGAACCGCCAGTCGAGGGTCTCGTCGGCCAGCGCCGCGACCGCCCCCTCGGCGATGCCGGGCCCGTCCGCGCCGCTCGCAAAGGTGCCGCTGCTCGCGAAGGTGCCCCTGCTCGCGGAGGTGCCACTGCCCGCGAAGGTCTGCTCCACCGTCTTCCTCCATCCGCCATGTTGCAACATGTGCAACGAGGGTTGCACATGCTGGCACCACGGTTCTAGCATCGGCGCCGGATCACGGTCAACGGAGTCGAACCCCACCGTCCAAGGTCGACACACCGCCGCCGCAGACGAGGAGCCCAGCAGATGCCGCCACAGGACCACCCGGGGCCCGACTGCCCCGGCCCTCCCCCGACGGCCGTGTGCGTGGGCGAGTCGATGGCCGTGCTCCTGCCCGACCGCCCCGGCCCGCTGGAGTCCGTGGACACCTTCCGGCTGTCCGTCGGCGGCGCCGAGTCCAACGTGGCCGGGGCCCTGGCCGCGCTCGGCGTGCCGACCGCCTGGATCAGCCGGGTCGGCGACGACGGCTTCGGCCGCCGCCTGCTCGCCGAGCTCGCCGCCCGCGGCGTGGACGTCTCCGGCGTCGCCGTCGACCCGCACCGCCCGACCGGCCTCTACCTCAAGGAGGTCGGCGGCACCACCGGCCACCGGCACGACCTCGGCCCCGGCCGCAGCCGGCTGCACTACCACCGGCGCGGCTCCGCGGCCGCCGCCCTCTCCCCCGCACTGCTCACCGACCCGGCCGCCGCCGGCCTGCTGACCGGCGCCCGCCTGCTGCACCTGTCCGGCATCACCGCCGCGCTCTCCGACGACTGCCTCGCCCTGCTGCGCGCCCTGCTCGCTGACCGCCGCCCCGGGCGGCTGGTCAGCTTCGACCTCAACTGGCGCCCCGCGCTCTGGCGGGACCGCGACCCGGCCGTGCTGCCGCCGCTGCTGGACGCCGCCGACCTGCTGCTGCTCGGCGCCGACGAGGCCCAGGCCGCCTTCGGCACCGACGAGCCCGCCGCGCTGCGCCGCCGCTTCCCCTCGCCCGCCACCGTGGTGGTCAAGGACGCCGCCCGGCTGGTCACCGCCCTGGAGCGGGACGGCACCGCCGTCGCCGAACCGGCCCTGACCGTCGAGGTGGTGGAGGCGACCGGCGCGGGCGACGCCTTCGCGGCCGGCTACCTGGCCGGCACCCTCCGCGCCCTGGACCAGCGCCGCCGGCTGCGGCTGGGCCACCTGAGCGCGGCCTGCGCGCTGACCGCGCACGGCGACCAGGCCGAGCTGCCGCCCGCCCCGGTGCTGACCGCGCTGCTCGACGCCTCCCCCGCCGACTGGGCCGCCACCCGGGTCAGCGCCGAGGACATCGACTCCCCGGCCCTGCCCGCCGCCCGCCGCTGGCTTCGGAGGGCCGGGACGCGCGCCGACCGGGCCCCGGCACAATGAGCACCGACCCCCGCCACCCGACCGGAGCACGAGCCCGATGAGTCAGACCGTCACCCGCGCCCTGCGCATCCTCGCCGAACTCGGCGAGGGCGAACGCTCCCTCGACCAGTTGGCCGAGGTCCTCGGCGTGCACAAGACCACCGTGCTCCGACTGCTCCAGAGCCTGGAGGAGGAACGGTTCGTCTACCGCGACGCGGCCTACCGCTACCACCTCGGCGCCGGCCTGTTCGCCCTGTCCGGCCTCGCCCTGGAGCAGCGCGGCGTCCGCCGGATCGCCGCCCCGCACCTCGCCGAGCTGAACTCCGCCACCGGCCAGACCGTGCACCTGGCCGCCTACGAGGGCGGCGAGGTGGTCTACATCGACAAGTTCGACTCCCGGCACCCGGTCAGGATGTACTCCCGGATCGGCCTGCGCGCCGCCCTGCACAGCGCCGCCGTCTCCAAGGTCCTGCTGGCCGACCTCCCGCTGCCCGTACGCCGCCGGGTGGTGGCCGGGATCGACTTCACCCCGCACACCGAACGCACCCTCACCACGCCCGAGGCGCTGCTCGCCGAGCTGGAGAAGGTCGCCGCCCAGGGCTGGGCGCAGGACCACGCCGAGCACGAGGCCTTCATCAACTGCGTCGCCGCCCCGATCCGGGACGCCAGCGGCCGGGTGGTCGCCGCCGCCTCCATCTCCGTCCCGGACGTCGTCCTCCCGTACGAGCAGGTGCTGGACCTGCTCCCGCAGCTGCTCGCGACGGCCCGGGCCGTGTCGGCCGACTGCGGCTGCCCCGACCACAATTGACGAACCGCCCCAACCACAATTGACGAACCGTCAGCTAACCTTCACCACCGCAAGGAGCCCCGACCCCGATGTCCTCCGACAAGATCGAGATCCGCACCGACGGCGCCCCGGCCCCCGCCTGGATGTTCTCCCAGGGCGTCCGCAAGGGCCCGATCCTCCAGGTCTCCGGCCAGGGCCCGCAGGATCCGGCGACCGGCGAGTACCTCCACCACGGCGATGTGAAGGCGCAGACCCGCCGCACCCTGGAGAACGTCAAGGCCATCGTCGAGGCCGGCGGCGCCACCATCGAGGACGTGGTGATGTTCCGCGTCTACCTCACCAAGCGCGCCGACTTCCCGCTGATGAACGAGGTCTACGCCGAGTTCATCGAGGAGAACGTCAAGCCCGGCGGGGTGAAGCCGTGCCGCACCACGATCTTCGTCGAACTGCCGCAGGAGCCGATGCTGGTGGAGATCGACGCCCAGGCCGTCATCGCCTGACCCGCCACCACGACGCCCCGGGGATCCGGACGCCACCACGCGTCCGGACCCTCGCCGCATCTCCGCCCCCCTTCACACCTCCACGTCCCCACGCGCCCACTTGTCACACCTCCAGAGGGAGATTAGGTTAGGCTCACCTAACAAACAGGAGGTCCGTCCATGAGCCTCACCGCCGGCGACGCCGAGGTGCCCGAGCCCACCACCGCCGAACGGGTCCGCAGCCTGCTCAGCGCGACCTCCTCGCTCACCGTCCGCGCCCTCGGCGAGCGCCACGACCTGGACACCCCGGTCTCCGTCCACGGCTCCCGACTGCGCCTGCGCGCCCCGCTGGACGCCCCGCTCGTCGCGGCCCTCGCCAGCGCCACCGCCACCGACGGCCTGGCCGTCGTGCTCGACGTCACCGACGTCTCCCCCGTGGCGGTCCGCGACCGCATCCGCGCCCGGCTCACCCTGGCCGGCCGGCTGCACCTGGCCCACCTCGCCGACGACGGCCTCAGCGTCCACCTGCGGGTCGACGTCGCCCACGCCGTCCTCGCCACCCCGTACGGCACCGGCGCGCTCACCGCCGCCGACCTCGCCCTCGCCGCCCCGGACCCGCTGGCCCGGCACGAGGCCGCCCTGCTCACCCACCTGGCCGACGACCACGCCGACGCCCTCGACCTGCTCACCCGGCTGCTCGACCCGGCGCTGCTCACCCACGGCCCGGACGTCCGCCCGCTCGCCCTGGACCGCCACGGCCTGGTGCTGCGTCTGGACCACTCGCACGGCCACCGCGACGTCCGCCTGGTCTTCCCCGAACCCGCCCGCGACACCGAGGACTTCGGCCATCGGATGCACGACCTGCTGACCGCCGCCGAACACGACCTCCCGGCCCGCCGGAACTGACCCCCGCCCACCCCGGCCCGCCGGAACTGACCCCCGCCCACCCCAACCCGCTCCCCGAGCCGGGAAACGGCAGCGGCCGGCCCGGCCGTACGAGAGGTATCCCCGTACGGCCGGCCGGCCTTGGGCGTGTCCCGCGCCCAGGTCCACTGGTGCGGCGATCACCCGGTCGAGCGGTCACCCGACATGACCATCCCGGGCGGTCGATTCGCCCCGCATCAGCGGTGGTTCACACGTTCCTGCGGAAGGACCAGCAGGGTCAGAGCGCGACGCCGTGCGCCCGCAGGTAGGCGACCGGGTCGATGTCCGAGCCGTACTCCGGACCGGTACGGATCTCGAAGTGCAGGTGCGGGCCGGTCACGTTGCCGGTCGCACCGGAGAGGCCGAGCTGCTGGCCGACGGTGACGGTCTGACCGATGCTCACGCCGATCGAGGACAGGTGCGCGTACTGGGCGTACTTGCCGTCGGCGAGCTTGATCTCGACCTCGTTGCCGTAGGCGCCGCCGTTGCCGGCCTTCACCACGACACCGTTGGCGACGGCGCGCAGCGGGGTGCCGGTGGCGGCGACGAAGTCCTGGCCGGTGTGGTGGCCGGAGGCCCACATCGAGCCGGCCACGCCGTAGGCCTCACCCAGCACCGGGTTGGCGAGCGGGGCGACGTAGCCCGAGGTGGCGGCGACCGGGGCGGCGGTGACGGCCTGGGCCGGGGCGGCGGTCTGAACCTGGGTCTGCAGCTGGGCGCCGGGCTTGGCGGCCTCGGTCCGGACCTGCACCTGGGTGTCCGCGGCGGCGGAGGTGTCCTGGCCGGCCGGAGCGGCGGGCTTCGCCGGAGCGGCGGGCTTGGCCGGGGCAGCGGGCTTCGCGGCGTCAGCGGCGTGACCGGCGAGGGTCAGCTGCTGACCGGGGAAGATCAGGTTCGGGTTGGCACCGACCACCGAGCGGTTCTGCTCGTACAGCGCCTGCCAGCCGCCCTCGACGTGCTTGACGTCGGCGATCTTCGACAGGGAGTCACCGCTGACGACGCGGTAGCTCTGCTGGGCGGCCGGGGCGGCAGCCGGAGCGGCGGCCTCGGAGGCGGCCGGAGCGGTGGTGGCCGCCGGGGAGGTGTGCGCCTGGGCGCTGATCGCGGTCACGAGCGGCAGGACGAACGAGGCGCCGGTGACGGCGGTGGCGATGCCGATGCGGGCGGCACGGGGCAGGGCGATACGACGAGCCTGTGCAGGCATGGAATTTTCCTCTCCGACGCCTGCGAGGTGAGCTGTCGGGTTCGGGCTGGAGTTGCCCGGCCGCATGCGCGGCTTCACCCCAAGCCGGCCCTGGTGGTCCGCGCCCGAAAAGGCGCGAACTCCGGTCCGGCGACTTACCTGTGGGTCCCCCGCTCCTGCCGTACAGAGTTCGGTGCGAGCCACCGGGCAGCGGCAGGACTCGGCGTTCCACCCGGTGGATCCGTCCGGACTGGCCGGGCGGTCGCTGAACTAAAACTCATCCGTTCGGGTGAAGCAATGTCGATCTCTTGAATCGGCAACAAACTGCACCGCCGCCGTCACCCTCCGGATGATCCCCTGCACGATCAGTGCACGATCCATTCACCCGGCGCCACTGATCCACCACCCTGCGCCGCGGGCACCACCCCCGTGCGACCGTCCGTTCACGCACCGCCACCGACCGACACACCACCCGGTGACCCTTGTCACGTGCGCCCCGGCGGGCGCAGGATTCGGCCCGTGGCCACCTCTCAAGCCGGCACTCTGCGCCTGGGCACCGCGCAGGGCCGCTGGGTACTCCTCGCGACCGTGCTCGGCTCCAGCATGGCGATGCTCGACGGCACCGTCGTCAACGTCGCCCTGCCGCGGATCGGCGCCGACCTCGGCGCCTCCCTCGCCTCCCTGCAATGGACCCTGAACGCCTATCTGCTCACCCTGGCCGGTCTGATCCTGCTCGGCGGCGCCCTCGGCGACCGCTACGGACGGCGCCGGGTCTTCCTGATCGGCGTGGTCTGGTTCGCCGTCGCCTCCGCGGCCTGCGCCGCGGCCCCGACCATCCACGTGCTGATCGCCGCCCGCGCCGTCCAGGGCATCGGCGGGGCGCTGCTCACCCCGGGCTCGCTCGCCATGCTCCAGGCGGTCTTCCACCCGGACGACCGCTCGGCGGCGGTCGGCCTCTGGTCCGGCCTGGGCGGGGTGTCGGCGGCCGTCGGCCCCTTCCTCGGCGGCTGGCTGGTGGACGGCCCCGGCTGGCGCTGGATCTTCCTGCTGAACCTGCCGCTGGCCGCCGCCGTGATCGCGGTGACCTCCCGTTACGTCCCGGAGAGCCGGGACGAGTCCGCCACCGGCCGCTTCGACGTACCCGGCGCCCTGCTCGCCGCCCTCGCGCTCGGCGCCGTCACCTACGCGCTCACCGCCGCCGGGGAGGGACTGTCCCCCGCCGTCTGGGTCACCGGTGCGCTCGGGCTGCTGCTGGCCGCCGCCTTCGTGGCCGTCGAGCGGCGCGCACCCGACCCGATGCTGCCGCTCGGACTGTTCTCCTCCCGGCTGTTCACCGCCGTGAACCTGGTCACCCTCTGCGTCTACGCGGCGTTCAGCGGGGTGTTCTTCCTCCTGGTGGTGCAGTTGCAGATCGTCTCGGGCTTCTCCCCGCTGGTCTCCGGCTTCGCCCTGGTGCCGATCACGCTGCTGATGCTGACCCTGTCCGCGCGCGCCGGGCGGCTCGGCAAGCGGATCGGCCCGCGCGTCCCGCTCACCGTCGGCCCGCTGCTGTGCGCCGCCGGGGTCCTGCTGATGCTGCGCACCGGCCCCGGCTCCTCCTACTGGGCGGACGTACTGCCCGCGGTCGCGGTGATGGGCTCCGGGATGACGCTGCTGGTCGCACCACTGACCGCCACCGTGCTGGCCGCCGTCGAGGTGCGGCACGCGGGCATCGCCAGCGGCGTCAACAACGCCGCCGCCCGCGCGGCCGGCCTGCTCGCGGTGGCCGCCCTGCCGGCCCTGGCCGGACTGAGCGGCGACGCCTACCGGGTGCCGTCCGCGGTGGACTCCGCCTTCCACACCGCGATGCTGATCTGCGCGGGCCTGCTGGCCGCCGGCGGGCTGATCGCCTTCGCCACCGTCCGGGGCAACGTGCTGGCGCCGGAGGAGGAGCGCCCGGTGGCCGAGCCGAACTGCGACTGGCCCTGCGCCACCACCACCCCGCCGCTCGACCCGGGCCGCCCCCGGACGCACGAGGGCCCCGCCACCGGAACGGCGGCAGGGCCCTCGTCGGAGAACTGACGCCAGGTCAGTTCAACGGAGTGTCAGAGGATGTCACCCGGAGCGTACTTGGCCGCCTCCGGGTAGGCCGCCGCGACGGCCTCCACCTGGCGGACGACCTCGGCGACCTGCGCCCCGGCCGCACCGGTGAAGGACAGCCGGTCGGCGAGCAGCGCGTCCAGCGCGGCCCGGTCCAGCGGGATCCGCTCGTCGGCGGCGAGGCGGTCCAGCAGCTCGTTCTCCCGGGCGCCGGCGCGCATCGCCAGCGCCGAGGCGACGGCGTGCTCCTTGATGACCTCGTGGCCGGTCTCCCGGCCGACGCCCGCGCGCACCGCGCCCATCAGCACCTTGGTGGTGGCCAGGAACGGCAGGTAGCGGTCCAGCTCGGCCTCGATCACGGCCGGGAAGGCGCCGAACTCGTCCAGGACGGTGAGGAAGGTCTCCAGCAGGCCGTCGAAGGCGAAGAAGGCGTCCGGCAGCGCGACCCGGCGCACCACGGAGCAGGAGACGTCGCCCTCGTTCCACTGGTCACCGGCCAGCTCGCCGGTCATCGACGCGTAGCCGCGCAGGATGACGGCCAGGCCGTTGACGCGCTCGCAGGAGCGGGTGTTCATCTTGTGCGGCATCGCGGAGGAGCCGACCTGGCCCTCCTTGAAGCCCTCCGTGACCAGCTCGTGGCCGGCCATCAGGCGGATGGTCTTGGCCAGGCTGGACGGCGCGGCGGCCAGCTGGACGAGGGCGGTGAGCACCTCGAAGTCCAGCGAGCGCGGGTAGACCTGGCCGACGCTGGTCAGCACATGGTCGAAGCCGAGGTGGCCGGCGACCCGGCGCTCCAGCTCGGCCAGCTTCTGGGTGTCGCCGCCGAGCAGGTCCAGCATGTCCTGGGCGGTGCCGACCGGGCCCTTGATCCCGCGCAGCGGGTAGCGGGCGATCAGCTCCTCCAGGCGGCGGAAGGCGACCAGCAGCTCGTCGGTGATCGACGCGAAGCGCTTGCCCAGGGTGGTGGCCTGCGCGGCCACGTTGTGCGAGCGGCCGGCCATGACCAGCTCGGAGTGCTGGGCGGACAGCTTGGCCAGGCGCACCAGGACGGCGACCGTGCGGTCCCGGACGTGCTCCAGGGACTGGCGGATCTGGAGCTGCTCGACGTTCTCGGTCAGGTCCCGGGACGTCATGCCCTTGTGGATCTGCTCGTGGCCGGCGAGCTCGCTGAACTCCTCGATCCGGGCCTTCACGTCGTGGCGGGTGACCCGCTCACGGGCGGCGATCGAGCCGAGGTCGACCTGGTCGATCACCCGCTCGTAGTCGGCGACGGCATTCGCGGGCACCTCGACACCGAGGTCCTGCTGGGCCTTCAGGACGGCGAGCCACAGGTGGCGCTCGAGGACCACCTTGTGCTCGGGGGACCACAGCTGGGCCAGGGTCGCCGAGGCGTACCGGGAGGCCAGGACATTGGGGATCTGGGGCTTCGCGCTCACGCTTCGCAAGCCTAACAGCCGAGGTCACGCCCCCTGCAGCCGCCAACGCGCTACGCCCGTAGAGCCTTGGCGCTACTGCGGCGCAACCGTCCGGCCGGCCAGCACCGGCAGGACCTGCCGGCAGATCGAGTGCAGGGCGATCCGCTGCTCGTCGGTCATCGCCTCGAAGGCCTGGTGGGTGCGGGCCATCTCGCCGCGGATCCGGTTGAGGATCTCCCGGCCCTCGGCCGTGATCACCACGATCTTCACCCGGCGGTCACCGGCGGCCGCCTCCCGGTTGGCCAGGCCCAGCGTCTCCAGCCGGTCCACGATCCCGGTCACGTTCGACGCGTCGCAGCCCAGTCGCCCGGCCAGCGCGCGCATCGGCACCGGCTCCTGCACCGAGCCCAGCGCCTTGGCCTGGGAGGAGGACAGCCCGTGCCGGGCCGCGGCCGCCGCGAAGTCCTGGAAGTACGCGGCACCGACGGCGGCCAACGCCTCCATCAGCTCGGCGTTGGTCGGTACGGTCGTCGTCGAGATCGAACCCATGGGGCCAGCGTACGGCCGAGTGCTTCAGTAACTCAAGCTTTGACCACGGCAACCGTCGGCGAGCCACCTCACAGCCACCCGTTCGGGGCCGGGGCGCAGCGGCGGGGTCAGAGCACCAGCTGGTCGAACAGCCGCCGCAGCTCGGCCTCCGGGTCCGCGGTCAGCCCGGTGTGCACCGGCCCCGGCTGGACGACGGCGCTGCGCGGCGCCGTCAGCCAGCGGAACCGCTGCCCGGGGCTGTCCGCGGCCGCCGGACCGGCCTGCGGCCCGCCCAGGCAGACCGCCTCGATCCCCTGCAACGCCCGGCGCACCCCCTGGACGTCCGCGACCGGGTCCAGCGCCAGCAGCCGGGCCTGGTCCAGGTGGGTCCGCGCGCCCAGGTGGGCACTCTTCCGGCAGTACAGCAGCACCCCGACGTTCACGCACTCACCCCGCTCGACCCGCGGCACCGCCCTGATCACGGCGTACTCGTAGTCGTGCAGCTCCACGACGGCCGGCAGCGCGGCCGGCAGCGGCTCGGTCATGCGGACACCTCCGGCAGCCAGTCCCGCGGACCGGCCAGTCGCGCGGTCAGCTGGGCGCGGTACGCGGCGCGCACGTCCTCGGGCGAGTCGAAACCGAACTCGTCCACCAGCCACACCTCGGGAATCCGCGCCACCGCCGCCTCGACGGCCTCCTCCGCGATCGGCGCGAGCGCCTTGTCCGCCGCCGCCAGGTCCGGCCGGGCGCGCAGCAGCGCATGGTCGGAGGCGTCGTACGGGCGGCGCGCCCAGCCCGCGGCACCGGCCCAGTTGTGGTGGAAGATCAGGCTCGCGCCGTGGTCGATCAGGCGCAGCCCGCCGGTCGCCACCAGCAGGTTGGGGTTGCGCCAGGACCGGTCGACGTTGCCGATCAGCGCGTCGAACCAGAGCACCTGCCCGGCCAGTTCGGGGTCCACCTCGAAGCAGAGCGGGTCGAAGTTCAGTGCCCCGCTGACGAAGGCCATCCCGAGGTTGGTCCCGCCGCTGGCCCGCATCTGGTCCTGGATCTGGTGGTCCGGCTCGCTGCGCGCGAGCACCGGGTCCAGGTCGACGGTCACCAGCTCCGGTACCGGCAGGCCCAGCCGCCGCCCCAGCTCGCCGGCCAGCACCTCCGCGACCAGCGCCTTCCGGCCCTGCGCGGCGCCGACCCATTTCAGCGCGTACAGCCGCCGGTCGTCGGCCTCGACCAGGCCCGGCATCGAGCCGCCTTCTCGCAGTGGCGTCACGTACCGGATCGCCGTCACCTCGGGGAGCACGACCGACAGCCTATCGGTGCCCCGCCCCGCCCCCGTACGCACCGGTCCGCGCCTCCCGCCCCGCCCCGGCCCCCGACCTGAACCCCCATCCGCCCCTCCTCCCCCCTCCGCCCCACCCCGGTGGCAGCCCCCGCTGCTCCGTGCGAGTGTGGCGGACAGTAATGGGGGCCTTCCGGTACGACCTGTACGGCAAAGGGATGAGCGATGGAACGACCTCGGATCCTGATCGTGGGCGGTGGCTTCGCAGGCCTGGAGTGCGCCCGCCGCCTCGAACGCAAGCTCTCGCCGTCGGAGGCCGAGATCACGCTGGTCACGCCGTTCAGCTACCAGCTCTACCTCCCCCTCCTCCCCCACGTCGCGGCCGGCGTCCTCACCCCCCAATCTGTGGCGGTCTCCCTGCGCCGGAGCCTGCGCCGCACCCACATCGTCCCCGGCGGCGCCATCGGCGTGGACCCGGCCTCCCGGGTGTGCGTGGTCCGCAAGATCACCGACGAGGTGGTCGCGCAGAAGTACGACGCCCTGGTGCTCGCCCCCGGAAGCGTCACCCGCACCTTCGACATCCCCGGCCTGACCGACTACGCCCGCGGCATGAAGACGCTCGCCGAGGCGGCCTACGTCCGTGACCACGTGATCGCCCAACTCGACCTCGCCTCGGCCACCCTGGACCAGCGCGAGCGCGAGTCCCGGCTGCAGTTCGTGGTGGTCGGCGGCGGCTACGCGGGCACCGAGACGGCCGCCTGCCTGCAACGCCTCACCACCGCCGCCGCCCGCCGCTACCCGCGCCTGGACGCCCGCCAGATCAAGTGGCACCTGATCGACATCGCCCCCAAGCTGATGCCCGAACTGGGCGACGCCCTCGGCACGGCGGCCCTGGAGGTGCTGCGCGGCCGCGGCATCGAGGTGTCGCTGGGCGTCTCGGTGGCCGAAGTCGGCGCCGAGACGGTCAAGTTCACCGACGGCCGGGTGATCCCCTGCCGCACCCTGATCTGGACGGCCGGTGTGGCCGCGAGCCCGCTGATCGGCACCCTGGACGCGGAGACGGTCCGCGGCCGGCTCGCGGTGACGGCGGAGATGCGGGTGCCGCAGTTCGAGGGCGTGTTCGCGCTCGGCGACGCGGCCGCCGTCCCCGACCTGGCCAAGGGCGACGGCGCGGTCTGCCCGCCGACCGCCCAGCACTCGGCCCGCCAGGGCCGCGCGGTGGCCGACAACGTGATCGCCTCGCTGCGCAGCCAGCCGCTGGCGCCGTACTACCACAAGGACCTCGGCCTGGTGGTCGACCTCGGCGGCAAGGACGCGGTGTCCAAGCCGGTGGGCATCGAACTGCGCGGTGTGCCGGCCCAGTTGGTGGCCCGCGGTTACCACCTGATGGCGATGCGCACCAATGCGGCGAAGTTCCGGGTGGGGGCGAACTGGCTGCTCAACGCGACCGCCGGGGACGACTTCGTCCGCACCGGCTTCCTGGCCCGCCAGCCCGCCCGACTGCAGGACTTCGAGTACACCGACGCCTATCTGACGAAGGATCAGGTCCGCGCCCACGCCCAGTCCCTGCTCGCCAAGGGCTGAGCCGGGAACTGAGTCAAGGGCTGAGCCGAGCACCGACCGGAGCAGCGCACCGAGCACCGCACCGCCGCCCCCCGCCCGCACACTCCGGGCGAGGGGCGGCGGCACGCCCGCCTCACTCCGCCGTCAGGTACATCCCGCTCGCGTCCCGCCCGGCCGTGTTGTTGCACGCGTAGTTGCCGCTCGGCCGGGTCCACAGCTGCCCCAGACACGCGCCCAGCGCCTGCTGCCCGTAGTAGTTGGGGTGCATCGACTCCTGGAGCGCGCCCTGGCTGGTGTTGAGGCCGCCGTCCAGGAAGCGCGCCCACTCGCTGGTGGTCGCGGACGGGCCGGAGCCCGCACTCGGCTGCCGCGCGGCGGTGGAGCACACCTCACGGCCCTGGAGCATGTTGGAGAGGTCCAGGAACTGCGCCCCCTTTGCGGCCGCGACCCCCGCCAGCGCCTTGGAGATCTGCGGCACCATCGAGTCGCGCGCCCAGTCGGCGTCCCCGTCCCAGAACGGGCAGCCGCCGGTGTCCGACCGGCTCCAGCCGCTCTCCGGGTAGCGCATCTCGGCGCTGCGCGGGATCGGCGAGGGGTAGGACTGGAGCACCAGCCGGTAGTCGGAGCGCGCGTAGCCCGCGTTGGTCATGACGGCCCGGATCTCGTCGATCGCCTTGCCCACCCCGGCCATCGCGGCGGGCATCTTGGAGTCGATCTGGGACTGCGCCGAGCTGTGGCAGTACGAGTACCAGATCAGGTAGTCCTGCACGCAGTTGGAGATGATCCCGGAGAAGCCGAGGTCGTTGCCGCCGATCGACAGCGTGATCAGCTTGACGTTGTTCTGGGCCGCCACGGTGGCGAGTTGGTCGGCCTGCGGGGCCTCGCCCTTGAGGGACTGCCCGCCGTTGGCGGCGCGGAAGACATTGCCGGTGACGGCGCCCGAGCAGGCCAGGTTGATCTGCTTCTGGGCGACGCCCTGGGCGCCGAGCACCTCGGCGACGTCGGAGCGGTCGCACCCGCTGGCCGCCGTCGCGCCGTAGACCAGTGAGGGGTCGTACGAACTGCCGTTCCAGGCGCGGTCGGTGCCGGTCCGGTTCCCGCCGGAGTCAGCCGAGTTGCCCTTCCAACGGCCGGCCTCGCCGGAGATGTAGCTGTCGCCGAGCGTGACGCTCGCGGTCGGTCCGGCGGGCACGGCGGCCGGCGCGGCCGGGGCCGCCGAGGCGGGCGCGGCGAGGGCCAGCCCCGCCAGGGTCAGCGGCAGGGCGGCGGCTGCGGTGAGCAGTCGACGGCCGAGTCCAGGGGTGCTGCTGGTGCGGCTCGAACTGTTTTCGGGCACGGCGGAACTCCTGCGGCTCGGTCTCCCCGCGGGATGGGGGCGGGAAGACGCGTACGTGAGGGAAGGCCGCCGGCCGGTGGCGCACGAAAGATGGCATGGCCGCGCCGGTTACCGCTAGGTACGTGCAGCAGGTTTCCCGCTTCGTTACCGACGGGTTCAGACCAGCCGGGTGTCGGCACCGCCCGTTCCCAGGACCGCTGCCAGATCGCCGGCCAGCTCTTTTGCGCCCGCCCGGTCGAGTCCCGCGACGGTGAACCGCAGCCCGGGCGGCGACTGGATCCGGTACCGGGCCCCGGGCGCCGCGACCCAGCCGCGCTGCACCAGGGCGGCCAGCGCCGAGGTCTCGTCCGGCACCGGCACCCAGACGTTCAGCCCGCTCGCCCCGTGCGCCTCGATGCCGCGCGCCGCCAGCTCCGTCAGCAGCGCGTCCCGCCGCTCCCGGTAGGCGGCGGCCACGCTCGCGGCCGGCGCCGCGTCGGCGCGCCACAGCTCGGCGACGGTGCGCTGCAGCAGGTGGCTGACCCAGCCCGCGCCGAGCCGCAGCCGCCCGGCGACCCGCCCGACCGTCTCCTCGTCGCCGACCATCACCGACACCCGCAGGTCCGGCCCGTACGCCTTGGCCGCCGAGCGCACCACCGCCCAGTGCCGCGGCCCCGCGCCGACCAGCGGCCGGTACGGCTGGTCGACGATGCCGTGCCCGTGGTCGTCCTCGATCAGCAGCACCCCGGGGTACTCGGCCAGGACGGCCCGCAGCGCCGCGGCCCGCGCCTCGCCGAGCGCCGCACCCGTCGGGTTCTGCGCCCGGCTGGTCACCACCACCGCACGGGCCCCGTCGGCCAGCGCCGCGGCCAGCGAGTCCGGCAGCGGCCCCTCGTCGTCCAGCCGTACGGGCAGCGGGCGCAGCCCCATCGCGGGCAGCAGGTCGAGCAGGCTGCCCCAGCCCGGGTCCTCGACCGCCACCGCGTCGCCGGGGCGCAGCCAGGCGACGAGCGTGCGCTCGATGGTGTCCAGTGCGCCGGAGGCGACGGCGATCGGGCCGCCGGGCAGTCCGTCGGCCTCGAAGGAGCTGCGGGCGAGTTCGAGCAGCCCTGGGTCGATCCGCGACTGCCCGTACAGCACGGGCTCGGCCCTGGCGGCCTCGGCGGCGGCCGCGAGGGCGGGGGCGAGATCGGGCAGCAGCGCCGGGTCGGGGTTGCCGGTGGAGAGGTCGCGGGCGCGTTCGGGAACCGGGATGCGGATCTGGTCGCGGGTGGTGAGCGCGGGCCGGGGCAGGATCCGGCTGCCCTTGCGGCCGGCCGTCTCGATCACGCCGCGGTCGCGCAGCAGCCGGTAGGCGGCGGCCACCGTGTTGGGGTTGACGCCGAGTTCGACCGCGAGCTCGCGCAGCGGGGGCAGCGGGGTTCCGGGCGCGAGCTGTCCGCTGCTCACGCCCTGTTCGATGTGGGCCGCGATTTCGCTGGCGCGTCGCCCTTTCAGCGGATAGTCTCCTAGCACAAAGCAGATTATGCACTAGTACATAGAGGTTGTCATGTCGACCACGCCGACGAACACCGAGAGCACCGACTACGCCCGGACCCCGCGCACCACCCCCACCCGCTACAAGGACCGCGCCACCTGGGAACGGGAGGCGATCCACGCCATCCTCGACGAGGCCTACCTCTGCCACCTCGGCTTCGTCGTCGACGGCGCCCCGGTCGTCCTGCCCACGGTCTTCGCCCGGGTCGGCAGCCGGCTCTACGTCCACGGCTCCACCGGCAGCCGCCCGCTGCGCGGCGCCGCCGACGAGCAGGGCCTCCAGGTCTGCGTCACGGTCACCCACGTCGACGCCCTGGTGCTGACCAAGTCCGCGTTCAACCACTCGGTGAACTTCCGCTCGGTGGTCGCCCACGGCACCGCGTACCAGGTCACCGACCCCGAGGAGCTGGACGTCGCGCTGGCCGCGCTGGTCGACCAGGTCGTCCCCGGCCGCTCCGGCGAGATCCGCCCGGCCAACCCCAAGGAGCTCGCCGCCACCGCCGTGATCCGGCTGGAACTGGATGAGGTCTCGGCGAAGACCCGCTCGGACGACGCCGGCGACGACCCGGCCGACGCCGACCTGCCGTACTGGTCCGGCCTCGTCCCGGTCAGCACCGCCTACGGCGCCCCCGAGCCGCACGACCCGACCATCCCGCTGCCCGCGCACATGCGCCGCTACCCCCGCTGAGGAAGGCCCTCCGATGCTGATCAGGTCCTGGGACCGCGGCGACGAGGAGGAGTGGCGCGCCTGGCTGGCCGAGGGCCGCGACTTCGGCCTGCTCGCCGCCAACGGCGGCCCCGACGAGGGCCCGGTGCTCGTCCCCACCCACTTCCTGCTGGACGAGGAGCGCGCCGAGATCCTGCTCCACCTCGCCGCGCCCAATCCGCTGCTGGCCGCCGTCCGCGCCGACCCGAACGTCACCCTGGCGGTCACCGACGGCTACGCCTTCGCCCCCGGCCACTGGCGCGGCGAGCCCGGCACGCCCACCAGCTACTACGCCTCGGTGCACTTCCACTGCACCGCCGAGGTGGTGGAGTCCGCCGAGGGCAAGGCGGAGATCCTCAACCGCCAGCTGGCGCACTTCCAGCCGGAGACCCCCGAGGTCCGGGTGGTCCCCGGCGGGACGGAGTTCGGCCGGCTGCTGCCCGGCCTGCGCGGGCTCCGCCTGACGGTCCGCGAGGTGCGCGCCAAGTTCAAGTACGACGACAAGAAGCCGGCCGCCGAGCAGGCCGCGATCGCCGGGCGCCTGGCCGCCCGCGCGGACGCCCCCGCGCTCCGCCGTGACCAGGACGCCGCCGCCCGCGCCCAGTTGCTGCGACGCCACCAACGGCGCCAGGAACGGCGCCAGCAGCAGCGCACAGAACGGCTCACCGAACGGCGCACGGAGCGGCGCACGACCACCGCGCGCGCCGCCGACTGACTCCGTTTCACCCGATCGGTCCCCAACTCGGGCGGGGCGGCCGCCGCGCTGCTCGAATGTGAGACGAGTCCTGCCCAGCCGTCGGGGCGGGCCCGTCCACCCGGGGAGCGCGCGTGTCCACAATCCACCACCAGCGGGCCTCCGGCGAGGCCCACCTCGGGCACGTGATCTTCATCTCGGCGGCCGCCGCGATGGGCGGCTTCCTGTTCGGCTACGACAGCGCCGTGATCAATGGCGCCGTGACGGGCATCCAGAAGCACTTCGCGGTGGGCCACGGCACCACCGCCTTCGTGGTGGCCATCGCGCTGCTCGGCTCGGCCGCCGGCGCGGTGGTCGCCGGCCGGCTGGCCGACCACCTCGGCCGGGTGCGCACCATGCTGCTGGCCGCCGTGCTGTTCGCGGCCAGCGGCATCGGCTCGATGTTCCCGCCGAACATCGAGGCCCTCGCCACCTGGCGCGTGGTCGGCGGCGTCGCGATCGGCATCGCCTCGGTGATCGCGCCGACCTACATCGCCGAGGTCGCGCCGACCGCCTACCGCGGCCGGCTCGCCTCCTTCCAGCAGATGGCGATCGTGCTCGGCATCACCATCTCCCAGCTCGCCAACTACGCGCTCAACCAGGCCGCCGGCGGCGAGTCCACCGGCCATCTCGGCGGCATCCAGGCCTGGCAGTGGATGCTCGGCGTCGAGACCGTCCCGGCGCTGGTCTACGGGCTGATGGCGCTCTCCATCCCGGAGTCGCCGCGCTTCCTGATCGCCGACCACCGCGAGGAGCAGGCCCGCAAGGTGCTGGTCGAGGTCGAGGGCGAGGGCGTCGACCTGGACGCCCGGGTCGCCGAGATCCGCGCGGTGCTGGAGTCCACCCACAAGCCCCGGCCCAAGGACCTGCTCGGCGGCCGCTTCGGCCTGCTGCCGATCGTCTGGATCGGCATCGGCGCCTCGGTGTTCCAGCAGTTCGTCGGCATCAACGTGATCTTCTACTACTCGTCCTTCCTCTGGCAGTCGGTCGGCATCAACGAGTCCAACTCGCTGCTGATCAGCCTCTCCACCTCGATCATCAACGTGATCGGCACGGTGATCGCGATGGCCCTGGTGGACCGGATCGGCCGCAAGCCGCTCGCCCTGGCCGGCTCGATCGGCATGGCGGCCGCACTGTCCACCGCCGCCTGGGCGTTCTCCTACCGGCACGGCACCGGCGACACCGCGACCCTGGACAACACCCACGCCACCGCCGCCCTGGTCGCCGCCCACGTGTTCGTGCTCTGCTTCGCCTTCTCCTGGGGCGTGGTGGTCTGGGTGCTGCTCGGCGAGATGTTCCCCAACCGGATCCGGGCGCTGGCCCTGTCGGTCGCGGCCTCGGCCCAGTGGATCGCCAACTGGGCGATCACGGTCAGCTTCCCGGACCTCGCCGACTGGAACCTCTCCGCGACGTACATCATCTACGCGGCCTTCGCGCTGCTCTCGATCCCGTTCGTGGCCTTCTGCATCAAGGAGACCAAGGGCCGCGCCCTGGAGGAGATGGGCTGACCGGCCGTACCCTCCCGCTCCCCCCGCCGCACCCGGCCCGACCCGCCGAACGGCCCGACCCACCGAGAGGAAGCCATGCCTGACCAGGGCGGTCCTCGGCAGAACGTCAGCTTCCCGAGCAACGGCCGCACCGCACACGGGTACCTGGCCCGCCCTCCGCAGGGCGTCGGACCGGGCCTGGTGGTGGTGCAGGAGTGGTGGGGGCTCACCTCGCACATCGCGGACATGGCCGACCGCTTCGCCGCCGAGGGCTTCACCGTGCTGGCCCCCGACCTCTTCGGCGGCACCACCACCCACGACCGCGCCGAGGCGGCCCGGCTCAAACGCGAACTCCCGGTCGAACGGGCCGTCGAGGACCTCGGCGGCGCCGTCGACCACCTGCTGGCGCTGGACGGCGTGGTCGGCGACGCGGTCGGCGTGGTCGGCTTCTGCATGGGCGGCGGCTTCGCCCTGATGCTGGCGGCCCGGGCCGGCGACGCGGTGGCCGCCGTGGTCCCCTTCTACGGCCTCCCGGCGGATCCGGACTTCGACTACCGCGGCCTCACCGCCCACGTCCTCGGCCACTTCGGCGAACTCGACGGCTCGATCCCGATGACCGCCGTGGACGAGGCGGCGATCCGGATCGGCGAGGCCACCGACGTCCGCCCCGAGATCCACTTCTACCCGGCCGGGCACGCCTTCATGAACGACGAGAACCTGCTGGGCACCTACGACGCCCTCCAGGCCAGGATCGCCTGGCGCCGCACCCTCACCTTCCTCTGGGGCCACCTGGGCTGACGCCCCGCCCCACCGGCCGCGGCGCCCCGCCCCGACCGGTTCGGGTGCGAAATTCGGATGACACCGCTACGGACTCCGGCCATAGTCACCCGGGTGCCGACCCCACACCCCCGCCGCCTCACCTGGGCGAGCCGCAACTTCCGCATCCAGACCGCCGCCACCGTGATCAGCGGCCTCGGCAACGCCGGGGCCCCCATCGCGACCGCCTTCGCCGTCCTCGGCAACGGCGGCGGCGCCACCGAGGTGGGCTACGTCACCGCCGCACGGCTGCTGCCCACCGTGCTGTTCCTGCTGGTCGGCGGCACCCTCGCCGACCGGCTGCCGCGCCACCACGTGATGGTCGCCGCCAACCTGTTCAGCGGCGCCTCCCAGGCCGTCCTGGCCGCCCTGGTGCTGGCCGGGAACGTCCAGCTGTGGCAGCTGCTGGTGCTCTCGGCCGCCGGCGGCGCCGGCTACGCCCTCTACTCCCCCGCGGCCGGCGGCATGATCATGCAGGCCGTCCCCCAGGAGCACGCCGCCCGCGCCTTCGCGGTCTTCCGGATGGGCCTGAACGCCTCCCAGATCGGCGGCGCCGCCCTCGGCGGGGCACTCACCGCCGCGGTCGGCCCCGGCTGGGTGCTCGCGCTGGACGCCCTCTGCTTCCTGATCGCCGCCTCGCTGCGCTTCTTCCTGGAGCCCGAGTCCGCGCCCGCCCCCTCCGGCGGCGGCATGCTGCGCGACCTGCGCGAGGGCTGGCGGGAGTTCTCCTCCCGCCGCTGGCTGTGGGTGGTCGTGCTGCAGTTCGCCGTGGTGGTGGCCTGCATCAACACCGTCGAGTCGGTGTACGGGCCGACGGTGGCCGACGAACGCCTGGGCGGCGCGGGCGCCTGGGGCGCGGCGATGTCCGCGTACGGCGTCGGCCTGGTCGTCACCGGCCTGCTGATGGCCCGTTGGCGCCCCCGCCGGATCCTGCTGGTCGGCAACTGGGGCGTGTTCCTGTTCGGCGCCCCGGCCCTCGCCCTGGCCGCCGGCGCCCCGCTGCCGCTGCTGATCGCCGCGATGTTCGTGTCCGGGGTCGGTGTCACGGTCTTCGGCGTCAACTGGATGGTCGTGCTCCAGCAGGAGATCCCGGAGGAGATGTTCTCCCGGGTCTCCGCGTACGACGAGCTCGGCTCCTACTCGCTGGCCCCGGTCGGCACCGCGCTGGCCGGCCCGGCCGCGGCCGTACTCGGCCTGTCCGGCGCGCTGTGGGCCTGCGCCGCGCTGTGCCTGCTGCTGAGCGCCGTCGTCCTGATCGACCCGCAGATCCGCCGGCTCTCCCGCCGCGACCCGCGCGGAAGCACCCCGGACGCACCGGTGCCCGCCGGAGAACCCGCGCCCGCGCCGTGAGCGCCCTGTGCGCCCCGCGTGCGCCCGCCGGAAAGCAACCATCGGGGCCGACGGTTCGTCCGACCGGGTAGGTAGATCCATCCACTTGGGGGCCCACCGGTGCCGAAGCCACTGCTGTTCCTGGACGTCGACGGGGTGCTGAACCCGGTCTGTCCGCATCCGGACGCCGGGTTCGACGCCCACACCCTGCTCGGCTACGCCGTCCTGCTCTCCGCCGAGCACGGTGCCTGGCTGCGCGAACTCGCCGGGACGTACGAGCTGGTCTGGGCCACCACCTGGGAGGAGCACGCCAACACCCACATCGCCCCGGCGATCGGCCTGGACCCGCTGCCCTTCGTCCGCTTCACCGGGTACGTCCCCCAACCCGGCGACCCGCACGTCCCGTTGATGCAGCTGTTCTCGGCCCGCAAGTGGGCCCCGCTGCTGCGCTACGCCGAGGGCCGCCCGTTCGCCTGGGTGGACGACGTCATCCCGTCCCGGCTGGTCCGCCGCTCGCAGTGGCGCCGGGACCGCCTGCTGCTGCCGATCGACCCCGGCCAGGGCCTGGAGCGCCGGCACGTCGACCGGCTGCTCGCCCGCCCGCCGCGCAGCCATTCCCTGCCGGGATCACCGGTCACGGGGTCGGCAGCCAGCTGACGTGCCCGGCGAGCAGCGCGTACCCGACGAAGGCCACCGTGTCGATCAGCGCGTGCGCCGCCACCAGCGGCATCACCCGGCCCCAGCGCCGGTACAGCAGGCAGAACACCGCCCCCATCACCATGTTGCCGACCAGCCCGCCGACCCCCTGGTACAGGTGGTACGAGCCGCGCAGCACCGAGCTGGCCGCCACCACCGCCGGCCACGACCATCCCTGCTGCCCCAGGCGGCGCAGCAGGTAGCCGAGGACGACGACCTCCTCCAGGATGGCGTTCTGCCAGGCCGACAGCACCAGCACCGGCACCCGCCACCACACGTCCGGCAGTCCGGAGGGCGCCACCGTCAGGTTGTACCCGGCCGCCTGCGAGGCCAGGTACAGCGCCAGCCCGGAGCCGCCGATCGCCGCCGCGACGGCCGCGCCCCGGCCGAGGTCGCGCAGCTTCTCCCGCAGGTCGAAGCCCAGCACCCGCAGCGAGGTGCCCTCGCGCACCAGCAGGTAGCCGACCAGCACCACCGGCATCAGCCCGCGCCCGATGTAGTACAGCTGCCAGACCAGGTCCAGCCAGGGCCGCCCGGGCGCGCGCGAGCCGTTCAGGGTGGCGACCTGCTGCCCGAGCTGGAGCGGTGCGGTGAGCGAGCCCGCGAAGCTGATCAGCGCGCTGATCCCGCTGGCTCCGAGCGAGAGGCCGAGGACGACCAGCAGTTCCACGCCGAGCAGGCGTCGGTCGGGCTGCGCGGTCTCCGGCGCGGTCGGGCGGGTCGTCACGGGTGCTCCAGCGGACGGACGGTCGCCCCGGTCGTCGGCCGACGACCGGGGCGATCATCCTGACACAGCGGCGGGCTCAGCCCACCGGCCAGGTGTGCACCGGTTCGCCGCCGCGCATGTGCTCGGCGTAGCGCCTGGTCATCGCGGCGAGCGCGGCCGGGCGGTCCATGCCGTACTGCTCGCGCAGCCGGTGGAAGGTGGCGCTCTGCCAGGCGGCGCCGTTGGTGCGGCGCAGGCAGCGCTGCTCGATGATCCCCAGGTAACGGTCCCGGTCGGCGGGCTCCACGCCCCACTCGTCCAGCCCCTGGTAGGCCATCGGCAGCAGTTCGTTGAGCACCAGGTCGACCGCCGACACCGTCTGCAGCCCGCCGCCGCGGCCGGCCCGGCCGGGGCGCGGCCACTGGAACACCGCGTCGATGCCGTACCGGGCGCCCTGGCGGAAGTTCTCGTCCGCCCGCTCGAACGGCAGCCGGGTCCAGACCGGCCGGGGCTGCTCGGCGAGCACCCGCACCAGCCCGTAGTAGAAGGCGGCGTTGGCCAGTGTGTCGGCCACCGTCGGCCCGGCCGGCAGCGCCCGGTTCTCCACCCGGAGGTGCGCGACCCCGCCGGAGACGTCGTACACCGGGCGGTTCCAGCGGTAGATGGTGCCGTTGTGCAGCCGCATCTCGGCGAGCCTGGGCGCACCGCCGGAGGCCAGCACCTTGAGCGGGTCCTCGTCGTCGCAGATCGGCAGCAGCGCCGGGAAGTAGCGCAGGTTCTCCTCGAACAGGTCGTACGCCGAGTCCACCCAGCGCTCGCCGAACCAGGTGATCGGGCGCACGCCCTGGGCCTTGAGCTCCGCCGAACGGGTGTCACAGGCCTGCTGGAAGAGCACCGGACGGGTCTCCCGCCACAGCTCCCGCCCGAACAGGAAGGGGGAGTTGGCGCCGAGCGCGAGCTGCGGCCCGCAGATCGCCTGGGCGGCGTTCCACACCGAGGAGAACCGCTGCGGGGTCACCTGGAGGTGCAGTTGCAGCGAGGTCGCGGCGGCCTCGGCGACCATCGTGACGGACTCCAGCTGGAGGTGCTCCACGCCCTCGATGTCCAGCGCGATGTC
Source organism: Kitasatospora sp. NPDC028055 (assembly GCF_040637885.1). Taxonomy (NCBI): domain Bacteria; kingdom Bacillati; phylum Actinomycetota; class Actinomycetes; order Kitasatosporales; family Streptomycetaceae; genus Kitasatospora; species Kitasatospora sp. NPDC028055. The sequence goes on along the minus strand of NZ_JBEZXE010000048.1, from coordinate 20,524 downwards.
CTCCCCCCGGGCGGCCAGTATCTGGTCGCTGAGCAGGCTGTACCGCTGGTTGTGGCTCATCGCGTCCAGCCCGGTGTGGTCGTTCTCCAGGGTCGGCAGGATGCCCACCATGACGATCCGGGCGCCGGCCTCGGCCGCCTGCCGGTCGGCGTACCGCAGGCCGGTGTCGATCTCCTCGCGCAGTTCCTCGAAGACGTGCCCGCAGAGCCGGTGCGGCACGATGTTGACCTCGATGTTGAACTGGCCCAGTTCGGTCTGGAAGTCGCTGGACCCGATCGCACTCAGCACCTGGGCGTTGCGCATGACCGGCAGGCCCTGTTCGTCGGCCAGGTTGAGCTCGATCTCCAGCCCCATCACGGCCCTCGGCCGGTCGAAGCGGTCCTCGCGCAGCATCCGCCCGAGCGCGTCGAGGCAGGCCTGGAGCTTGAGCCGGTACTGCTGCCGGTCCGCCAGATCCGCCCGTGTCGCCACGACCTTCTCGCCCACGGTCCCCTCCTCCTGAGACACCCGGCCGGTCGACCGTGCCAGCATCATGCCCACCTCGAAGATCGATACCCGAATGCTTGTACTGGCTTGCATTGCAAGGCATCTGACGGTAATTCAGGCCATCTGCAGACTTGCTCGCCGCCACCGCCTGTGATAAACAGATCACCCTGCGCATTTGTTCGATGAACCGCTGAGTTCGCACTGCGCTCCGGCCGGTCCACTCCCGCCCCGAGTCCCTCGTCGAGGGCGGAGACCGCGCCGGCGCCGCGATCCTGCACAACCGGACAAGGCCGGCCCCCGTCACCGTGGACGCACCGAGCCGCGCCGGTATGCCGCACTCGCACGCCGATCTCGCTTGGAGAGGCGGATCCCGCCATGACCCTGCAGACCCCCCAGCCCCCACCGAGTGCCCTGCGCGCGGTCCTCGGCGCACTCGACTCGGAGACCGCGCTGCGCCAGCCCGCCGCCGCCGCGCTACGTCACCCGAACGGCCCACTACTCCCCGCGCACCCGCTCGCGGTACACGTCCTGGACGGCCCGCGCCCCGAGCTGCCGGCCGCCCGGCGCACCGGCTGGCGCTTCCTGATCAAGGACGGCCCGGACGTGGCCGCCGCCGCCGAGGTGGTACAGAGCCCCGAGGGCCACACCTTCTCCCACTTCACCGCCGGCCCGTACCTCTCCTCCACCGTCCGGGCGCTGCGCGAGGCCTGGCAGCTCGCCCAGGGATCCCGCTCCCGCTGCCAGCCCCGACTGCTCACCTTCCCCGGCCAGTACGCCACCGCGCTCTGGCTGCACAGCCCTGACGCCGGCCCGTCCGCCGAACTGCTGATCCCACTGGCCCCGGCCCCGCTCGGCGTCACCGCGCACCGCGCCTACCCGGCCGCCGAACTGCTCCCGCTGCTCGCCCGCGCCCCGCTGGCCGGATCCCTGCTGCTCGGCTCCCCCTGAGGGCACGCCCCGCACCGGCCGTCGGGCACCGCGCCCGACGGCCCTTCGCCGCGCCCACCCCGCCCGCCGCCATCACCCGAACGGCCACCACCCGGACGGGCCATCCGCCATGGCCCGCTCGGGCCAGGCCCCGAGTGGCCCACCGGTGCGCCATTTCTCCCCGGCCCCACCTGAACGGGTGATCTCTGCCCTGGAGTTGTGGCGCATGTCACGAAATCGCTGCGCGCGCGTCCGCAGATGCCGACACTGGGAACCAGCGTGGAAGGACCCCCTGTCCTACCCACTTGAGTGCTGGCCAAACCCGGCCGGCACCCGGACAGGATCCGACCACCACGGCGGCCCCGGACGGCTCGACCTCCGGGGACCGCACCACGGGGAGGATCGCAGAGCGAAGCGAGGGTACGCGTATGTGCCAGCACCGTCCTGAGTGCCCGACGGCCGAGTCCGAGGACCGCGAAGCGGCCGAGCCGGTGGCCTGCCACCCGGAGCAGGGCTGGAGCCTGCTCTGCAACGGCGTCCTGCTGTTCGAGGACACCGGCGAACTGCTGCCCGACGGCCGGGTGATCGCCCCGCGCCGCCCGGTCGCCCACGCGGCCTGAGCCCGGCGGCCCGGCCCGGCCCGACGACTTCAGGGCACGGCGCCCGGCATCACACGAGACACGGCGACCGGCGCAAAGGGCAGGGCCCCGGCAGAAACGTTCTGCCGGGGCCCTGCCCGCTCGCTCACCGCGCGTGTTGCCTACCGCGCGTCCGCTCAGACGCCGTACTCGTCCAGCGGCGGGCAGGAGCAGACCAGGTTGCGGTCACCGTACGCGCCGTCGATCCGGCTCACCGGCGGCCAGTACTTGTCCGCCGGGTTCACACCCGCCGGGAAGACCGCCTCCTGCCGCGAGTAGCCGTGCGCCCAGTCGCCGGCCAGCGCGGCGGCGGTGTGCGGGGCGTTGCGCAGCGGGTTGTCGTCGGCCGCCCACGCGCCCGAGCCGACCTTGTCGATCTCGCCGCGGATCTCGATCATCGCGTCGCAGAACCGGTCGATCTCGTGCAGGTCCTCGGACTCGGTCGGCTCGATCATCAGCGTGCCGGCCACCGGGAAGGACATCGTCGGCGCGTGGAAGCCGTAGTCGATCAGGCGCTTGGCGATGTCGTCCACCGTCACGCCCGTGTCCTTGGTCAGCGGGCGCAGGTCGATGATGCACTCGTGCGCGACCAGCCCGCCCGGGCCGGTGTAGAGCACCGGGAAGTGCGGCGCCAGGCGCTTGGCGATGTAGTTGGCGTTCAGCACCGCGACCTGGGTCGCGCGCTTGAGGCCCTCGCCGCCCATCAGCCGGACGTACGCCCAGGAGATCGGCAGGATCGCCGCCGAACCCCACGGCGCGGCCGAGATCGGGCCGACACCGGTGGCCGGGCCGGCCTCCTCCTGGAGCGGGTGGTTCGGCAGGTACGGCGCCAGGTGGGCGCGCACCGCGACCGGGCCGACGCCCGGGCCGCCGCCGCCGTGCGGGATGCAGAAGGTCTTGTGCAGGTTCAGGTGCGAGACGTCCGCGCCGAACTTGCCCGGCTTGGCCAGGCCGACCAGGGCGTTCAGGTTGGCACCGTCGACGTACACCTGGCCGCCGGCCTCGTGCACCAGGGCGCAGATGTCGGTGATCTGGGTCTCGTACACGCCGTGGGTCGACGGGTAGGTGACCATCAGCACCGACAGGTTGTCGCGGTGCTGCTCGATCTTGGCCTTGAGGTCCTCGACGTCCACGTCGCCGTCGACCAGGGTCTTCACCACGACCACGCGCATGCCGGCCATCACCGCGGAGGCGGCGTTGGTGCCGTGCGCCGAGGACGGGATCAGGCAGACGTCGCGCTGGGTGTCGCCGTTGGCGTGGTGGTAGGCGCGGACGGCCAGCAGGCCGGCCAGCTCGCCCTGGGAGCCGGCGTTCGGCTGGATCGAGACGGCGTCGTAGCCGGTGACCTCGACCAGCTGCTGCTCCAGCTGACGGATCAGGGTCAGGTAGCCCGCGGCCTGGTCGACCGGCGCGAAGGGGTGCAGCTGGCCGAACTCCGGCCAGGTCACCGCCTCCATCTCGGTGGTGGCGTTGAGCTTCATGGTGCAGGAGCCCAGCGGGATCATGCCGCGGTCCAGCGCGTAGTCCCGGTCGGACAGGCGGCGCAGGTAGCGCAGCATGGCGGTCTCCGAGCGGTGGCTGTGGAAGACCGGGTGGGTCAGGTACTCGTCCTCGCGCAGCAGCGCGGCCGGCAGCGCGTCGGCGGCCTCGGCGACCTCGACCGCGGGGACGCCGAACGCGGCCCAGACGCCGGCCAGGTGCTCGCGGGTGGTGGTCTCGTCGGTGGAGACCGAGATCCGGTCCTCGCCGTCCTGGAACACGTTGATGCCGTTGGCGCGGGCGGCGGCGGCGATCTCGGCGGCGCGGCCCGGGACGACGGCGGTGACGGTGTCGAAGAACTCGCCGTGCAGCAGCTGGACGCCGCCGGCCCGCAGGCCCTCGGCGAGGGCGGCGGCGTAGCGGTGGGTGCGGCGGGCGATGTCGGCCAGGCCGTCCGGGCCGTGGTAGACGGCGTACATCGAGGCCATCACGGCGAGCAGCACCTGGGCGGTGCAGATGTTGCTGGTGGCCTTCTCGCGGCGGATGTGCTGCTCACGGGTCTGCAGGGCCAGGCGGTAGGCGCGGTTGCCGTCGGCGTCGACGGAGACGCCGACCAGACGGCCGGGCAGCGAGCGGGCGTACTCGGCGCGCACCGAGAGGTAGCCGGCGTGCGGGCCGCCGAAGCCCATCGGGACGCCGAAGCGCTGCGAGGTGCCGCAGGCGATGTCGGCGCCCAGCGAGCCCGGGGACTTGAGCAGGGTCAGCGCCAGCAGGTCCGCGGCGACGGCGACGATCGCGCCCAGGCCGTGCGCCTGCTCGATCACCGGAGTGAGGTCGCGGACCACGCCGGTGGCGCCCGGGTACTGCAGCAGCACGCCGAAGACGCCGCGCTCGGCGATCTCGGCCGGGATGCCCTCGGACAGGTCGGCGACGACGACCTCGACGCCGGTCGGCACGGCGCGGGTGTTGATCACCGCGACGGTCTGCGGCAGGGTCTCGGCGTCGACCAGGAAGACGCCGCCCTTGACCTTGGTGACACGGCGGGCGAGCGCCATCGCCTCGGCAGCCGCGGTGCCCTCGTCCAGCAGCGAGGAGCCGGAGGTGGGCAGGCCGGTCAGGTCGGAGACCAGGGTCTGGAAGTTGAGCAGGGCCTCCAGGCGGCCCTGCGAGATCTCCGGCTGGTACGGGGTGTACGCGGTGTACCAGGCCGGGTTCTCCATGACGTTGCGCAGGATCACCGGCGGGGTGAAGGTGCCGTAGTAGCCCAGGCCGATCATCGGCTGGAGCACCTGGTTGCGGCCGGCCAGCTCGCGCAGCTCGGCGAGGACCTGGGCCTCGCTACGGCCGGCGGGCAGGTCCAGGGCGGTGATGGAGCGGATCGCCTCGGGAACGGCGGTGGCGGCGAGCTCGTCCAGCGAGCCGTAGCCGACGGAGGCCAGCATCTTCTCCTGCGCGGCGGCGTCGGGGCCGATGTGGCGGTTCTCGAAGGGGCTGGCCAGCTCAAGCTCGGTGAGGGTCGAGGCGCTGGTGTGGCGTCCCGCGTTCGGCTGGGCGTTCATGGTGGTCGAGGCCTCCTGGTCACGGACCGGCGGGGGTGCGCACGCCGGCCGGTCGCGCCGCTGCGGACAGCGGACCGACCTGGGCGGGCGGACCCGTAAGGCCTCCCCCTCTGTCATCGGGACCTGAGAGCTTCGCCCGCACGCCGCGCGGTGGCGCGCCGTCGGCTTGCACCGTCGGTGAGGGTGGTGATCGTCGGCTCCCGCGCCGGCGGTCCTGCCCTGCTTTCCAGAGTGACCTATCCCGCACGGTACGGATGCCTGAGAGATTCCGGGGAGGAGTTGCTCCTTCGGCGCCCCGACCAGCGGTTTTCACTGTCGAGGACTCTCCCGAGCGGGCTCGGCGGTCGCGGCCCAGGGTACCAGCGGGCGGCCTTCCGATCACGGGTGCGTCGGGTCACTCCGGGTCTACGCGCGTCCCCCGGACGGCCCAGCGCGAAGCCCGTCCGGCGCACCCCGGTCGCGCACGTCCGATTGATGGCTTTTGGTGTGAAGTGGCGGAGAGGACGGGTGCTCCGACCGCCTCACCCGCGGGAGTTCCGCAGGCGCAGCGCTTGGAGGAAAGAGTGCAGACCGACATCGACCCCAGGGACCTCATCGGCCACAAGGCGGTCGACCGCAACGGGGACAAGATCGGCACGGTGGACGAGGTGTACCTGGACGACGCCACCGGGCATCCGGAGTGGGCGGCCGTCCGCACCGGCATCTTCGGCCGGGACGCCTTCGTCCCGCTCACCACGAGCGAGTTCTCCGGCGACGAACTCCGGGTGCCGTACGACAAGTCGCTGGTGAAGGACTCGCCGGACTTCGGCGTGGGCCAGCACCTCTCGCCGGCCCAGGAGCTCCAGCTCTACCGCTACTACGGCCTCGACACCCCCGTGGACGGCCGTCCGGCGGCCGCGGAACCCGCCCGGGACGACCGGCCGGACCTCGACTTCGGCACCACCACGGCCGCCGCGGCCGCCAGGCCGATCGCCTTCCACTCCCCCGACCCGGCCTCGACCACGACCGCGACCGGCACGACCACCATGACCAGCACCGGCACGACCCACACCAGCACCGACACCGCCACGGAGGCCCACGTGCGGACCCTCAGCACCCCCGCACCGATCGCCAACGGCACCGCCCCCGCGCCGGCCGCCGCCCACCTGGTCGAGCCGAAGCCGCACCCCGCCGCGACCACCCCGGCCGCGAACGGCACCGCCGCCTCCTCGGCCCCCAGCGGCCCGGTCGAGATCACCTGCCGCGAGGAGCGGCTGGACATCACCACCGAGTGGCACGTGCTGGGCAGCGCGAAGCTGCGCAAGTACGTGACCAGCGAGCAGGTCGAGCGCCGCGTCCCGGTGGTCCGCGAGCGGGTCCGGGTGGAGCGGATTCCGGTCAGCGACGCCGAGCGGGCCTCGCTGACCGAGAAGGAGATCGCCGAGGCGGTCGAAGAGGTCACCCTCCGTGAGGAGCGGCCGGTGGTCCGCAAGTACCTCGCCCCGGTCGAGCGGGTCCGCCTGGTGGTGGAGCGCTACACGGAGGAGGAGGTGGTCCGGGACGAGCTCCGCCGCGAGCACGTCGAGGTCCACGACGACACGGCCGCCACCGCGCCGGACGAGGCGGACGACCCGCTCGTCCACGCCGCCGACGGCTCCCTGCCCGCCGCCCTCCGCCCGCTGGCCTGACCTCCCCCGAACTCCCCGATCTCCGCTGATCCCACCCAATCGCAGCGATCCCACCAGGGCCCCGGACTCCCGGTCCGGGGCCCTGGTCGTGCCCCGAAGTTCCCCACTTTGCCAAACCTTAACCACTCGATATTTGACAACATGAACTATCCCCCGCACAGTTACTTGAGTTCATTCACTATGTACGGGAGGAAGCAACCGTGAGTGAGGCAGTAAAGCCCACCACCGCGGCCGAGAAGCAGAGCAACGCCCGGGTCCTGCCGGCCCTCATCCTGGCGATGCTGTCGTTCAGCGTGGTGCAGACCGCGGTCGTCCCGATCCTGCCGTCGCTGGCCAAGGAACTGGACGTCTCCGGGTCGAACATCACCTGGCTGATGACCGCCAACCTGCTGTCCGCCGCCGTGCTGACTCCCCTGCTGGGCCGCTTCGGCGACCTCCGGGGCCGCAAGCCCATGCTGCTGATCTCGCTGGCCGGCCTGGTCGCCGGTTCGGCGCTGGCGGTCTGCACCCACTCCTTCACCTGGCTGATCGTCGCCCGCGTCCTCCAGGGCGCCGGCGGTGGCGTGATGCCGCTGGCGATCAGCATCGTCCGTGACGAGCTGCCCAAGCAGAAGGTGACCGGCGGCGTCGCCGCCATCAGCGCCTCGATGGGTGTCGGCTCCGGCCTGGGCCTGGTCGCGACCGGCCTGCTGCTGGAGCACTGGAACTACAAGTCGATCTTCTGGATGGGCCTGGCCTTCGGCCTGCTCGCCGTCGCCCTGGTCGCCTTCCGGGTCCCGACCGACCCGGTGACCGACAAGGAGGGTGGCGCCGATCCGCTCGGCGCGCTCACCCTGGCCGCCTGGCTCTCCGCCCTGCTCGTCGCGGTCAGCCAGGGCAACCACTGGGGCTGGACCTCCACCAAGACCCTCGGCCTGTTCGCCGTCGCCGCGGTGGTCGCCCTGATCTGGGGCGTTATCGAGACCAAGGTCGCCCACCCGCTGGTGGACCTCAAGATGATGGGCCGCCCGGCGGTCGCCTTCACCAACCTGGCCGGCCTGCTGATCGGCTTCGGCATGTACGGCTCGTTCATGGTCATCAGCAACTTCTCCCAGACCCCGGAGAAGCTGGCCCACTACGGCTTCACCGCGACCGTGCTGCACGCCGGTGTGATGCTGCTGCCGTCCGCGATCGGCTCGATGGTCGCCGCCCCGATCGGCGCCCTGCTGATCGCCCGCCGCGGCCCGCGCCTGCCGCTGGTCCTCGGTGGCGTCCTCGGCGCGATCGCGATGGCCTACCTGGCCCTGCGGCACAGCGCCGAAGGCGACATCTACACCGCCTCCGCGATCTTCGGCCTCGGCATCGGCCTTGCCTTCGCCGCGATGCCCGCCTTCATCAACGGCGCCGTCCCGGTCGAGCAGAGCGGCATCGCCAACGGCATGAACTCCGTGCTCCGCACCGTCGGCGGCGCGATCGGCACCGCCGTGATGACCGCGATCCTGACCGGCGACACCATGAAGCTCCCGATCAAGATCCCGGTGCTGCTGCCCACGCTGGACGCCTACAAGCACGCGTTCTGGGTCACGGCCGCCGTCTGCGTCATCGCCGGCGCCGTCCCGTTCCTGATCCGCACCACCAAGCCGGCCGCCACCGTCGCCGGCGGCGCGGCCCGGCAGGACTCCAGCCCCGAGCTGGCCAAGACCGACGCCTGACGAGGCGTCCGGCCCCCGCGTTCAGGGACAGGACGCGCGGGCCCGGGCCTCCGCCCGGTCGCGAGGGCATCACGACCGTCCGGGGCCCGGCACGGAATGCGGCCCCACCCGGTACTCCTACCGGGTGGGGCCGTTCCGCGTTCCCAAGCCGTTCCGCGTTCCCGCGCCGGTGCGTCCCGCGCCCCGCCCCCGGTTCCCCTCGGCCTCGGCCCCCACGGCCTCGGCCCCCGCCCGCCTCAGTCCCCCTGCGCGTCCGGCTCCTCCGGCTGCTCCAGTTCCTCCGGCTGCCGCAACGGCAGCGGCCGGGCCGGCTCCAGCGCCGGATCGTCCACCGCGAAGGTCCGCACCCGCCCCGGCCCGCTCCACGGCGTCTCGAACCGCACCGTCACCCGCCCCACCCCGCTGCCCTGCACCCACCCCGGCCCCAGCTCGGCGTGCCGGACGTCCTGCCCGGGCATCCAGCGCCGCACCACGACCTCCTCCGGCTCCTCCTCGGCCACCGCCGCCTCGGCCACCTCGGCGTGCTCCGCCGCCTCCTCCCGCAGCGCCTGCGCGAAGAGGTCCTCCTGGGTGTAGTCCGCCAGTTGGGCCACGCCCACCCCGAGCAGCCGCACCCCGCCGGTGATGTCCACCTGCTCGGCGAGGCGCCGGGCCGTCGCCGTGATCACCGCCTCGTCGTCGGTGGGCCCGCCCAGGGTCTCCGAGCGGGTCAGCGTGGAGAAGTCGAACCGCCGCACCTTGAGCACCACCGTCCGCCCCGAGCGCCCGGCCGAGCGCAGCCGCCGGACGCACCGCCCGGCCAGCGCCTCCACCTCCCGCAGCACCCGGTCCCGGTCGGCCAGGTCCACCTCGTAGGTGTCCTCCACCGAGACCGACTTGGCGTCCTGGTCGGCCACCACCGGCCGGTCGTCCAGCCCTGTCGACATGTGGAAGACCCCGGTGCCGTGCGCCCGCCCGAGCAGCTGGACCAGCTCCGCCTCCCCCGCCTCCGCGAGGTCCGCCACCGTGCTCAGCCCGGCCCGCCGCAGCACCTGTTCGGTGGCCGGCCCGATCCCGGGCAGCGCCCGGACCGGCATCGGGCCGAGCACGGCCCGCTCCTGCCCCGGCTCGATCAGCACCAGCCCGTCCGGCTTGGCCTGCTCGGAGGCGATCTTCGCCATCAGCTTGGAGCCCGCCGCCCCCACCGAGCCGGTCAGCCCGGTGAGCCGATGGATGTCCGCCCGGAGGTCCTCCGCCAGGGCCAGCACCAGCCGCTCCCCGGTCTCGTGGTCCGCCTCCGACAGCACCGGACCGTACGGACCGGCCTCCAGGTCGACGAAGGCCTCGTCCAGGCTCAACGGCTGCACCAGCGGCGACAGTCGGCGCAGCAGCCCCATCACGATCTCGCTGTTCTGCCGGTACGCCTCGAACCGCCCGGACAGGAAGGCCGCGTTGGGGCACAGCCGCCGCGCCTGGGCCATCGGCATCGCCGAGTGCACCCCGAACCGGCGCGCCTCGTACGAGGCCGTGGAGACCACCCCGCGCCCGCCGAGCCCGCCGACGATCACCGGCTTCCCGCGCAGGCTCGGCTTGGCCGCCTGCTCCACCGCCGCGAAGAAGGCGTCCATGTCGAGGTGGATGATGCTCGGCAGAGATCGCACCCGCCGATCATCGCGCACGGGTCCGACAGTGCGTACGAACCCGGCCGACGCCCCGCGCCCGCCGACCCCCGGTTACTGCTTCGCGGCCTCCGCCAGCGCCTTCGGGATGCCGTCCTCCTTGGGCCCGAGGAACACCGGGTCCGGCCGCAGCCAGGCGTTCACGGCCGCCTTGCCCGCCCCGGCGACCTCCCGCAGCCCGCCGTACAGCCAGGTGGCGTCGTGCGGCTCCGGCACCCCGACCGCGTACGAGCGGATCCCCGCCGCCTCGCACAGCGCCAGCGCCCGCCGGACGTGGAAGTCCTGGCTGACCAGCACCGCGCGGTCCACCCCGAAGATCCGGTGCGCCCGGGTGCAGGAGTTCCAGGTGTCGAAGCCCGCGTAGTCCCGCACCACCCGGTCCCCGGGGACGCCGTGCGCGGTCAGGTAGCGGTACATCGCGTCCGGCTCGTCGTACTCGACCCGCCCGTTGTCCCCGGTCACCAGGATGGCCTTGACCTTGCCCTCCCGGTACAGGTCGAGCGCCGCCACCAGCCGGTGCTCCAGGTACGGCGACGGCTCGCCCTGGTCCAGCCCGGCGCCGAAGACCACCGCCACCGGAGCCGAGGGCGCGCTCTCCACGGTGCCCACCCGGTCCCCCGCCCCGAACCAGAGCCAGGCGCTGGGCGCCAGCGCGAGCGAGCAGAGCAGCGTCGTCGCCTGGAAGACCCTGCGCTGCGTACGGCGTTCCCGCAGCCGCGCCCGCACCCCGCCGGCCCGACGCCGCAGCAGCTCCGATATCCCGGTGCCGACCTCCACGTGCCCCTCCCTCGATCGTCTCACCAGGCAACACGACGAGGCCGTGGGCCGGAACGGTTCCCCGCTCCGGCCCACGGCCCCGTGGAAGTGCTGCCGGTCAGACCGCCCGGTTGCGCCGCTGCGCCAGCTCGTCCGCCGGATCGTCGCCGACCAGCGTCTCGCCGGTGTCGGTCCGCTCCGCGTGCAGTCGACCGAGGGTCAGCTCCAGCTCCTGCCAGACCGCTCCGACCGCGATGCCGAACACCCCCTGACCGCCCTTCAACAGGTCGACCACGTGCTGCGGCGTGGTGCACTCGTACACCGTCGCACCGTCGGACATCAGCGTCAGCCCGGCCAGGTCGGCCTGCTCGGCCGCCTGCAGATGGGCGACGGCCACCCGGATGTTCTGCAGCGAGACACCGGCGTCGAGCAGCCGCTTGACGATCTTCAACAGCAGCACGTCGCGGAAGCTGTAGAGCCGCTGACTGGTCGCCGGGTACGCGGTGCGGACGCTGGGCTCCAACAACCCGGTGCGGGCCCAGTAGTCCAGCTGGCGGTACGTGATGCCGGCCGCCGCGCAGGCCGTCGGGCCACGGAAGCCGATCAGTTCGGACGTCGGGGCCAGCCGCTCGATCGCGGGCTGGCCCGGCTGCACGGCCGGGAACCTGCTCATCCGGGGCAGGTCCGCCACGGTGCGAGCGGTGCGCGGCATGTGCACGGCGCACAGGCCTCCCACGGCCGCGTCATCGCCGGTGCTGCTCATGCCTACCTCCGTCCACTCGTGCTGCGGGCAACCGACTGCGGGCATCGGCCACCCGGACAGCCACTCCTGACGGTAGGCAGTCCCCTATGACCCGTCAACGATCGCCACGCCGGGCCAGACAAACCACATCACTCAGGAGAGTGGTTTTTCGTGCCCCTAGTGTGGGTAGGTGGACGGATTTTGGCAAAACGGCACGCTCAAGGGCCGACCAGCCTCGCCGGACGGGCACCCTACTGCGGGCCGCCGCCCCCGAAGTCCTCGGGCGACACCTGGTCGAGGAACTCGCGGAACTTCTCGACCTCGTCCTCCTGCTCGTCCGGGATCGCGATGCCCGCCTCCGCGAGCACCTCCTCGCTCCCGTAGATCGGCGTGCCGGTGCGCAGGGCCAGCGCTATCGCGTCGGACGGCCGGGCGCTCACCTCGACCCCGCCGGCGAACACCAGCTCGGCGTAGAACACGCCCTCCCGCAGGTCGGTGATCCGGACCTCGGTGAGCTGCTGGCCGAGCGCTTCCAGGACGTCCTTGAACAGGTCGTGCGTCAGCGGGCGCACCGGAGTCATGCCCTGCTGGGCGAAGGCGATCGCGGTCGCCTCGCCGGGGCCGATCCAGATCGGCAGGTATCGATCTCCCCCGACCTCCCGAAGCAGCACGATCGGCTGGTTGGAAGGCATCTCCACTCGGACACCCACGACGTCGAGCTCATTCACACAGGCAACCCTATGGCTCCGACCCCGGATATGAAAGCGCAGGGCCGACGCCGCTGGTCAGCGCGGTGCACCGGCCCCGCGGAGGGCATCCCCACGCCTAGGAGCGAGGCCGCAGACCGGCCTGCACCATGGCCGCGTGCAGCCGTACCGACAGCGTGGCCAGCTCCCGTGCGGTGGCCTCCGCGTGCGCCCGGGTCTGCGGGTTCCGGTGCCGGCGCAGCGGCGCCACCACCTGCTCCACCAAGGCGATCTCGCGGTCCGCCGCCGCCTTCATCGCCCTCAGGTGCCGCGGTTCCAGCCCGTACCGGCCGAGTTCGGCCACCAGCCGGGCCACCTGGAGCGCCTCCCCGTCGTACCCGCCGTCCGGGCCCGGCGCGACCAGCCCGTACGCCTCCCACTCGGCCAGCTCCGGCTCCCCCGCCCCGGCGGCGGCCAGCAGCTCGGCCCGCCCCAGCCGGACCCCGGAGGCGACCTCGGCCGAGGCCACCAGCTCGCGGTCGGCCTCCTCCAGCGGGCCGGGCCGGGCCTCGGCGGCCGGCAGCGCGGGCGGGGCCTCACCCCGCTCGATCGCGTCCAGGTGCTCGCGGATCACCCGCAGCGGCAGGTAGTGGTCCCGCTGCATCCGCAGGACGTAGGCCAGCCGCTCCACGTCGGAGGGGCTGAACTTGCGGTACCCCGAGGGGGTGCGCTGCGGCTCGACCAGCCCCTCCGCCTCCAGGAAGCGGATCTTGGAGATGGTCACCTCGGGGAAGTCGTCGCGCAGGAAGGCCAGCACCGCGCCGATGCTCAGCAGTTCGTCACCACCGCGCCGTCGGCCGGCGGGCCGGTCCGGACGGACCGGCTGCCTGGGGGCCGCGACCACCCCGCGCCCGCCGCGGTCCGACTGCGGACCGGACGACGACGCAGGGTTGGCCGCCCCGAGAGAAGAGGAAGGAGTATTCGTATTCACTCGGGCTCCTGCCGACGTTGGTTTCAGTACCCCCGGTTGTGGCCGGCGAAGAACACCAGCCGGTACTTCCCGATCTGCACCTCGTCGCCGTTGTTCAGCGGCACCTCGTCGATCCGCTCCCGGTTGACGTAGGTGCCGTTCAGGCTGCCCACGTCCGCGACGCTGAATCCGGCCGGAGTGCGGCGGAACTCCACGTGGCGGCGGGAGACCGTGACGTCGTCCAGGAAGATGTCACCCTGCGGGTGACGCCCGGCCGTGGTGACGTCCGAGTCCAGCAGGAACCGGCTGCCCGAGTTCGGACCGCGCTGGACGATCAGCAGCGCCGAGCCCGGCGGCAGCGCGTCGATCGCCGACAGCACCTCGGCCGACAGCGCCGGCGTGGTACCGGTACCGGTGGTCGCGGACGGGTCGTAGGACTCCAGGCCGGAGATCGAGATCGTCGAGGTGGTCTCCGCCGCCCCCTCCGGCAGCAGCCCGCCGCGCAGCGCCGTACCGCAGTTGGAACAGAAGCGGGCCGCGGCCGGGTTCTGGTTGCCGCACCTGGGGCACGGAGTGGGGCCAGCCATGTTCACAGCCTCCTGGCGCGGCACACCCGACGGGTTGTGCCCGGCGTACGGGTCCGGGGCAAACCCTCCACCAGAGGTTGAGGGTGCTGACGGGAAACCTATGCGCGGGTCGCCGGAGGGGTCAACCGACGCGCCGTAGCCCGCCGGATTCCCGGCGTACTGCGCGGCACCGTCCCGGTACAGCTGCTGTCCGGCGTACTGACCCGCCTCGGGGGCAGGGCGCATGCCCGGCACCGCGGGCTCGTCCTCCGCCCGGCGGTGCCGGGCGGTCGGCGCCTCGACGGCGGCCGCGTCGCGACCCTTGTTGCGACCGAACAACTTCGAGAAGAAACTCACGGGCGAATCCCCTTGCGTGTGACAGACCCGCCCGCGGGGCAGGGTGAGAACCTCGGACAGGCTGCGGGCCCGATTGCGGCTCGGGCCTGCTGGAGCGGTACTCCGACGTGTGGTGCTGCGGTTGGTGCTACGGAGCGTACTGGTGCGAACCAGTCTCTCCCACGCGACGACGACACCCCGCACCGGGTGCCGCGGGCCCGTGACGGGCCGTTCGTCGAGCGCCCCGTCACTTCGAAGCCGGCTTGGCGTACTGCGGCGTCTTCAGATCCACCAGGGCGTCCACGACCACCTTCTGCTGCTGGGTGATCGTCGCCCGCGCCTGGTGGCTCTCCAGGGTGCGCACGACGCCCCCCGGGATGTTCAGCGCGGGTGTCAGGTCCTGCGGGTTCCCCACGACGGTGAACCGATAGGGCTGCGAGACCTTCTTCCCGTCGATCTGCACCCCACCGCCCGACAGGTCGGTGAAGTAGGTGTTGACCACCACGCGCACATCGTTGATCTGAATCGCCTCCGCCCCCGCCGCTCGAAGTTCCTGCAGGGTGTCCAGCAGCATATCCGCCTTCACCTGCCCTTGGGGGTCATCGACCGTGAGGACGATGCCCGGACCAGTGGCTTTGACCGTACCGGCCAGCACACCCAGTTCCGTCATCTTCTTCCTGGTCTGCTCCTGGGCCTCCTTGGCCTGGTTGGAGCTGTTCTCCAACTTGCCCAGGGACTGCTCGAGCTCGGCCTTCTCCTGTTGCAGACGCTGCTGACGGCTGTCCAGTTCGTCGAGGATCCGGACCAGGTCCTCCTGGCGGGCCCCGCGCAGCTGGTTGTGGTGGTCGTTGGTCGACCGCACCTGGATCGCCAGCCCCAGCCCGAGCGAGAACAGCAGCAGCGCCACCACCAGTTGCCCGCGCGACAGCCGCGGCGGCCAGATCGCCGCCTTCAACCGCCGCCGACCGGCGTGCCGGTCCACGGCGGGCGGCTCCTCGGCTCCCTCCGGCTCCCCGGCTCCCTCCGACTCCTCGACGGAACCGGGCTGCTCGACCGCCTCCGGCTCCGCGGCTTCCGACGGCACGTCGGCCCCGGCCGCGGCGGGCGCCGGCCGAGGCTCGGCCGTCGGCCCGGGCGCGGCCGCCTTGGTCAGCCGCACCGGCGCAGCCGGCTCCGCCGCCCCGGTCTCAAGCTCAGCCTCAGCCTCAGACTCCGCCGGCTCCCCGGCGGCTCCGGGCTCCACCGGGTCGGCCCCGGCCTCCGCCGCGGCCTCCTCGACGACCTTCCCCGGCGGCTCCTCCGGAGCCTTCCCGACCGCGTTCCCGCCCGGCTCCGCGGCGGTCTCCTGCACCGCCGCCTTCGCCCGCTCCTCCGCCGCCTCGCGGCCCGGCTCAGGCACGGAAGACATGGCGCCGGATCGCCGCCGCGTTGGAGAAGATGCGGATGCCGAGGACGACGACCACACCCGTGGACAGCTGCGAACCGACACCCAGCTGGTCGCCCAGGAAGACGATCAGCGCGGCGACCACCACGTTCGACAGGAACGAGACGATGAAGACCTTGTCGTTGAAGATCCCGTCCAGCATCGCCCGGACGCCGCCGAACACCGCGTCGAGCGCCGCCACCACCGCGATCGGCAGGTAGGGCACGACGGCGTCGGGCACCTCGGGTTGGACGAAGAGCCCGACGACCACCCCGATCACGAGACCCAGTACGGCAATCACGGTCTAGCTGCTCCTGTCCCTGTGGTGGTCTTGGTCGATCCGCCGGACGGACGCCGCTTCGCGGACGGCCCGGCGCCGGGCGCGGACGGTGAAACGGACGCGACGGGGCTCTCCGAGGTTCCCGGGCCGCCCGACGGCGTCCCGCTCGGACCGGCCGACGGAGTCGCCGAACCGGACGCCGACGCGGACGCCGTGGGCGAGGCCTCGGGCGTGACGGGCTGGGCGCTCCGCAGCGACACGCCGACCGCCGCCGGCAGGGTCAGGCTCTTCTGGGTGGAGAGCGTCGACTTGATGCCGTACTTCTCCTCCAACAGGCGCAGGTACTGCCCGGCCATGTCGTTCTCGAAGGCGCTGAGCAGCTTCGGCCCGTCCCCGATCGCCTGGATGTTGTACGGCGGCACCAGCGGCCGGTTGTCCACCAGCACCGCCTCGCCGGCGGCCCGGATCGCGGACAGCGCGGTCAGCCGCTGGCCGTTGATCGAGACGGCCTCCGCCCCGGATCCCCACAGACCGTTCACCACCAGTTGCAGGTCCCGGTCGCGCAGCCGGCCGCTGTTGGAGAAGCCCTGCCCGGCCCGCGGGTCGACGTTGCCCCCGCCACCGGTGCCGGCCGCGTCCTCCAGGACCAGCTTCACCCCCGGCCCGGTGACCTCCCCCAGCCCGACCTCACCGGTCAGGCCGCTGCCACCGGCGTCCCCGGAGGCCAGTGCCTGCTGCTGGGTGTCGTCGACCTTGCGCCGCAGGTCCTGGACCTCCTTCTGCAGGTGGTCCGCCGAGCCGTTGCTGTCGTTGATCCGGTGGATCAACGCGTCCCGTTCCTTGGCCAGCGTCGGCTCCGCCTTGTGCGCGTTCACCGCGCCCACCGTGACCACGGCCCCGACCAGCGCCAGCCCGGCGCCCAGCGTCAGCAGTCCGCGCAGTGTCCGGGGTATCCGGCTGTCGTGCTCACCGCCCCGGGCCGCGGCCGCCTCGGCGTAGCCCTCGTCCAGGCTGTGGTCCATCACGTTGGTCAGCAGGGACATCGAGGCGTCCGGGCGGTTGTACCGTCCGTTCGGAGCACTCGGTGTCGGCGTCGCTGGCATGCGGACCATCGTCCCACGACGGCGGAGGGCCCTGCGCACGGCCCCTGAGCTGCACACACGCCACACACATCAACGGAAAGTGACGGACCCTTCCGAATGAGGTGAAAACGGACAACGGGGCGTGCGGATGGAACCGCACGCCCCGCCGTCCAGGGGGTGTCCGCTCAGGACCTCACCGACCCGCACCCTCCACCACGGCAGCCCACTCGTCCAGCAGGGCGTCGGTGGCCTCGTCGTCCGGGCCCTCAGCCCACAGGTGGGTGACCGCCTCGGCCGGGTCCGGCAGCACCAGCGTCCAGCGCCCGTCCGCCTCGACGACCCGGACCCCGTCCGTGGTGTCCAGCCGCCGGCTGCCGGCCGCCTCCACCACCGAACGCATCACCATGCCCTTCGCCGCCCACGGCGTCGCGATGTCCCGCCGGCGGATGTGCGCCTGCGGGATCCGCGCGTCGATCTGGCTCAGGGTGAGCTGGGTCCGCGCCACCAGGCCGACCAGCCGGACGAAGGCCGCGGCACCGTCCAGCACCCCGCTGAACTCGGGCACCACGAAGCCGCCGCGCCCGTCCCCGCCGAACACCGTGCCCTCGGCGGCGGCCGCCTTCGCGAGGTCGTCCGGCGTGGTCGTGGTCCAGATGACCTGGGTCCCGTGGTACGCGGCGACCTGCTCGGCGATCCGGGTCGTGGTCACCGGCAGTGCCACCTGCCCGCTGCGCCGCTCCGCCGCGACCAGGTCCAGCAGCACCAGCAGCGCCCGGTCGTCGTCGATCACCCGGCCGAGCTCGTCCACGAACGCGACCCGCTCGCCGACCGGGTCGAACCGCACCCCGAAGGCCGCCCGCGAGGAGGCCACCAGCTCGCCGAGCCTGGCCAGCCCGGCCCGTCGGGTCTCCGCGTCCTCGGTGGGCCGCGCCTCGTCCAGCCCGCTGGAGACGGTCAGCGTCTCCACCCCGAGCCGGCCGAGGATGCTGGGCAGAACCAGCCCGGCACTGCCGTGGGCGGTGTCCACCACCACCTTCAGCCCGGCCTCCCGGACCCCGGTGGTGTCCACCGCCCGCAGCAGGTTGCCCGCGTAGGAGTCGAACACGCTGGACGGGAAGGTCAGGTCCCCGATCTCGCCCGGGAACGCCCTCCGGTACTCCTGACGTGCGTAGACCCGGTCGAGCTTGCGCTGCCCGGCCTGCGAGAGGTCCGCCCCTCGCTCGTCGAAGAAGAGGATGTCCAACGAGTCCGGCACCCCGGGAGTGGTCCGCAGGAAGATCCCGCCCGCGCTCCCCCGCGCGGTGTGCTGCCGGGCCACCGGCATCGGCACGTTCTCCAGGTCGCGGACGTCGATCGCGGAGGTCTGCAGCCCCGAGATCATCGCCCGTTTGAGCGCACGCGCACCACGCGAGTGGTCACGCGCAATGGTGACGGTGGCCCCCTTCTTCAAGGTCGTGGCGTACGCTCCCGCCAGCCGCACGGCCAGCTCCGGGGTGATCTCGACGTTGAGGATGCCCGAGACGCCGCGGACCCCGAAGAGGTGCTCCTGGCCGCGCGACTCCCAGATCACCGAGGTGTTGACGACGGCGCCGGCCTCGATGGTCTTGAACGGGTAGACCCGGACGTTGGCCCCGATGATCGACTCCTCGCCGATCAGGCACTCGTCCCCGATCACCGCGCCGTCCTCGATCCGCGCGGCCCGCATCACGTCGGTGTTCTTGCCGACCACGCAGCCGCGCAGATTGCTCTGCGGCCCGACGTAGACGTTGTCGTGCACCACCGCCTTGTGCAGGAAGGCACCGCGCTTGACCACCACGTTGCTGCCCAGCACGGTGTGCTCACGGATCTCCACGCCGGCCTCGACCTTGGCGTAGTCCCCGATGTACAGCGGTCCGCGCAGCACCGCTTCCGGGTCGACCTCCGCCCCTTCGGCCACCCAGACGCCCGGCGAGATCTCGAAGCCGTCGAGCTCGACCTCGACCTTGCCCTCCAGGACGTCTGCCTGGGCCTTGCCGTAGCTCTCGTGGGTGCCCACGTCCTCCCAGTAGCCCTCGGCCACGTAGCCGTAGACCCGCTTGCCCTCCTTCAACAGCTGCGGGAAGACGTCACTCGACCAGTCCACGGACTCACCCGCGGCGACGTAGTCGAAGACCTCCGGCTCCATCACGTAGATACCGGTGTTGACCGTGTCGGAAAAGACCTGGCCCCAGGTCGGCTTCTCCAGGAAGCGCTCGACCCGGCCGTCCTCGTCGGTGATCGTGATCCCGAACTCCAGGGGATTCGGCACCCTGGTGAGACAGACCGTGACCAGTGCGTTCTTACTGCGGTGAAAGTCGATCAATTCGGTGAGATTGAAGTCGGTCAGCGCGTCACCGGAGATCACCAGAAAGGAGTCGTCCTTGAGCGCGTCCTCGGCGTTCTTGACACTCCCCGCAGTGCCTAGTGGCGTCTCCTCATGGGCATACGTGAGGTGCATGCCCAGTTCCTCGCCGTCACCGAAGTAGTTCTTGACGAGTGACGCCAGGAACTGCACGGTGACGACGGTGTCGGAGAGGCCGTGCCGCTTCAGCAGCCGAAGCACGTGCTCCATGATCGGCATATTCGCGACCGGAAGCAGCGGCTTCGGCATGCTGGAGGTCATCGGGCGGAGTCGGGTGCCCTCGCCCCCTGCCATTACTACGGCTTTCATTACGGGTGCGTCCTCCTTCGCGGTGGTGGACCTGCAGGTCCATCAAACCGTTCCAGAGGGTTCTCTACCCGGAAGGTCCCGTCCGACGCACCGGCGCGGCGTGGGACTTCTCTCAGATCACGTCTCAGGCTGTGGACGCCGAGCCCGCGGGGCCGGCCTTGATGATCTGCCGCGCCTGCACCGCGTAAAGGATCGCCGACCACCAGTACAACGTGGTCCCCCACCAAATGAAGGCCCAGCTCACCACCTCGGCCGGCCGGGCGATCCAGCTGTCGATGCCACCGAGCAGGAGAAGCGGAAACGCGTACATCAGATTGAAGGTCGCGGCCTTGCCGAGGAAACTCGTCTGGAGCGGCCCGTAACCGTGCCGGTTCAGAATGGGCAGCAACGAGGCGATGAAGACCTCGCGGGCCAGCAGAATCGCCGTCACCCACCACGGCAGGAACTCACGCCACGTCAATCCGACGAGCGTGGACAGCACATAGAGCCGGTCCGCCAGCGGATCCAGCAGCTGCCCCACCCGGCTGATCTGCCCCCACCGCCTGGCGAGTTTTCCGTCCAGGTAGTCGCTGACTCCGCTGAGCATCAGGATCAGCAGCGCCCACCCGTCGTTCTTCGGCCCGCCGAAGACCGGCCACAGAATGAGCCAGAGAAAAACCGGGACGCCGACCAACCGGCCCATGCTCAGCAGGTTGGGGATGGTGAGGACGCGATCGGTCTGGACCCGCGTCTCCTGGACCTCCACCCGAGGCCTCCTGTCCTGTGTCACGACAATGCACGTTGACCCTACAACAGAAAAGCCCCCGCCGGGTTCACCCGGCGGGGGCTTTTCTGAATGATTGTTCGGCGGCGTCCTACTCTCCCACAGGGTCCCCCCTGCAGTACCATC
>NZ_JBEZXE010000047.1:0-61310 GCF_040637885.1 Kitasatospora sp. NPDC028055 | reverse complement strand
GACCAGGGCCCGCCGCGCCGTCTCCGGTGCAGCGGGCCCTGGTCGTGCCGGGAGCGCGGTCAGTGGTGGCCGTGGCCGCTGGTGATCTCCTCGTGCTCCTCGACGGTGGGCTTGGCGATCTGGCTGCCCTCGCCGTAGAAGCCGCGGGACAGCTTGGCCCGGGTGCGGGTCCACAGGCCGGCTCGGCGGGCGACGCCGTTCTCGTCCACCTCGGGTTGCAGCTCGACCGGCTCGGGCTGCTCGTGCGAGGTGAGGGTGTAGACCCGGCCCGGCGGCAGTGGCGCGTGCACCTCGATGAACTCGCCGTGCTGCAGCCGGTTGATCACGCCGGTCTCCCGGCCGTGCAGCACCTTCTCCTTGTCCCGCCGCTGCAGGCCCAGGCACCAGCGCTTGGTGATCACGAACAGCGCCACCGGGAGGGCGAAGAAGCCGATCCGCACGGCGTAGGTGATCGCGTTGATCGACAGGTGGAAGTGGGTCGCCAGCAGGTCGTTGCCGCCGCCGGCCAGCAGGATCAGGTAGAGGCCCATCCAGGCCACGCCGAAGGCGGTGCGGACGGGGTGGTTGCGCGGACGGTCGGCGATGTGGTGCTCGCCGCGGTCCCCGGTGACCCAGGCCTCCAGGAACGGCCAGCACCAGATGGCGAGCAGTACCGTCGGGAAGACCATCAGCGGAATGAACACCCCGAGGTTCAGGGTGTGGCCGCCCCAGACGCTGATCTCCCAGCCCGGCATCACGCGGATCAGGCCCTCGGAGAAGCCCATGTACCAGTCCGGTTGGGCGTCGGTGGACACCTGGTCCGGCCGGTAGGGGCCGTACGCCCAGATCGGGTTGATGGTGGCGATCGCCGACATGAACGCGATCACGCCGAAGACCAGGAAGAAGAAGCCGCCGGCCTTGCCCATGTAGACCGGCATCAGCGGCATGCCGACCACGTTGTCGTTGGTGCGGCCGGGCCCGGCGAACTGGGTGTGCTTGTGGTAGAAGACCAGGATCAGGTGCGCTGCGAGCAGGCCCACCATGATGCCCGGGATCAGCAGGATGTGGACGGTGAACAGCCGCGGGATGATGTCGGTGCCCGGGAACTCGCCGCCGTAGATGAAGAACTGCAGGTAGGTGCCGACGATCGGGACGGCCAGCACGGCGCCTTCCATGAAGCGGATGCCCGTGCCGGAGAGCAGGTCGTCCGGCAGCGAGTAGCCCATGAAGCCGTCGAACATGCCGAGGAACAGCAGCAGCGCGCCGAAGATCCAGTTGATCTCGCGGGGCTTGCGGAAGGCGCCGGTGAAGAACACCCGCAGCATGTGGGTCAGCATCGAGGCGATGAAGACGACGGCCGCCCAGTGGTGGATCTGGCGCATCAGCAGGCCGCCGCGGACCTCGAAGCTGATGTTGATCGTCGAGGCGTAGGCCTCGGACATCCGGATGCCCTTGAGCGGGACGTAGGAGCCGTCGTAGACGACCTCGCCCATGCTCGGATTGAAGAAGAGGGTCAGCCAGACGCCGGTCAGGATGATGATGACGAAGGTGTAGAGCGCGATCTCGCCCAGCATGAAGGACCAGTGGTCCGGGAAGATCTTGCGCAGGTTGGCCTTGGCGAGGGAGTAGATGCCGAGCCGGCCGTCGGTCCAGTCGGCGAGGGCTTCGGCCGGGTTGGCCGGTTTGGCGCGGGTACTGGTCACCGGTCCCGGCTGCGACTGCTGGTCGGTTCTCACGACGGGCTCCCCGGCGTTCTCGGCGTGCCGGCGTGGAGGCCCGTCGGCGAGGACGCCGGCCGGCGAAGTGTTGTGATCATGGGACCTCTCGATACGGGTCCGCCGGGGGGACCGGCGCGCGGACCTGGGCGGTTCACTGGACCCGTTGCTCAGGGTGATGGAGCGCTTACTCTGTCATGCTGTCGGCAGGGGGCCGACTGTGCACGTCCATCGGGCCGTCCGGCCGCTCGTGTCGGGCCGGACGGGGGTTGCTGACGCCCGATCGGCTGGCCGCCGGTCGGGGCGGGCGGTGGTGATGCTGCGCCCGGGTGCAGCTGAACCGTTTCGGCGCGTGCCGCGTCCGGGTGCCGCACGGGGCCGGGCCTACGCTGCGCCAATGGTGGATCACCGTGAACTCCTCGAGTCCGTCACCGAGGCCCTGTCCCGCGCCGGGTTCGACACCACGCCGGGCACCTCGCCGCTGTCGATCGACCGTCACCCCGAGGGGGTGGCGGTCGGCTGGTCCCCCGGGGTGGAGACGGACGGTCAGCCCTCCGGGTCGGCGCGGGCGGCGCTGAGCGGGGCGGCCGCACTCGTCCTGCGGGAGCGGGGCTTCCTGGTCACCGGAACGGAGGAGGGGGAGCTGCTGGTGCGCTGCGCCGAACCGGTGATGGTCCCTCCGGAGCCCGGGCCCGGGGTGGCACCCGAGCAGTGGTGGGGGTGACCCGGCCCGGCCGCGGACGGTCCCGACCGCTCCGACGGCTCCGACGTGCGGAGTTGGCCGGAGCATGGGTGTTCCCATACCGAACCCTTACCTGAACGGGGGGTGCAGTTGACCGCCGTCCCTCTAAGGTTTGCCTAAGCTAAGCGAAACGCCCTGGACCACGGTGTCCGGGGCGTTCGCCGTGCCGTTCCGCCGCCGCCGCGGCGGCGCACTCCAGACAGGTACGACCCGGGGCGGCCCGGGGGAGGAGCCCGCTGCATGTGGGATGAGGCGTTTCCGAGCTTTCTGATCGGGCTGCGCGAGGGACTCGAAGCGGGCCTGATCGTCTCGATCCTGGTCGCCACGCTGGTGCGGGCCGGTCAGAAGGGCCGGCTCCCCCAGGTCTGGACGGGCGTCGCGGCGGCCGTCGCACTCAGCCTCAGCTTCGGCGCGGTACTCACCTTCACCGCCGCCAACCTCTCCGGCCACGCCCAGGAGGCGTTCGGCGGGGTGCTGAGCCTGATCGCGGTCGGCTTCGTCACCGCGATGGTGTTCTGGATGCGCCGCTCCGCGCGCACCCTCTCCGCCGACATCAAGGAGAAGGTCCAGGCCTCGCTGGCCATGGGCGCGGGTGCGCTGGTGCTCACCAGCTTCCTCGCCGTCGCCCGGGAGGGCCTGGAGACCTCGCTCTTCCTGTGGACCAACGCCCGCACCGCCGGGGAGTCCACCGGGCCGATCATCGGCGCCGCCGTCGGCCTGCTGCTCTCCGTCGCGCTCTGCTGGGGCCTGTACCGCCGGGCCCTCAGGATGAACCTCACCAAGTTCTTCACCATCACCGGCGCCGGCCTGATCGTGGTCGCCGCGGGCGTGCTCGGCTACGGCCTGCGCGACCTCCAGGAGTCCGGGCTGGTCGGCGGCGGCAGCTCGTACGCCTTCGACCTGAGCGGGCACCTGGACGCCTCGTCCTGGTACGCCACGCTGGTCCAGGGCACCCTCAACCTGACCGTCACCATGACGGTCCTCCAGGTCGTCGGCTACATCGCCTACCTGAGCATCGTGATGACCCTGTTCATCGAGGGCGTGCGCGGCGGCAAGGCGGCTCCGGCTCCGGCCCCGGCTGCGGCCGCAGCGGCGGCGGTCGAGGCGAAGCCCGCGGCGGATGCGGCGGATGCGGAGCAGGCCGGGCCGGTGCGCACCGGGCGGCCGCGCTGGGTGCTGCCGACCGCGCTGGTCGCCGTACCGGTCGTGGTGGCCGGCGCCGTGATCGCCGTCAGCGACGGCAAGCAGGACAGCTCCGCCACCGTCGCGGTCTCCGAGAAGGAGTGCGGCAAGGGCTTCGGCAACCCCCAGCCGGGCCAGCAGGTGTTCCAGATGCACAACACCGGCGACAAGGTCTCCGAGGTCTACCTGGTCAACCCGGGCACCGGCGCGGTCTACGGCGAGATCGAGGGCCTGGCCCCCGGCACCACCCGGGCGCTGACCGCCACCATCGGCTCCGGCGACTACGCCTGGCGCTGCGTGCCCACCGGCGGCACCACCGCCACCTCCGCCACCGTGCACGTCTCCGGCGGCGCCGAGGTCAAGGCCGTCAAGCCGGTCTCCGAGGACGACCTCAAGGCCCCGCTGGACAGCTACAAGGACTACGTCACCAAGGGCCTCGCGACCCTGATGACGCAGACCCAGAAGATCCAGACCGACGTGCACGGCGGCGACCTCAACGCCGCCAAGGCGGACTGGCTCACCGCCCACCTCCAGTACGCCTCGCTCGGCGCCGCCTACGGCACCTTCGCCGACCTCGACAAGAAGATCGACGGCCGCGCCGACGGCTACGCCGACAAGGCCCAGGACCCGGGCTTCACCGGCTTCCTGCGCCTGGAGTACGGCCTCTGGCACGGCCAGTCCGCCGCCGACCTGACGCCGGTCGCCGACGAACTCGCCCAGAACGTCGCCAAGCTGGTGCACGACTTCCCCACCCAGGACTTCGACCCGGGCGACCTCCCGCTGCGCGCCCACGAGATCCTGGAGAACACCCTCCAGTTCGAGCTGACCGGCGACACCGACATGGGCAGCGGCACCAACCTCGCCACCACCCAGGCCAACCTGGCCGGCACCCAGGAGCTGCTGACCCTGCTCCGGCCGCTGCTCGACGAGCGTGACCCGCAGGTGCTGGTCCGGGTCGACGCCGGGATGAAGCGGGTCGGGGACCTCGTCGCCGCGGCGCACACCGCCGACGGCTGGACCCCGCTCGACAAGCTGCCCGACGGCACCCGCCGCCAGCTGAACGGCGCCACCGGCCAGCTGCTCGAAGACCTCTCGCCCATCCCCGCCCTGCTCGAGATCCGGAAGGCCGCCTGATGACCGACCACACCGCAGCCACCGGCTCCTGCCCGTTCCCGCACGCCGCTGCCGCCGCCGCCGCACCGGTCGCCCAGTCGGTCGCCGGGCCGGTCGCAGAGACGGTCGCCGACGCCGACCAGGGCGGCTGCCCGGCCGGTCCGGCCCGGCGCAGCTTCGTCCGGGCCGCGCTCGGCGCGGGCGCCGGGGCCGCCGTGCTGGCCGGCGGGGCGTTCACCCTCGGGGCCGAACCGGCCGCCGCCGGGGACACCCACCAGCCGGCAAACGGGGTCGTCCCGTTCCACGGCGCCCACCAGGCCGGTGTCATCACCCCGGCCCCCGGCTTCGCCGCGTTCGTCTCCTGCCAGGTCATCGCCCAGGACCGCAAGGGCCTGGAGGACCTGTTCAAGACCCTGACCGAGCGAATCCGCCTGCTCACCGCCGGCGGCACCCCGCCCGACCTCGGCGTCGGCGCCCCGCCCTCGGACAGCGGCATCCTCGGCCCCACCGTGCCCACCGACAACCTCACCGTCACGGTCGGCGTCGGCGCCTCGCTGTTCGACGACCGCTACGGGCTCGCCAAGGCCAAGCCCGTCAAGCTGACGCCGATGAAGACCTTCCCCAACGACAACCTCCAGCCCGGCGAACTGCACGGCGACCTCTCGCTGCAGATCTGCGCCGACCAGCAGGACACCGTGCTGCACGCGCTGCGCGACATAACCCGGCACACCCGCGGGGCGATGCAGATCCTCTGGCGGATCGACGGCTTCAAGAGCGCCTCCCGCCCGGACGGCGCGCCGCGCAACCTGCTCGGCTTCAAGGACGGCATCGCCAACCCGGACACCACCTCCGCCCGCGAGACGGACCGGCTGATCTGGGTCACCGACGGCGCGGGCGAGCCCGCCTGGGCGACCGGCGGCAGCTACCAGGTGATCCGGATCATCCGGATGCTGATCGAGTTCTGGGACCGGGTCAAGCTCAGCGAGCAGGAGAAGATGTTCGGCCGCCGCCGCGACACCGGCGCGCCGCTGGACGGGCACCAGGAGAACGACGCGCCGGACTACGGCAAGGACCCGGACGGCAAGGCGATCCCGCTCAACGCGCACATCCGGCTGGCCAACCCGCGCACCGCCGACACCGACGCCTCGCGCATCCTGCGCCGCGGGTTCAACTACGACCGGGGCGTGGACAAGGCGGGCAACCTGGACATGGGCCTGGTGTTCTGCTGCTACCAGCAGGACGTGGTGCGGCAGTTCGAGGCCACCCAGACCCGGCTGATCGACGAGCCGCTGGTGGACTACATCTCGCCGACCGGCGGCGGGTACTTCTTCGTCCTGCCGGGTGTGAAGGACGACGCCGACTGGCTCGGGCGGGGACTGCTCGCCGCGGTCTGAGCCGGTCCGAGCCGGTCGGGCACCTGAACGGGCCCGGTGCGCGTGGTGCGCGCCGGGCCCGTTCGGCGTGCTCGGACGTGCCCGGGCACTGCGCAGGCACTGCCCAGGCGTTGCTCGGCCACTGCTCGGGCGTGCTCAGCCGCCGAGGGTGAAGCCGATCACCGCACCGCCGCCGACCCGGTTGGCGGCGTAGGCGGTGCCGCCGTGCGAGCGGGCCACCTCGGCGACGATGGCCAGGCCCAGGCCCGAGCCGGGCAGGCTGCGGGCCGCGGTGGCCCGGTAGAAGCGGTCGAAGACCCGGTCGAGGTCGGTCTCGTCGATGCCCGGACCGCGGTCCCGGACCTCGACCCGGAGGCCGTGCGCCACCAGCTCGATCGGGGACGTCCCGGCCGGGTCGAACTTGGCCGCGTTGTCCAGCAGGTTGCCCACCGCCCGGGCCAGCGCGTCCGGGTGGGCGATGACGACGGTGTCGTCCGCGACCACCGTGATCTCCCGGTCGCTGCGCCGGCGGGCCTGGCCGGCGGCCTCGTGGACCACCTCCGCCAGCACCACCTCGACCGGGTCCTCGTCGGCCTTGCGGTCCGCCGCCAGGGCCACCAGCTCCTCCACCAGCTGGGTCAACTCCCGGGCCTCCTCGGCCAGGTCGGCGAGCAGCGCGGTGCGTTCGGCGGGCGGCAGCCGGTCGATGCTGGGCAGCACCGACAGGTTGGTGCGCAGGCTGGTCAGCGGGGTGCGCAGCTCGTGCCCGGCGTCCTGGACGAGCCGGCGCTGGTTCTCCTTGGCGGTGGCCAGGCGCACCAGCATCCGGTCGAAGGCGCGGCCGAGCCGGCCCACCTCGTCCTGGCCCGAGGCGGGCACCGGGACGTCCAGGCGGCCGCTGGCGGCGACCCGTTCGGCCGCGTCGGTGAGCCGGACCAGCCGGCCGGTGATCCGCCCGGCGACCAGCCACCCGGATCCGCCGGCCACCAGCACGACGGCGGCCACCACGGCCGCCATCTGGTGCCGCAGCACCTCCAACAGCTCCTCGATGTCGTCGAGTTGCAGCACGACCTGGACGGCGCCCCGGCCGCCGCCGAGCGAGACCACGCCCACCCGGCAGGTCCGGTCGCCGACCTGGCGCTCGTCGATCACCGTACGGGCGGGCTCGTCGGCGCGGGCGAGCTCGCGGTCGGTCGCGGTGGTCGGCAGGGCGAGGTGCGCGGTGCCCGGGAGGATGGCCCCGTGCGAGTCGAGGGCCTGGGCGGTGACCCTGATCGGGTGCAGCAGTTGCTCGCTCAGCCCGCTCGGGCTGTTGAAGTCCCCAGGGAACAGCTTCTGGCGGTCCACCTGGCCGCTGACCGCGTGGACGGCCGAGTTGAAGTCGTCCGACTCGTCGTCGCGGATCAGCGCGGCCGCCGCGCGGTAGCCGAGCGTGCCGATCACCACCGCGACCAGGGCCGCCATCACCGCGAAGGCGAGCGAGAGGGTGGTGCGCAGGCCGGGGCGCGGCAGCCGGGGGCGGCGGGCCGCCGGGCCGGTCACGGCTCGCGCAGCGTGTAGCCGACGCCGCGGACGGTGTGGATCAGCGGGGTGAGGCCGGGGCGGTCGAGCTTGCGGCGCAGGTAGCCGATGAAGACCGCGAGGTTCTTCGAGCCCGGGCCGAAGTCGTAGCCCCAGATCCGCTCGTACAGGGTGGTCTGGTCGAGGACGGCGCCGGCGTGCCGGGTGAGCAGCTCCAGCAGGTCGAACTCGGTGCGGGAGAGCTCCAGTTCGGCGCCGCCGCGCCAGGCCCGGCGGGCCGGGGGCTCGACCCGCAGGTCGGCGACGGTCAGGACGTCCTCGGGGGT
Organism: Kitasatospora sp. NPDC028055; assembly: GCF_040637885.1. NCBI lineage: Bacteria > Bacillati > Actinomycetota > Actinomycetes > Kitasatosporales > Streptomycetaceae > Kitasatospora > Kitasatospora sp. NPDC028055. Next base: position 53,359 of record NZ_JBEZXE010000047.1, on the reverse strand, counting down.
GTCGGCGGGCGGGTTGCGGCGCAGCAGGGCACGCAGCCGGGCGAACAGCTCGTCCACGTCGAAGGGCTTGACCAGGTAGTCGTCGGCCCCGGCGTCCAGGCCGGCGATCCGGTCCGGGACCTCGACCCGGGCGGTGAGCATCAGCACCGGGGTGCGGTCGCCGGCCGCGCGCAGCCGGCGGCAGACCTCCAGGCCGTCCGGCGCGGGCATCATCACGTCGAGCACCAGGACGTCCGGCCGCTGCTCGGCGAGGACGGCCAGGGTCTGGGTGCCGTCCGCGGCTATCCGCACCCGGTAGCCCTCCAGCGTGAGGGCGCGGGTGAGCGAGTCGCGGATGGCGCGGTCGTCCTCGGCGATCAGCACGGTGTGGCTCATGCGGGAGATTCTCCCTGGCGTGCTCACGGCAGTGGAGAGCGGGGCACGGATTCCCGGCCGGCACGGGTGTCGCGTGCCGCTTCGTGGGCGTACGGTGGCCACACGGTGGCGCGCCGCCGGGCGGCCGCCGGTCCGTTTCGGTACGCCCCGCCGGAGGCCTCGATGGCAGAGCGGATGGCCTTCCTCACCACCCCGCGCGCGGAGCGGGCGCGCCGGGACGCCCGGGAGCGGCTGGGGGACCGGCGGGAGGTGTACCGGCCGGGGGCGCTGCTGCCGCTGGTGGGCGGACAGGCGGAGCGCTGCATGGACTGCGGGCTGCCGTTCTGCCACGCGGCCTGCCCGCTGGGGAACCTGGTGCCGGAGTGGAACCGGCTGGTCGCGGACGCGGACTGGCGGGCCGCGGCCGCCCGGCTGCTGGCCACGAACAACTTCCCGGAGTTCACCGGGCGGCTCTGCCCGGCGCCGTGCGAGAGCGCCTGCGTGCTGGCGATCGACGGGGACGCGGTGACGATCAAGAACGTGGAGCTGGCGATCGCCGACCGGGCCTGGGCCGAGGGCTGGGACGCGGCGCAGCCGCCCGAGCGGCCGGAGCCGGGCGGGCGGGTGGCGGTGATCGGCTCCGGGCCGGCCGGGCTGGCCGCGGCCCAGCAGCTGACCCGGGCCGGGCACGCCACCACCGTCTACGAACGGGCCGACCGGGCGGGCGGGCTGCTGCGCTACGGGATCCCGCCGTTCCGGCTGGAGAAGCACCGGCTGGAGCGGCGGCTGGCGCAGCTGCGGGCCGAGGGAACCGAGTTCCGCACCGGGGTGTGGGCCGGGCGGGACGTCACCGGGGAGCAGCTGCGGGCCGGGTACGACGCGGTGGTGGTCGCGGTGGGGGCCGGTGCCTGGCGGGTACCGGCCGTGCCCGGGTGCGGGCTGGCCGGGGTGCACCCGGCCCTGGAGTACCTGACCTGGGCGAACCGGGTGGACGAGGGGGACCGGGAGGTCTCGCCGCTGTCCGCGCGGGGGCGGCGGGTGGTCGTCGTCGGGGGCGGGGACACCGCGGCCGACTGCCTGGGGACGGCGCTGCGCGAGGGCGCGGCCTCGGTGACCCAGCTGGACATCAACCCGTGTCCGCCCGAGCGGCGCGGGCCGGGGCAGCCGTGGCCGGTCCACCCGAAGGTGTACCGGGAGACCACCTCGCACGAGGAGTTGGCGGGGCGGGCGGGGGCGTCGTCGTTGTCGGGGGAGGCGGGGGCGTCGTCGGGGGAGGAGGCGGGCCGGTCGTCGTCGGCCGGTGGCCGGGTGTTCGCGGCGGTCACGGTCGGGTTCGAGCCGGGGCCGGACGGGCGCCTGGCGGCCGTCCGCTACGCCGAGGCCGAGCCGGGCGACCGCGGCCCCCGGGCGGGCACCGAGCGGGTGCTCCCGGCGGAGCTGGCGCTGCTCGCGCTGGGCTTCGTCGGGCCGGAGCCGGACCAGCCGCTGTACGCCCAACTCGGGCTGGGCATCGGGCCGGAGGGGACGCTGGAGCGGGACGACGGGTTCGGCACCGCCGCCGACGGGGTGTTCGTCGCGGGGGACGCCGGGCGGGGCCAGTCGCTGATCGTCTGGGCGATCGCGGAGGGCCGGTCGGCGGCCGCGGCGGTGGACCGCTACCTGCGCGGGCGGACCGAACTCCCGTCCCCGGTACGGGCGTCGGCGCGGGCTCTCACGCTCTGAGGCGCGGGGCCCGGGCTCTCACGCTGTGAGGAGCGGGGCCCGGGCCGGACGGCGGGTGCGTCGGTCCAGGCCGAGGACGGACGGAGGGCGTGCAGGCCGATGTGAGGGCGTGCGGCAGTCTTGCACGTTGGTGTGCACCTCCGCGCAACGGCGTGCGCTCCGCGAGCCGTTCGGGTGCGGCGCGTCCGCCCGGTGGCGCCGGGTAGGTGGCGGGCAGCAACCGGACGGATTACGGAGGGGACCGTCATGTCGGATCGCGCCCCGGAGGCACCCGAGCTCACGACCTTTCCCGAGGCGGTGCCCGAGGCCGTGCCGGCGCCCGAGGCCGCGCCTGAGGCCGTGCCCGCGCCCCGGGTCGCGCCGCCGCCCGCCGTGGTGGGTCTGCCGGTGCCGCCCGTACCGCCCGTGCCGCCCTGGCCGGGCGGGGACCAGTCGCCACCGGTGCTCGGCCACGCGGCCCGCAGCATCGACAAGGCCACCCTGGTCCCGTTGAAGGTGCCCGGTCCGCCGGGCGGGCCGGGCCTGGTCGCGCACGCCTACCTGCGCGGGCTCGACCTCCGGCCGGACGAAGTGACCGCGCTGCGCGGCCGGTTGACGGCCGAGCTGCCCTGGGAGCTGCTCGCCGCCTCCGCCGCCGACCCCGCCGACCGCCCGCTGCGGGCCGCCGTCCTGGCCGCCGCCGACGGTCCCGCGCTGCGTGAACTCGGACGTGAGCTGGAGCAGTTGCGCCGATCCGACACCACTGCGGCGGGCCGGGCCCGGGCCGGGCTGGCCGCCGTCGCGAACGCCGCGTACGACCACAACGCGGCCGTCGACCCGATCGGCATGATGAACCTGGAGCGCCTGGAGATGGCCCCCGCCGGGATCGAGCGCGGCGAACTGGTCGCGACCATCCCGCTCGCGCCATTGGAGGAGACGGCCGTCACCCAGAAGGAATGGTCCGTCACCTCCAAGGAGTTCAGCTCGATCGTCACCGACTCGCTGGAGAACTTCAGTGAGACCGGCGTCACCGACAACACCGAACTCGCCCAGTCCACCACCAACCAGCTCCAGCACAGCAACCAGTTCAACGTCACCGGCACCGTCTCGGGCGGGATCCCGCTGATCTCCGGCTCCGCCACCTCCGGCATGACCAGCCAGAGCGCCGACTCGCAGTCCGCCACCGACAGCCGCAAGCACGCGACCACGATCACCCAGAAGGCCTCCGCGCGTACCAAGCAGGAGCACAAGGTCACCATCACGACCACCACCGTGACCGGCTCCTCGGAGACCACCACCCGCACCTTGAAGAACGCCAGTGCCACCGATCCGGTCCGGATCGACTATTTCAGCATGATGCGCAAGTGGCGGGTCCGGCTCTACCGCTCCGGGCTGCGGCTGACCTACGACCTGGCCATCCCCGAACCGGCCGGCGCCCTGCGCCAGGCCTATGCCGAACTCGCGGCCATCGAGGCGAAGCTGGGGCCGTTCCAGTTCGAGGTGCCGCACTCCGACATCACCGAGGAGGTCCGGCCCGGCGAGAGCCAGCCGCACTACCTGGTGCTCGCCGAGCGGTACGGTGCGGTGGTGCCGCTCGCCCCCGGCCCGCACCCGGACCTCCACGTCAACGTCACCGCGCCCAACAACGACGGCGCCGGGATCTTCGACGCGCCGCCGCTGAACGTCCCGGACCGGTACTGGATCAAGAACCTCTGGTTCCAGTTCGCCTCCGAGAGCCGCACCGGTGACTACAACTACAACCTCAAGGTGCTCGGCAGCACCATCCCCGAGTGGAACGAGCCGTTCGGCACCCACGGACCGGTCGACCTCGCCGACCCGGTCAACGGCGCCCTGCTGCGGCACGCCGGCGGGCCGTGCACGGTGAGCTTCCACCTGGTCAACAACCGGCAGACCTGGCTCAACCTGACCGCCGTCGTCGAACCCACCGACGAGGCCCGCCGGCAGTGGCAGAACGACGTCTGGGCGGCCCTGTTCAACGCGGCCCAGACCAAGTACTACGCCGAGCAGCAGGACCTCGCCGCCCGCGCCGCCGCGCTGCGCGAACGCCTCAACGGGGTCGACACCCTCACGCTCCGGCGCGAGGAGAGCGACGAGATCATGAAGGGCGTACTGCGCTTCCTGCTCGGCGTGGACTACCACCTGATGCCCTCCGACGTGGTGAACGCCTTCAAGGACTCGGTCGCGAGCGACCCCGACCGGCTGGGCCACGGCGCGGGCTTCCCCGGTGACGACACCGGCGCGCTCAAGGTGAGCGCCGCGGCCTGGGCGGCGGTGCTCGGGCACGAGGCCGAGGTGGCCTTCGTCAACCAGGCCATCGAGTGGGAGAACGTGGTCACCTTCCTCTACTCCTACTTCTGGGACGCCCCGGCCGCCTGGCCCTTCGTCAGCCGGATCAGCCACCCCGACGCCAACCGCCAGGCCTTCCTGCGGGCGGGCAGCGCCCGGGTGGTGCTCACCGTGCGCAAGGGCTGGGAGGAGGCCTGGGTGCGGTTCGCCGAGGGCGGCTTCCACGGCGCCCAACTGCCCGCCGACCACCCGTACCTGAGCATCGCCCGGGAGATCGCCGCCTACGACGACCGCAACTACCCCGGCATCCCGCCGGCCAACCCGGGCAGCAGTTCGCTGCTGCTGGAGGACGAGGCGGTCACCACCTGTGCCGCCGTGGTCGACCCGCCCGCCGGGGGCGCCCCGGTGCTGGTGCCGGTGGCCTCCAGCGCCGGCTTCGCCCCGGGCACCGCGGTCGTCGTGGACGAGTACGACGACCGGCGGATCCAGGAGACCGCCCGGGTGGTCCGGGTGCCGGACGACACCCACCTGGTGCTCAGCGGTCTGACCCACCGGCACGACGGCACCCTGACGCCGTTCCCGGTCCGCCGGCCCGGCCACCGGGGCACGCTGATCGCCGAGTGGAACGAGTACACGCCGACCTCGGGGACGGACATCGCGGTGAGCAGCCCGTTGAAGGACATCGCGTGAGCTTCCTCAGGGACCAGGACACGTGTCTGCTGCTGGGGCCGGCGCGGGAGGAGCCGCCGACGGTCTTCGAGTACCTGGCCGCCGAGTTGTGGGTGCGCCACCACTTCGGGGTGGACTTCGACGCCCGCCCCGGAGCGACCTGGGTGACCTTCCAGCTCGACCGGATCGCCGAGTGGTGGGGCACGCCCCGTCGGGACCGGCTGGGCCCCGAGGAGGCGCTGCCGTACGGGCGGCTCACCGCCCAGCCGCAGGACCCGGTGCTGCGGATGGTGCTCCAGGTGCTGTCGGAGGACCTGACCAACACCTTTCCGGCGGCCAAGGTCGACGCGATCAAGCGGATGCTCAAGGACCGGAGCACCCCGGCGGTCAAACTGGTCAAGGCCATCCGCGAACTCACCCCGGGCGGTGCGCTCAAGCCGGACCTGCTCGGCCTGCAGAACCACGTCCCGGACCTGCGGATGGAGGCCCTGGAGGTCGGCACCGAGCGCACCGCGCTCGACACCTACCGCGAACTCCAGGGCAAGATCGCGGTGTTGCGGGACCCGTGCGGCCGGATCATCGAGAACCGGCTGATCGCCCTGCAGCGCACCGCGGTCAAGCAGCTGCCGTACTCGGTGGTCGCCGGGGCCACCAGCTGGCGGCTCGGCGCCGGGCTGATGATCCTTCCGGTGCCGGTCAACGTCACCGAGCAGAACGGGGAGACGTACGTCGACTGGATCTGCTACTGGCCCACCGACCGGGCCGAGTTCCGCGAGTACCCGAGGCCGGCCAACGGCCGTCCCGGGTACGACGGGCTGGTGCTGTACCACATCCACCGGGTGCCGCTGCGGGCCGTGCAACTCCCGGACAAGATCCGGGAGGCGATGCTCAACCTGGTCCGGGCCCGGCAGCGGCCGGCGCCGCTGGGGCCCACCCTGGTGCCCGAGCTGGCGGTGACGATCGAGCGGGACCGGCGGCTGTTCACCCCCGAGGGGGAACTGTTCCTGGCCGGGCTGGGGGCGGTCGGGCTGCTGGCCCTGGGGGTGTGGGCGGCGGTCGGGGCGGGTGCGGTGGCCGGACTGGGGGCGGTGGCCAAGGGCGGGCTGGTCGCGGCGGCGAGTGCGCCCGAGGTGTTCGTCGGGGCGGTCGCGGCCGCGTCCGAGCTGGCGGACCGACTCTGGTCGGTGATCTCCCAGTTGGGGTACCTGTTGCCGGCCGGGGGGTAGTCGGGGGTGGGGGGGGTGATGGTTGATGGTTGACGGCCGGGCGGACCCGGTCGTCCGGTCGTCCGGCGCCGTCACGGCGCGGGACGGGACCCGGCCGCCGTGGCGGGCGTGCGCTGGTCGTAGCGCCACAGTGCCGGGAGTGCGGCGGCGAGCAGGGTGCTGCTGCCCAGGCAGAGCAGCCCGCCCGTGCCCAGGGCGGCCCGGATGCCCTGCCGGGCGGCGAGGCCGCCGGCCCGGAGGTCGCCGAGGGCCGGTCCGGCGGAGCCGATCAGCAGCTCGAGGCCGGCGGCGCGGCCGCGCAGCCCGTCCGGAACCGACCGGTTCCAGATGGCGCTGCGGAAGGTGTCGCCGATCCAGTGGGCGGCACCCGCGACGGCCAGGCAGAGCAGTACGGCCCAGAGGCCCGGGGCGACGGCGGCCGCGGCGGTGGCCGCGCCGACCAGCGCGGCGGAGAGCAGGACCGGCCGCCCGTGCCGGTGCACCCGTTCCGTCCAGCCGCCGGTGGCGGCGGCGAGCAGGCTACCCGCGGCGGAGGCCGAGTAGAGCAGGCCGAGTGCCCAGGTCGCGTCCAGCTCCCCGGCGAGGAAGGGGAACAAGGCGGTGGGCAGGGCGAAGACGGTGGCGGCGAGGTCGGCCAGGTAGGTGCCCAACAGGTCGGGCCGGCGGGCCGCGTACCGGATGCCCTCGGTGAAGTCGCGCAGCGGCGGCGCCTCGGCGTCCCGTGCCGTGGGGACCGGCCGCACCTGGGCGAGCAGGGCGATCGACAGTAGGAAGGTGGCCAGGTCGATCAGGTAGGCGGCCGGGGCGCCGGTGGTCGCGATCAGCAGTCCGGCGGCGGCCGGCGCGGCCACGCCGCCGATGCTCCAGCGCAGCGAGAGCAGCGCCCCGGCCGCCACCAGCTGCTCCGGCGGCACCAGCCGGGGGATCATCGCCTCCACCGAGGGCTGCTGGATGCCCTGGACGGCCGCCGCCAGGCCGGCGGCCAGGTAGAGCGGCCAGACGGCGGGCGCCCCGAGCAGCGCGTTGGCCAGCAGCAGGGCGCTCAGGACGGCCAGGGCGACCTCGGTGGCCAGGGCGACGGTACGGCGGTCGGCGCGGTCGGCGAGCACACCTCCGTAGAGGCCGAACAGGACGGTGGGCACGAGCTCGACCGCACCGACGGCTCCGACGGCGAGCGGTGAGCCGGTGAGGTCGGCGATCTGGAGCGGGATCGCGGTCATGGTGAAGACCGAGCCGAGCAGGGTCACCGTGCCGGAGGTCCAGGTGAGGCGGAAGTCCCGGGAGGTCCGCCAGGGCGTGGTGTCGGGGAGCAGCCGGGACCGTCGGCGGTCCGTTCCTGAGGTCATGCGGGGCCCTTGGGTGTCGTGGGGCTGTCGGTGGTCGTGGTGCCGGTGGCAGTCGTGGCGGTGGCCGTCGGGTGGGTGGCCGTCGGATAGGTCATTGCGTCCTTATCACTGATAAAGTCCGGGTCGGAACTTAGCGGCGATAAGGTGGCCCCGCAAGCGGATTACCGGGAGGCCGATCGGATGGCGCTGCAACGCGACGAGGTGGTGCGCACCGCGCTGCGCGTGCTCAACGAGGAGGGCATCGACGGGCTCAGCACCCGGCGGCTCGCCCGCGAGCTCGGCGTGCAGTCACCGGCGCTGTACTGGCACTTCAAGAACAAGCGGGAACTGCTCGACCTGATGGCCGAGGCGATGCTCGCCGAGGCCCTCCCGCCCGACCGCGAGCCGGACCCGGAGCACTGGCCCGACTGGATCGCCGCCGACGCCCGGGCCAAGCGCAACGCCCTGCTGGCCTACCGCGACGGCGCCCGGGTGCACGCCGGCACCCTGCCGACCGAGGACGAACTCCCTGCAGTCGAGGCACAGTTGAGTGCCCTGTGTCGGGCCGGGCTGCGCCCGCGCACGGCGCTGCGACTGCTGCTGACCGTCGACCGCTACATCATGGGCTGGGTCACCGAGGAACAGGCCTGGCGACAGGACGCCGCGCAGCGCACCCGGCCGCCGTTCCCCGACGAGGCGCTGCGCGACCTGCCGCTGCTGCGCGAGGCCGCCGACGTGCTGCGGATGGCCGACCACGACGCGGACTTCGACTACGGGCTGCGGGTGCTGGTGGAGGGCTTCCGGGTGGAGATCGCCCGGGAGGCAGCGGAAGGGCGGGAAGCGGCGGAAGGGCGGGAGGGGTCGGAGGCGGATGAGGCTGCCGCAGGGGCGGGGCCGGACGCCGTGGGCGATGGGCTAGCGTGAGCGCCATGACCACCCTTGACCCCCGCAGCACGGCCCTGGTTCTGATCGACCTGATGGACCGGATCGTCGCCAACCAGCTCGCGCCGCACTCCGGCCCGGAGGTCGTGGCGGCCTCGCTGCGCCTGGCCGAGGAGTTCCGGGCGGCCGGCGCCCCCGTCGTCGCGGTGCGGGTCGAGCGCCCGGGCGTCGCCGAACAGCCGCCCGGCAGCGGGCTGGTGGCCGAGGTCGCGGCGGCGGCCGACGAGGTGGTGGTGAAGCGCACCATCGGCGCCTTCCAGGGCACCGGACTGCACGAACTGCTCCAGGCCCGGGGTGTGGAGACACTCGTCTTCACCGGGATCGCGACCAACCTCGGCGTGGAGTCGAGCGCCCGCGCGGCCGCCGACCACGGCTACCGGCTGGTGTTCGTCGAGGACGCGATGGCCGGGTTGACGGAGGCGGAGCACCGGGCCTCGGTGGAGCTGGACTTCCCGCGTCTGGGAGAGGTCGTGGCGGCCGCGGACCTGCGGCTGGGGTAGCGGGTCCCCGGTGGGTTCCCGGCCCCGGTCCCTGCCCTGAGGGAGCGGTGAACCGCGGAGGGTGCGCACCGGCTGTGGCGCCGGACCGCTCGATGGCCGTGGCCGTCTCCGGTCAGGGCCTGCTCGGCTCCGGCGATCCCGGGTCGGGCAACGGGCGCTGGCGGCGGGCGAGTTCGAGCGCGTCGCGGAGTCGTCCGGCCGAGGCGGTGAGGAGCCGGGCGGCGGTGGGCGCGTCCACGTCGGCGAGCAGCAGCAGGACGGCGTCCTTCGTCCGGCCGTCGGTGGCGGTGAGGGCGCGCTCGACCGTCGGGGTGTCGGCGCCGGTCGCCTCCGCGACGATCCGGCGGGCGCGCTCACGGAGTTTGACGTTGGTGGCCCGCAGATCGACCATCAGGTTCCCGTACGTCCGGCCGAGGCGGATCATCAGCGCGGTGGACAGCATGTTGAGCACCAGCTTCTGCGCGGTGCCCGCCTTCAACCGGGTGGACCCGGCGAGCACCTCCGGGCCGACCTCCACCTCGATCCCCAGCTCCGCCGCCGCCACCAGCGCCGAGCCACGGTTGCAGGCCAGCCCGACGGTCAGTGCCCCGGCCGCCCGGGCGGCGCGCACGGCGGCGACCGCGTACGGGGTGCGGCCCGAGGCGGAGACGCCCACCAGGGTGTCGTCCGGGGTGAGGGCGAGTGCCGCCACGTCGGCCTCGGCGAGGTCGGTGCGGTCCTCGGCGCCCTCGACGGCCTCCGTCACGGCGCTCCGGCCGCCCGCGATCAGGCCCACCACCAGCCCGGGGTCGGTGCCGAAGGTCGGCGGGCACTCGGCGGCGTCCAGTACCCCGAGCCGCCCGGCCGTGCCCGCCCCGGCGTAGATCAGCCGCCCGCCGCGCGCCATCCTCGGCGCCGCCGCGTCGACCACGACGGCGATCCGCACCAGTTGCCCGGCGACGGTCACGGGGACGGTGCGGTCCTCGGCGTTCATCAGGCGGAGCAGGTCGGCGCTCGGCAGCCGGTCGATGGCGGCCCAGTCGGGGCGGACGGTCTCGGTGGGGGGTACGGCGTCGGGGTTCATGCGGGGAGCGTCCCCGGGCGGGCGTCGCTCGAACCGGTCCGTGGGGTCCCGGGCCGGCGCGGTCCGCCGGTCAGGCCATCCAGAAGAACACGGCGGTCATCCGGCGGTCCGCCAGTTCCGCGCCGTAGTAGTCGGTGGCGCTGTGGATCAGGTTGGCGTGGTAGAGGAGCAGCTGGTTGTAGCGGTTGGGGACCCGGACGTCCTCGGTGAAGTGGTCGGCGGGGACGTGGCGGGTGCCGAGCGCCTCGACCAGGTTGTTGTGCGGGGCGTTGACCAGGTTGCCCCCGAGGCGGCCGCCGGGGAACTGCTGGCGGTAGAAGCTGGTGCCGGCGTCCTTGGGGGCGTCGGGGCTCAGGTAGAGCACGGCGGCGTAGCGGCAGAGCGCGCGGGAGTCGGTGTGCGGGCGGGACTCCGACTCCCCGGCGCCGACGACCTGGACGCAGTTGTGGTTGAGCGTGCCGCCGCCGGGGGTGCTCTGCACCCAGAGCCGGGAGGCGCCGGTGGCCTTGCGGACCTGGGCCTCGACCCGCGCCAGCTCGTCCGGTTCCAGGCCGGGCATGGTGCGCAGGCCGGGCCAGGTCTCGGGGCGGTACGGGTAGCCCTCGGTCCAGTCGCCGCGGGCCAGGACGCGTTCGCGGACGGCGTCCGGGTCGGGCAGGACGTTGTCCAGGACCCAGTAGTCCCGGCCGCGGGTGGGCTTGCGGTAGGGCAGGACCGGCAGGGCGGTCGGCCTGATGGGCTGTGAGGGCATGGGCCGACCATAGGGGCGCCGAGCGTCAACGATCTGCCGTGAACAGGTCAACCTTTCGTCAAGTGCGCGGTGGGTGGGGAGGGGGCGGCGCCCGGCCCCGGGCGCGGGTCGGCGTGGTGCTGGCGAGATGCCGGCGAGGTGTTGGTGCGTGGTCGGCGCGTGGTCGGCGTGCTGCTGGCGAGGTGTCGGCGTGCGGTCGGCGTGCTGCCCGGAGGGCTACCGGCGGACGAGGCGGAAGGCGGCCGTGAGGGCGAGGGCGGTGAGCGCCAACAGGATGCCGGCCTCGACGAGCTGGACCGGGACGAGGTGGGCGGAGGGGTGGTAGCTCAGCCAGGTGCCGGTGGCCCCGTCGCACCGATGCGTCTCGACGCACGCGACGGAGTCGACCCGGCTGCCGTCGGGCAGGATGGTCTTCGCGTCGACCAGCCACGCGTTGGTGGGCTGCATGGCCCTGAGCGGTGCCACCGCGTCGACCGTCGGGTAGAAGGACGGACGCGCCCAGCGCACCAGGCCGTGGACGATCGCCACCAGCGCACCGGTGAGGAACATCGCGGGCAGGCTCCGGCGCACCAGCTGGCCCACCAGGACGCCCAGGGCCAGGGCGAACAGGGACCAGGCGACCGGTGCCACCCCGAGGGCCGGGTAGGTGAAGAACTGGAACGGCGGGTCGAAGGCGACCGGGCCGTGCACGATGTCCGTCCACCACACCCAGGTCATCAGCGAGGCGAGCACGCCGGTGGCGGCCAGGACGGCGAGGCCGGGCACCGCGAGACGGGCGGCCAGCCAGCGCACGGGGCTGACGGACTGGGCGCGGATCAGCCGGATCGTGCCGCGCTCGTGCTCCTGGGCCAGCAGCGGTGCGCCGATGAACACACCGATCAGCAGTGGGACGGCGGTGACCACCGGCTGGAGCACGGAGATGAACCAGAAGTTCGGCTGGTTGATCGGCGAGAGGAGGATCCAGCACCTGTTGCTGTCCCAGCTCTCGGGGCTGTAGCAGCCCGTTCGCCGCAGCACGCCCGTGATGTGCTGGTCGACGACGTGGATCCAGACGAGGTCGGCCGTCAGCAGAACCAGCAGTGCTGACAGCACCCAGAGCAGCGCACGGTTCTGGCGAAGCGTCAGCCAGATCAGGCCGCGCAGCCGGGGGGTTCCGGAACGGTCCGGGGTGGCGGACCCGGGGGCGGGGGCGGGCTTCGCGGGGTCGGTCAGGACATCCGTGCTCATGCTGCCTTCTCGTCGGTCGCCGGGGTGGTGCGGGTCGTGCCGCTGGTGCCGGTCGTGCCTGTGGTGACCGGGGTGCCGGTGGTGCCACGGGTGCCCGTGGTGCCCGGGGCCGGTTCGGCCGGGGCGCGGAGGTAGCCGAGCAGCAGCTCGTCCAGACTGGGCCGTTCGCTCTCCCAGGGGCCGTCCAGCGGCTCGCCGGTGCGTACCAGCGCGGTCACCCGGCGACCGGCGGTCCGCTGCTCGACCACCAGGCCGGGCGGGAGGTCGGCACCCCCGGACCGGGTGGCCGCGGGGCCGGTGAGCACCTGGTGCCCCGCCAGGATGTCGTCCAGGTCGCCGGACAGCCGGATCCGTCCGCGCTGGACCAGCAGCAGGTGGTCGATGACGCCGTCCAGCTCCGGGAGGATGTGCGAGGACACCACGATGGTCGTGCCGCGCTCGGCGGCAGCCGACATCAGGGTGCCCATGAGCTGGTGCCGGGCGAGCGGGTCGAGGTCGGCCATCGGCTCGTCGAGCAGCAGCAGGTCGGGGCGCTTGCCGAGGGCGAGCGCCAGCGAGACCCGGGTGCGCTGGCCGCCGGACAGCGAGCCGATCCGGGCCTTGCGGCGCAACTCGCCCTGGTCGACGATCTGTTCGGCGGTCTCCTGGTCCCAGACCGGATTGAGCTCGCGGCCCATCCGGAGGGTCTCGGCCACGGTGAGGCCCGGGTAGAGCGGCTTGTCCTGTGCCACGTAGGCGACCCGGGCGCGCTCCTCGTGGGTGTCGGCCGATGCGCCGAACACGCGCAACTCGCCTTCGGTGGGAGTGAGTTGGCGGGCGGCGAGGGAGAGCAGGGTGCTCTTGCCGGCACCGTTGGGGCCGACCACCCCGCAGATCCGTCCGCTCGGGACGGTGAAGTCGCAGGCGTGCAGGGCCCATTCGCCCCGGTACCGCCTGCCCAGTCCGACGGCCTCCAACGCCGGAGCCACGGTTGTCGGGTCGTCGTTCACCCGGTCCCCCCACTGTTCTCGGTTCGGTGCTGCCGGGCGGCCCGGCGTACGGCTGTGGTGTGTCTGTCTGTCTGTTCGGTACGACACCGGCCCCCGTTCCGGCGTGCGTCAGCTCGGTGGCGTCGGCGGAACCCCGGCGTCGAAGCGCTGCTCCAGCACGGAGGCCATCAGCGCGGCGATGTCCTCGCGTTCCAGCCCGGCCTCGCGGGCCCGGTCCACCCAGCCGACCAGGTCCGCGCGCAGCGGTCCGTCGGCCGCCGCCTCCGGCCGGGCGAGCGAACGCCGGACGAAGGTGCCGAGCCCCGGGCGGGGCTCGACCAGTCCCTCGCGTTCGAGTTCGCGGTAGGCCTTGAGCACCGTGTTGGGGTTGATGGCGGTCAGTTCGACCACCTCTCGGGCGGTCGGCAGCTTGTCCCCGGGCTCCAGCATCCCGAGCCGCAGGGCCTGTTTGGTCTGCTGCACGATCTGCTGGTACGTGGAGACCCCGCTGCGCCGATCGATGCGGTACTCGATCACACCCGTTGCGGCCTTTCACTAGTTCAATAGTGGAATGGTGGCCCAGGGCGGCCCGCGGGTCAAGCCGGGACGGGGGCCGCGTTTCGCGGGCGGAAGTCGGGCCCCGGACCGCCGGTGCTCAGCCCAACGCGTCCATCAAGCCGGTGACGTAGGCATCCAGTCGCTCCTCCACGGCTTGCGTCGTCAGCTCCGCCCTCCCGGCGTCCCGCCAGGCCCGCGCCACCACCTGCACTTCCTCTGAGCAGGCGAGCGGGTCCCGCACCTGCCAGTACAGTCGCTCGCCCGCGGCCGCGGCCAGCACCCCGCCGGCCTCCTCGTACGCCTCGGCGAACCGCTGCCCCCAGGCCGGGCCGTGCAGCAGCGCGAGATTGGTGGAGCAGTGCGCCACATCCAGGTCCGCCGGGCCCCAGGAGGAGGCGGCCCAGTCGACGACGCCGGTGATCCGCGCACCCGCCGACTTCGCGGGCGGCACGTCGAACAGCACATTGCCGGGCTGGAAGTCCCGGTGCAGGAACCGGCCTTCGTAGCGCGGCGCGGGCCTGCGGATCACGTCGATCGCCGCGGCCCATGCCGTCGTGTCGGCGCCCTTCGGGACCACCACGGTGTCGGCGGTCGTCAACGCCTCGTACTCCCGGGGCCGTTCGGCGGGGCGCACGGCGTGGATCGCCACGAGTTGCCGGGCCAGCAGCGGGACGCGCGTCTCCAGTCCCTCGTCATCGAGGACCGGCCGGCCCGCCAGATGTGTCATGAGGAGCGAGGGGTACTCGCAGTGGGCGGCGGTCGGATCGACCGCGACCAGTCCAGGAGCCGTCACATCGGTCCCCGCCAGCAGCGCCAGGGCGTCGGCCTCCCGGTTCAGCCACTCCTCGGCGCGCTCCACCGAGGACGGGTCGACGAACGACCGCAGCACCAGGTCACGGGTGCCTCCGTCCCGGGTGCCGATGGTCAGCCTCCGCACATCGGCTGTGATGCCGCCGTGCAGCGCCTCGGTGCCGACGATCCGTTCGCCGGTCGACAGGTGTCGTTGGACCCAGGCCAGTGTCAACGGTCCTACGGGCACTGCTCCATGACGGTCGATCACCGTGCCACCTCATCATCCGGACGGCAGCACGCGCAAAGGCTTTCAGTGGCGTGATCAGTGCCTTGCCAGGCACCCCGGGGACGCCGTTCCTCGCGGTGGTCAGGGGTGTTCGGCGTAGGACTGCGCGAGGCCGGTGGGCCCCGAGATCACTCGGGGCCCACCGGTACTTCGTACCCGGGTGGCCGCGTGCGGAGCCACCCGGGGCGGCCTCCTTGCGGTCAGCCCGCTCCTACCGTGAGCCGGAGTTGGAGCCGACACCCTCCGGGACGGTCGTCGGTGTCGATGCCGATCGTCACCGGGCCACGGTCGGTTTCGGCCCATCTGCGCCCGGTGTTGTGGCACTGGGCCGGGTCGCCGTCCGGGTCGTACTGGATGTCGAGGGCGACGTACGTCTGCTTGATCTGCGGCACGGCGAAGGTGAGGTTGCAGCCGCCCGGACGACTGTCGGTGTCGATCCGGACGGCGGGACCGAAGGTTCGGGCATCCTTGCTGATCGGCATACTGAACGTGCCCTGGTTGCCGCACTGTGCCGGGTCCCCGCCGGGGGTGGAGCGGAGCTCGTAGGTGAGAGACACGCCCTCCAGGTCGCCGTCGGGGTCGTAGACGCCGAACGCCAGCTGGCAGCCGCCCGGACGACTGTCGGTATCGAAACGGATGGCGTCGGTCCAGGTTCTCTCCTCGGCCCATTGATCACCGGTCCTTCCGCCGCACTGGCCGGGAACACCATCGGGGTTGAACCGGATTCCGAGCTCCGGAGGATGGAACAGCCGGATCTGCGCGTGCGCCGGCACAGGCGCAACCGTCGCCGCGACCACCCCGAGTACTGCCAGCCCGCGCGCGATTCTCCTCATGGCACCGATTCCCTCTCGTTCGGAGACTTCCTCACTGGAAATCCCAGAGTGGCACGGGCGTGAACACGCCAATCGGAAGTTCCGGCCGACATGCCCTTGCGCCATCCGAAAGAGCCAACCGCTCTGTGAGACACGCACGACGCGGGCACCACAGCGGCGATCAGCACCTGCCGAGGACCGCGCCGGAACGGTCTGAGGCACCTACCGACGCTGGACCCAACCGCGGCCGTACAGGTCGCCGGAGCTGATCCACAGCTGGACCCGGGGGAACCGGAGTTGAGGTCGGCCCGGATCAGCTCGTTGCCCGACGCGGCGACCTGCGCCTGCCGCATGCGCTGCTGCCAGTCGTGACCGGCGGCCTGCCGCAGGCCGGTGGTGAAGGCCGGGTAGTCCCGCCGCATCGCGTCACCGGCCCCGTCGAGGTCGAGTCGGACGTGCTTCACCGTGCGGAACGGCACGTCGGCGCTCGCCGTGCCGACGCGGCCGGCGGCGTGCGACGGGGCGCGACGACGGGCATGGTGAACACCGGCCCGGGCAGGGGAGCGCGACCCCCGTGGGGCCGGGGCGCTGCCCGGCCCCTCACTGCCCTGCGGACGCCGACGCCCCGGCATCAGTCATCCGACTGTCGTTCGCCGGTGCGGGCGCACGGCCGGTGACCTGGGCCGCAACCGGCCCTGCTCGCGCCGACGCCCGCACCCGCCCCGCCAGTCCTGACCTGCCCCGCCGGTCCTGACCTGCCCGTCTCGCCCTCGCCACCGGTGTGGCCGCTCAGGGGTGTTCGAGGAGCAGCAGGCCGTCCTGGTCGATCAGTCGGTGGTAGCCCCGGCTCTGGTAGGCGGCCAGCATGCGGGCGGTGGCGGCGGTGGCGCACGGGGACTGCACGCTCGGATCGCGCAGGTCGACGACCACCCAGTCCGGGCCGGGGCCGACCGGTTCCTGGCACACCAGGGTGACCTCCGCCCGGCCGGTGAGCTGGGCGGCCAGCCGGTTGGAGGCGGCGACAGTGGTGTCGTCGGGTATCAGGCGGAGCATCGCCCGGGTCTCGGTGAGCCGGGGCGAGGTGCGCCAGGCCTCGGGCATCACCACCTCGTGCAGCGGGTAGAGCGGCAGCGTCACGACCGTCACCAGGGCGGTCACGGCGAGGGCGCGCCGGACCCGGCGGGGGGTGGCGGGTGTCGGGCCCGTGGCGGTCTCTCCGGAGGTGGAGGTGGAGGTGACGGTGGCCTGGTCGCGGGCGCGGCGGACGGCGTCGACCAGGGCGGCGAACACGATCGGCATCAGCACCGCGCTGTAGTGGTAACTGACGCCCCAGTAGTGCGGGTTGGTCGAGAGCAGCCGCCAGCCCAGGGTGGGTGCGCAGAGCAGGACGAGCGGTGAGCGCAGGCCGAGGAAGCCGGTGGTGGCGGCCAACAGGAACAGCAGCAGCCACTTGATCGGCGGCCAGCCGAGGCGGAGCGGGAGCGTCCAGAGCGGAGCCCGCCCGCCGCCGGCGTCCAACTGCTGCCAGTAGTCGAAGCCCCCGTTGGGGTTGAACGCGGGCAGGACGACCAGCAGGGTGAGCGCGGTCGCGGCGACACCGGTGACGGCGAGGGCGAGCCCGGGCAGCGGAGTGCGTCGGTCCTGCCGGGCCTGGTGGGCGATCAGCAGGCCGACGGCGGCGACCGTCAGTCCCAGGTCCTCCTTCACCAGCAGCAGCGGCAGTGACCAGAGCGCGGCGGCGAGCGGTCGGCGTCGGCCGAGCGCGGTGGCGGCGAACGCGAGCAGCGGGACGGCGAACGCGATCTCGTGGAAGTCGTCCGCCGCGGCCCGGACGATCCCCCAGGAGGCCCCGGTCGCGCAGCCGACCAGCAGCGCCACCCGCGGCCCGGCCACCTGGTGCGCCCAGCGGGTGAGCGGGACGACGGCCAGCGCCATCAGCAGGGCCTGGGCGACCACCAGGGTGAGCGGGCTCGGAAACGCGCGGTAGGCGGGGGCGAGGAGCGCGAGCAGCGGGTGGAAGTGGTCGCCCAGGAGGTTGTAGCCGGGCGCCTTGAGCGGCACGATCGGCGCCCGGCCGTCGGCGTACGCCCGGACGGCCTGCTCGAATATCCCCAGGTCGTAGGCCTTGGTGAGGCCTCGCCGGTGGCGGTTGACGCCGACGCAGGTGTAGAGCGCGGCGAAGCCGGCGGCCAGGCCCCAGGCCAGCACGGCAGGGCGACGGGGGAGTGGGATGGCGCGCAGGAGGCGGCGGATAGGGAGTCGGCGGTGGCGCGGGCGGGGCGCTCGGTCGAGTGGGGTGAGTAGGGCGGATCGGGCGACTGGGCGGCGCGGGCTCTGCGGGCTCGGTGGGCTCGGTGAGTCGAGCGGGGTGAAGGCCACGGGCATCGGGAAAGTACCCTTTCACTATTCGATTAGTGGAAGGGTGGTGGAAGGGCGCACAGGCGTCAACTCCCGGTCCGGCGGCGCCGACCGGGCCTTTGTGCTGCCCGGAGGTGGTGGAACGACCGTACGGGGGCTGCCAGTTGGGGCGATCGGGCAGGCAGGGCGACTGTTACATGGCAGTGACGTTCCGCACACAACCGGTGGCGCCGGGTGGGACGTCCTCCTTGGTGACAGCACCCGATCGCACCGACGGTGCTTCGGGTCGAACGACCACCTCCCCTGAAAGGGGTGCACCAGTGATCGTCTCCAAGCGGAACTCCATGCGCCTGGCCGCCGTCGTCACCCTCAGCGCGCTGCTCGCCGGCGCGGCGGGCACCGCCATGGCGGCCGGTTCGGCCGCGCCGGCCCACCCCGTGACCGCGCCCGCGGTCGTCGCCTCCGCCTCCGCGCCTGCGTCCGCCGCCGTGTCCGCGTCCGCCTCCATCACCGCCAAGTCGTCGGTCACCTCGGTGAACGCCTGGCAGCTGTTCCGGGTCACCGGCACCACCACCGGCCTCAAGACCGGCAGTACGGTGGCCCTCCAGCAGAAGCAGCACGGCAAGTGGGTCACCCTGCCCGCCTCCGTGCAGACCAACCGCAACGGGGCCTACTCGCTCGGCGTCAAGCTCGGCATCAAGGGCCTGAACGAGCTGCGCATCATCAGCGGGAACGCCGCCTCGCCCGTGTTCACCGTGACCGTGCGCTGACCAGCGCTGCACAACCTGCCTATCCGGAGTGCGTGTTGACGGCCCGGACTTTCGGCTCCGGGTCGGTCGGTCCTGCGGTGGCAGGTGTGAGTGCGTGACGCGCGGGGCGGGGGCGGCCCGCCCGTACGGCGCGTGCCCGACGGCCCGTTGCGTGCAACTTTTCCGCACGCAACGGGCCGTCACCATGTGCTGATCTGACGGTCTGTCAATCAACGGCGCTGCTGGCGTGATTACGGGCGTGGTCCCGATTTGTCCGGGGCGCGCGATCCGCAGGCTGGTCGAGGGCGCCTCGCGGGCTCGGCCGCGGCGCTGGTGCCGAAGAAGCTCAGGAGCATCGGACACCTCGGGCCCCGCCGCTGGCCTCGGCCTCGGTCCCGGCCCTGCTCCACCTTGGCGCGGGTCAGTGGCCGGACCGGTAGCGGCCCGGGGTCGTGCCGACGAGGTCGGTGAACGCGGCGATGAAGCCGCTGGGGTTGGCCCAGCCACAGGCGTGGGCCGTGTGGGTGACGTCGTGGCCTTCGGCGAGGAGCACGAGCGCGTGGTGCACACGCAACTGCGTCCGCCACTCGTAGAAGGTCATGCCGAGTTCGTCGCGCAGCAGGCGGCTCAGGGTGCGGGCGCTGGCTCCGACCTGTCGGCCGAGCCCGGCCAGGGTGGTGGCGTCGGCGGGCCTCTCGGACAGGATCTGCTCGACCGCCCGCAGCCGGTCGTCGCGCGGGTGCGGCAGGTGGAGCGGTTCTTCGTCCGCCTCGCGCAGTTCCTCGACCAGGACCCGCAGCAGCCGCTGACGCGCGGCGCGTCCGTAACCGGGCACCGCTCCGCTCCCGCTCCCATCTCCGGCGGCCCCGCTCCCGTCTCCGGCGTTCCCGCCCCCGACCCCGGCGCCCGCGCCGCCGTGGCCGTCGTCGCGCGGGCCGGTCAGGGCGAGCAGGACCTCCCGTGCCAGGCCGGAGACGCAGAACACCGCCGGACGCCCCGGTACCAGCCTGGCCAGGGACGGCGGCAGGAAGACGATCCGCATGTCCGTGTCCCCGTGGGCGCGGTGGCGGTGGGCGAAGCCGGCCGGCGTCCAGGCGACCCGGTTGGCCGGGACGATCGACGTCCCGCTCTCGGTGTGCAGCACCAGCACACCGCTGGCCGCGTACACCAGGTGCCCGCGCGCGTGCACCCGTTCCTCGCTGCTGCCGCCGGAGGACCACAGGTGGCGCCCGCCGGAGGGCCAGGTCAGGGACGTGGCGCCGGCTACCGGGCGGGCTTGGCGGGGAATGGGCATCGGTTGGCACTCTACCGGTAGCACGCCGTGACGCGCCCCGACGAGACTTCTGGTCGTGAGCGGTGGTCCCCGGTGCCACCGCCGAGCAGTGCGAAGGAGAAGTCCCATGGCGACATTCGTTCTGGTACCCGGTGGTTGGCACGGCTCCTGGGCGTTCGAGGGAGTGGTCCCGCTGCTGGAGCGGGCCGGTCACACCGTCCACGCCCTGACCCTGACCGGCCTGCACCCCCACGACGATCCCGCTGTGGTCGCCGCCGCCAACCTGGACACCCATGCCGCGGACGTGCTCCGCCTGCTGGAGCGGGCTTGTCCGGAGGATGTGACGCTGGTCGGTCACAGCTACGGCGGAATGGTGATCACCGCGGCCGCCGACCGCGCCGGCGGCCGGGTCTCCCGCCTGGTGTACCTGGACGCCTGCGTGCCGCGCGACGGCGAGTCCTGCTGGTCCATCATGAACGAGGGCTACCGGCAGTCGTTCGTCGCCGGTGCCGCCGCCACCGGCTACGCCGTCCGGCCCCCGTGGCGGCCGGACGGCGACCCACGCCGCCGCCCGCACCCGCTCGCCGCTTTCCTTCAGACGGTCCACCTGACGGGCGCCCACGCCGCCGTGCCCCGGCGCGAGTTCGTCTACTGCTCGGCGTGGGAGGACCGCACGCCCTTCGCGGCGCAGCGCAGCCGGCTGGTCGCCGACCCGGGCTGGACCGTCCACGACCTGCCGACCGGCCACAACGCGATGCGCGAGGCCCCGAGGGCGGTCGCCGCGCTTCTGCTCGACGGCGCGGACGCACCCGCCGGGCCGGCCGGGCCCGTCGGGCCGCACGCACCCGCCGGGCAGGCGGGGCCCGGCGAAGGCGCCGTCTCGACCCAGTCCCGGATGGCGCGGGCGGGCGCTTGACGCGCCCTGGTGACCTAACCCCGCAGGGGTTCGAGCACGAAGACGGGGATCTCGCGGTCGGTCTTCTCCTGGTACTCGGCGTACGGCGGGTACGCGGCGACCGCGCGCTCCCACCACTCGGCCTTCTCGTCCCCCGTGACCTCGCGGGCCGTCATGTCCTGCCGTACGGGGCCGTCCTGGAGTTCCACGTGCGGGTCCGAGGTGACGTTGAAGTACCACACCGGGTGGTGCGGGGAGCCGCCCTTCGAGGCCACAGCCGCGTACCGGCCCTCGTGCTCCACGCGCATCAACGGGGTCTTGCGGATCTTGCCGCTCTTCGCGCCGCGCGTCGTGAGGATGATGACGGGCAGGCCCGTGTCCCGGAGCGTCGTCCCCTGCGTGCCGCCCGAACTCTCGTACAACTCGACCTGATCGCGCACCCACTGTGCCGTGCTCGGCTCGTACTCGCCCTCAAGAGGCATCGCCTTCACCCCATCGTCACGTCGCGAATTGTGGCCGGGGAAGCATATCGGGTGCCGCCCGGCCGGTGGCCGCACTCGTGCGGGTGTCATGCCTTGGGTCGCTGCAGCCAGTCCGCTTCGACGGTCCAGAACATCTGGCGGGCACCGAGGTAGTCGTGTGCGAAGTCCGTGAACCGTTCGCGGGTGTACGGCTTACCGGTCTTCGGGTCCTTGGCGTTGATGTCGGGTTCCTGGACGGCCATCGCGACGAGGGGAATTGAATTCCGGTATTGGTGGAGGAACTTGTAGGAGTTCTCCATCTGGTACGGCCGGTCCGGCAGGGTGTCCGGCCCTCCGATGCCGATCTTCTTCTCCCTGGCGACGTCGAACATCTCCTTCATGCGCTTGTGGTCGTCGTCGTCCGGAAGGAAGTTGACGTACTGGATGAACTGCGTCCTGGTGAAGACCTTCCTGCCGTAGCGCATGTTGTCGATCTCGGCATCGATGTAGGACGCCGAGGTGTACCCGGTCCGGTCCTTCTCGGTGTCCACTTCGACCGCGGTCTCCGGCAGGTTCACCCCCGCGAGCCTGCCGTCGAACTTCTCCGCCATCGCCTTGAGCATGGCCTGGAAGTCCGCTCGGACCTGCGTGTTCCACTGGGCGGCCATCGCCCCGTGGGTGGTCGGGTTGTCGGGGTTCTCGTCGACCGTCGGCGTGACCCCGCCCTCGTCCTTCACGTACTGGGGAAGGTTGGCGTCTCCCACGGCCACGTCGAAGAACCGGTCCTGAACCTGGACGAACAGCTTCTTGTGGCGTTCCTGGAGGTACTCCAGCGCGCTCTCCAGTCGTGACCACTTGTACTCTCCCTTCTTTCCCTCCAGGGCCTTCCAGGGGGCCACCACCTGGACGCCGCCGATGTCCGCACGGTCGATCATCGCCTTTACCCTCGGGTCCGCGCCGGAGGTCGCGTCCTCGAAGGCGCCGAGCGACATGTAGAGGTTGTCCGTCACCTTGCCGGGGCCGTGGGCTGCGGGGCCCTTGCCGGGGGCGGCCGCCCCGACGGTGGCCGTCAAGGTCACGGCCGTGAGGGCAACGGCTCCGAATGCACTGCGTGGCGTCATCATGGGCGAGACGCTAGGTGGACGATCTAAGGGAAGGATAAGAGCGTCCGTCACCCCCGTTGCCAGTGCTCACGCTGTCAGAACTGGCGAGCCGTCACGGCTCGGGTCGTCCTCTCCCGCCTCACCCCCGTTCCTCCGGAGCGCTCCCGTCCGCCCGGCCCTCCGGCTCCTCGCGGACGGCGTACGAGCCGAGGGTGCCCTCCAGTCGGTCGAAGGCCCGGACGGCCGAGGGGCGGACGGCGGCGGCGATGGTGGCGTGGTCCTCGCCGGCCAGCGTGCGGCGGAAGACCTCGGCGAGCACGGACCGGTCGACGGCGGCGAGCAGGGCGGCGGCGACCCGGCTCTCGAAGTCGACGGGTATCGCGTGCACGGCCTCGGCGAGCGCCTCGGCGAGTGCGGTCTCGCTCAGTTCGTGCAGCTCGCGCAGACGTGCGCCGAGGGCGGGGCTCTCGGCGACGGTCCGGGCGAAGTCCGGTCCGGAGAAGCCGAGTCGGGGGTCGTGGCGGTCGAGTCCGGTCAGGCAGTCGCGGCGCAGCGCGGCGAGGGCGGACTCGCCGGGGGCGCGCTCGGCGACGGTCCGGGCGAGCCGGCCGGCGAGTTCCTCGTGCAGGTCGAAGAAGAGGTCCTCCTTGCGCGGGAAGTGGTTGGTGACGGTCATCTTGGCGACCCCGGCCGCGGTCGCGACCTCGGCGATGGTCGTGCGGTCGAAGCCGCGCTCGATGAAGAGCCTGGTCGCGGCGTGCGAGATCGCCTCGCGGGTGCGGCGCTTGTTGAGCTCGCGGAGGTTCGGTGCGGTCCCGGTGTCGGTCATGGCGCGAGCCTAGCGCAGTTCGCTGGGTCGGGCACAGTAATTATGCTTGACCTAATCAGTGGGTCCGTCCTAAGTTCTTCCTCGGCGGCCGGAGTGGCTGCCGAGGAACGAGCCTGGGGAGGGCGCATGACCGTCTCGGTCGCGAGGAAGGGCAGGCCGGGGGAGGCCCGGTCGACGAGGCCGGAGCCGTTGCCGCCCGGCCTGATGAGGATGGGGGCGGTGCTCGCGCTGGGCCCGGTCCTGGCGCTGCTGGACACCACGATCGTGAACGTCGGCATCGATGCCGTCACCCGTGAGCTGCACAGCTCGGTGGCGGCGGTGCAGTGGGTGGTGACGGGCTACCTACTGGCGATATCGCTGACCATGCCGCTTTCGGGCTGGGCCGCCGGCCGGTTCGGGGCCCGCCGGGCCTGGCTGGCCTCGGTGGTGCTGTTCGTGCTGGGGTCCGCACTGTGCGGCCTGGCCTGGTCGACGGGGAGCCTGATCGCCTTCCGGGTGCTGCAGGGCGTCGGCGGCGGGATGATCCAGCCACTGGGGCAGGCGATCATGGTGCAGGCGGCCGGACCGTCCCGGATCGGCCGGGTGATGGGCACGCTGCTGCTTCCGATCAGCCTCGCTCCCGTCCTGGGGCCGATCCTCGGCGGGTTGGTGCTGGAGCACCTGGACTGGCGCTGGATGTTCCTGCTGAACGTGCCGGTCGGGCTGGTGACGGTGCTGCTGGCGGCCCGATGGCTCCCGGCCGCGGAGCCGTCCGAACTCCCGGCGCCCAGGCTGGACGTGACGGGCCTGGCGCTGCTGTCGCCCGGTCTGACCGCCCTGGTCTACGGGCTCGCCACGATCGGCGCGGCCGGTGAGGGCGGTGAGGGCAGCGCGGTCGGCCGGGTGGCGGTCGCGGCGGGGGCGGCGCTGCTGGTGGCCTACGGGTGGCACGCGTTGCGGGCCGGGCGCCGTGACGGCCGGGCCCCGCTGATCGACCTGCGGCTGTTCGCCCGGCGGGGCTTCGCGGTGGCGACGGCGAACAGCTTCCTGCAAGGGGCCGTGCTGTACAGCTCGATGTTCCTGGTGCCGCTCTACTACCAGCAGCTGGAGCACACCGGGGCCGTCGCGGCCGGGCTGCTGCTGGCGCCCCAGGCGCTCGGCACGGCGGTCACCTCGCTGCTGTCCGGCCGAATAGCCGACCGGGTCGCGCCGCGCCCGCTGATCCTGCTCGGCATCGGCTGCTCGCTGCTCGGCACCCTAGCCTTCACCCAGCTGGGGCGTGGCTCCGGCCCGGCGGACTGGCTGGTCGTCGGCTCGCTGGTGCTGCGCGGGGTGGGCATGGGAGTCATGGTGATCCCCGGCATGGCGGCGGTGTACGGGAGCGTCGACAGGGCCCAGGTGCCCGCTGCCGCCGGTGCGGTGAACGTGCTCAACCGGCTCGGCGGGGCGCTCGGTACGGCGGTGCTGACGTTGGTCCTCCAACACGCACAGGCGGCGCGGCCGGATCGCCCCGCTGCGGCCTTCGGCACGACCTTCTGGTGGGTGCTGGCCCTGTCGGCACTCTCGATCGCGCCGGCCCTGCTCTACCCGGGCACCGCCCGCAGGGCGGCCTGACCGTAGATCATTCCGCAGTTCCCCTTCCGAACCCCGACCTTGGAGGTATCCGTGTTCACCAAGCACCCCGGTGGCCTGCGTCTGCTCACCGTGCACGCCCACCCCGACGACGAGTCCAGCAAGGGGGCGGCCACCCTCGCCCGGTACGCCGCGGAGGGCGTGGACGTCCTGGTCGCCACCTGCACCGGAGGCGAGCGCGGGTCGGTGCTCAACCCGGAGCTGGACCGCCCGGAGGTCCGCGCCGACCTCACCCGGATCCGGCGCGAGGAGATGGCGGCCGCGCGCGACATCCTCGGTGTGCGACAGCAGTTCCTCGGCTTCGTCGACTCCGGGATGCCGGGCCCGGACGAACCGCTGCCGGAGGGCTGCTTCGCCGCCCAGCCGGTGGAGGTAGCGGCGGCGCCGCTGGTCGAGCTGATCCGGGAGTTCCGTCCACACGTCCTGATCACCTACGACGAGACCGGCGGGTACCCGCACCCGGACCACGTGATGACCCACAAGGTCGCCGTGGAGGCCTTCGAGGCCGCCGCCGACCCGAAGCGCCACCCGGAGGCCGGCGAACCCTGGCAGACGGCGAAGCTCTACTACCACCTGGCGCTCTCCCGGCCCTGGTTCCAGGCGATTCACGACGCCATGACGGAGCGTGGGATCCCCTCGGCGATGGGTGAACTGCTCGCCGGGTGGCCCGATACCCCGCCCGCCCTCGCGACCACCACCCGGATCGCGTGCGCCGAGCAGTTCGCCGTCCGGGACGCGGCGATGCTGGCGCACGCCACCCAGGTCCAGCCCGGGGTGGCCTTCATGGCCCACCCGCGGGACGTCGAACGCGAGGTCTGGCCGACCGAGGAGTACCACCTGGCGCGCAGTTTCGTGGCCGGTGCCGAAGGTGCCGGCGGGGCGGGTGCGGTCGAGACCGATCTGTTCGCGGGGCTGCGGGCCGACCGGAACGCCGGGGAAGGAGGAGCACTGAGCAAGCCTTGAGCCGGGCGTTCGGGCGTTCGGGCGTTCGAAGAGGGCAGGTTGACGGCAACGGCTGAGGCCCGGCCAGAGGTCCCACCGGTCAGCTACCGCTCAGAGCGCGGCCAGCACCCCGCAGAGCGCAAGGAGTCCGCAGATGCCGAAGTTGACCAGCTTGTGCGAGAGGAAGATCGCCGCGAACTCGCGGATGGTCGCGCTCGGCCAGTAGTACCGGGCGGTGGGCGAGCCGAAGACGTGCCCGTTGACGCCGGTCCTGCGGGCGGTCAACGCGGCCCGGAAGGCGTGGAAGTTGTTGGTCACCACTACGCAGCGGTAGTCGGGCTTGGCCTGCTCCATGATGGCCCGGCTGAACAGCAGGTTCTCCTCGGTGGTGCGCGAGCGGTCCTCCCGCTCGATGTGCTCGGCGGGGAAGCCGCGTTCGACCAGGTAGTCGGCCATGGCGTGGGACTCCGGCAGCTTCTCGTCCGGGCCCTGGCCACCGGAGGTGATCAGCACCGGCGGGTTGCCGCGTGCGGCCTGGGCCTCGTACACCTCGCGGCCCCGGTTGAGCCGGCTGGCCAGCAGCGGCGGCACGCGTTCGCCGCCGATCAGCCCGGAACCGAGGACGACCACGAAGTCGACGTCCCGGCGCGGCCGGTGGCGTCCGTACAGGAAGGCGTATCCGACGAAGCAGACGAAGAGGAAGGAGACGTAGCCGACCACCAGGACGGCGGTGCCGGCCAGGATGGCCAGCCGCGGTGAGTGGGTGACGATGGCGGCGGCCAGCAGTGCGATCACGGCGATGATGCCGAGCCCGGCCAGCAGGGACAGCAGGTTGGCCGGACGGGTGCCCTCCTTGCGGATCATCGTCACGCCGTTGGAGAGCAGGAACCAGACCAGGGCCACCGTTCCGACGGTGGGCAGCAGGATGATCGCCACGGCCGCGAGCTCCGCCACCAGTGTGGGTGCTCTGCGGAGTTCGGCGAGCAGGGCGAGCGAGAGGAGCGAGACGGCGATGCCGAGCAGCACGGCGTTGCTGAACTGGCGTCGGTCGCGCAGCACCCCTATTCCGAACAGGAGGAAGAACAGGGCGGCCGGAGCGTAGGCGAGCATGGTTCGTATCGTAGGGGGAGGGTTGGAGAGGTGGATCAGGCGAAGCGGTCGACCGCCGCGCGGAGGGCCTCGGCCATCTTGGGACTTCCGGTGTGCCCGGCCTCGTCGATCACCGTCAGCTTCGCGTCCGGCCAGGCCTCGGCCAGGTGCCAGGCGGTGTCGAGAGGGCCACCGAGGTCGAGTCGTCCGTGGATCAGCTCGCCCGGGATCCCGGCCAGTCGGCCGGCGTCGCGCAGCAGTTGGTCGTCGGGGAGGAAGGCCCGGTGCGAGAAGTAGTGCGCCGCGATCCGGGTGAAGGCCATCAGGGCGTCGGAGGGCCGGTCCGAGTAGGCGTTCGGCTTGCCCAGCACCTCGTGCGAGATCACCGCGTCCTCCCAGGCGGCCCAGGCCCGGGCGGCGGCCCGACGGGTGCTCTCCTCGGGGCTGTTGAGCAGTCTGCTGTAGGCGGAGAGCAGGTCGAACACGTCGCCGTCCCGGTCGGCGGCGGGCAGGAAGTCGCGGAACTCCGCCCACGGGCCCGGCAGGAAGCGGCCGACACCCTGGTAGAGCCACTCGGTCTCGGCCGGGCGGGTCGTGGTCACCCCGCAGAGCACGATCGCGGAGACCCGCTCCGGGTGGGCCTGCGCGTACGCCAGGATCAGGGTGGAGCCCCAGGAGCCGCCGTACAGCAGCCACTTGTCGATGCCCAGGTGCTCGCGCAGCCGCTCCAGGTCGGCGACCAGGTGGGCGGTGGTGTTGTGCTCCAGCCCGGTCGACGGGTCGGCGGCGTGCGGCAGGCTGCGTCCGCAGCCGCGCTGGTCGTACTGGACGACGCGGTAGCGCTGCGGGTCGAAGTACCGTCGGCTGCCCGGGTTGTGGCCCGATCCGGGCCCGCCGTGCACCACCACGGCGGGCTTCCCGTCCGGGGCGCCGGAGGTGTTCCAGTGGATCCGCTGCCCGTCGCCGACGTTCAACAGACCCTGTGCGTAGGGTTCGTCGTGCTGGTACGGCTCGGACATCGGGGAACTCCTCCGTGGACGTTCGGGCGGGGCGCCGGGCGAGCCTACCCGTTGTCGGGCGGGGCGGAGTCCGATATTCAGAGTCGGGTGCTCAGAGTCCGGTACTCAGAGGCCGATGTTCAGTCCGAAGGCGCTGTCGAAGGAGGCGTAGCCGACGCAGAGGATCAGCCAGAGGCCGAGCGCGCCCACGATCCCGGCGGTGATCCGGCCGAGCCGGCTGCGTTGTTCCTTCGGCCTGCGCCGGTGGCGGATGCCGTGGACGAGTCCGAGCAGGCCCGCCGCGGCGAGTGCGTAGGCGGCGGCCGGGCTGGCCCGGTGGAGGGTCTGGGTGAGCAGGAACGCGCCCGCCAGTGAAGCCGTGGTGAGCGCGAGGAGCACCACGCCGCCGACGGCTTCGAGGACGAACTCGCCGAGGCAGCCGGCCGAGTGGCGGGCCAGGCCGGTGGTCAGTCCGGTGGCCAGTCCCACCTGGCCGCCCGGGACGGGGGTCGGGTCCCCGGGCTGGTGTCCGACGGGCTCCGCTCCTGGCACCGCCCCCGGCCCCTCTGCTGCCTGCTCCCCGGCCATGCCCCACCCCGACCCTTTGCCCATCCTTTACCTGTGGGTAGCGTAGCGGATCCTCGCTGCGGCGCCCCAGGTCAGCGGTGGTCCGGCGGCAGCAGGGCGGCCAGCCCGTCGAGGATGCGCTCGACGCAGAACTCGAAGCGGACGTCGTGGTTCGGCTCGGTGAGGTCGGCGGCGAGCGCGACCAGGTTGGGGAAGTCCTCCACGGGCAGTGCGCGGAAGCGCTCGCGGACCTCGGTGACGACCTCCAGCCGGCTGGCGCCCTCGGCCTCGGCGGCCGACAGTGGCGACTGCTCCTGGAGGACGAAGCCCTGGACGAAGGAGCTCAGCAGGTAGGTGGTCAGGGCGGCGTGGGCGTCGGAGAACCCGGCCTCGCGCAGGCGGTCCAGCTGGTCGTCCAGCAGGCCGAGCATGTGCGGTCCCGGTGCGAGGCGTCCGGCCATGACCTTGGCGGCGTCGCGGTTCTCGTGCAGCAGCCGACGGTAGTTCCAGCAGTATCCGCGCATCTGGACCCGCCAGCCGCCTTCGCGGGGCGGGGGCTCGGCCGAGGCGATGATCGCGTCGTTGAGCAGGTCGAGCAGCTCTTCCTTGTTGCGGACGTGCCAGTACAGAGAGGCGGCCTTGACGCCGACCTCGGCGGCGACCTTGCGCATGGACAGTCCGGCCAGGCCGTCCCGCTCCAGCACGCGGAGTGCCGCCTGGGCGAGGCTCTCCCTGGTCAGGGCGGGGGGCGTGGTGTGGTGCGCCGGTGTGGCGCTGGCGTTCTCCGGCACGGCTGTGCGGACACCTCCGGGTGCGGCTGCGGAATCCCGTTTGCAATCTAACACCGTTAGGGGCAGCCTGTGGACACCAAACCCGCCCCTAACGGTGTTAGGGGCTCAGTTGTGGGAGGGAATCCATGGAAGGAACGAGCGCCCGCCGCAAGCGGCTCGCCCTGCTGACGCTCTGCGTGGCCATGTTCATGGCCATGCTGGACAACGTCGTCGTCAACGTCGCCCTGCCCCGCATCGGGCAGGACCTGGATGCAGGGATCAGCGGCCTCCAGTGGGTCGCCGAGGGCTACAGCCTGGTCTACGCCGCTCTCGTGCTGACCGGCGGTGCAGTGGGCGACCGCTACGGCCGCACCCGGATGTTCGTGCTGGGCCTGGGCCTGTTCACGGCAGGCTCCGCGGTGGCCGCGCTCGCCGGGACGATCGAGGTGCTGGTCGGCGGCCGGATGGTCCAGGGCGTGGGGGCCGCGCTGCTCACCCCGGGCAGCCTCACCCTGCTGGGCCACGTGTTCACCGACGAGCGCGAGCGCACCAGGGCCGTCGGCCTCTGGTCGGGGGTGTCGGCACTGGGTCTGTCGATCGGCCCGGTGATCGGCGGCCCCATGGTCGAACACCTCGGCTGGGCCAGCGTGTTCTGGATCAACGTGCCGATCGGCGTGGTCGGGGTGGTGCTCGCCGCCAAGGTCCTCCCGGGCATCCCGCCACGGGCCCGGCGGATCGACGTCGGGGGCTTCGCGCTCTCCGCGGCAGGCCTCGGGCTGCTGGTGTACGCCCTGATCGAGGGCCCGTCACGAGGCTGGACCGACTCGCTGGTGGTCGGCTGCGGCGCCGCCGCGCTCGCCCTGCTGGTCGCCTTCCTGCTGCTCGAACTGCGACTGGCCGAGCCGATGCTGGAGCTGCGGCTGTTCCGGGACGGCGCGCTGAACGGAGCGCTGCTGAGCGGCTTCATGGTCAGCTTCGGGATGTTCGGGGCGCTGTTCTTCCTTCCGTTGATGATGCAGGGCGTGCTCGGCTGGTCCCCCTCCGGTGCGGCCTACGGTGGGCTGCCGATGACCGCCATGCTGGTGGTGGCGGGCCCGCTGTCCGGCCGGCTGGCGGCCTGGTACGGTCCCCGGCTGCCGATGGTGCTCGGGCTCGCGCTCTGCGCGGTCGGCCTCGGCGGGCTGTCGCTGTACGGCGACCGCGCCCACTACGTCGAGTACCTCTGGACGCTGTTCACACTGGGCTTCGGGATGGGCCTGACCTTCACCCCGATCTCGATCGCGGTGCTCCGACGGGTCGCTCCGGTGCAGACCGGGATGGCCTCGGCGACCGTCAACACCCTGCGCGAACTCGGCGGCGTGCTCGGGATCGCGGTGCTCGGCGTCGTCCTGACCAACCGGATGACGGACGAGCTGACCTCGGCCCTGCACCGGCTCGGTGTCCCGGCCGGGGCGGTGGGGCCGATCGCGGACGCGCCCACCGGCGCCGCGCACGGCGGTGGCGGCCCGGCCGGAGCGCTGCCCGCGCCGGTCCAGCAGGCCGTGGACGGCGCCTTCGTCGACGGTATCCACCTCGCGCTGCGCTGCGGGTCGGCCGCACTGGCCGTCACCGCCGTCCTGGTCGCGGTGCTGCTGGGCCGGGCCCGCCCGATCGGCGGGGCCGCCCCGGGGGCAGCGCAGCCGGAGGAACTGGCCGGGGCGAACCGGTAGGCCCCGGTCGGCCGTTGCCCCCGGTCGGCCGTTGCCCTGGTCGAGCGGTGCCCCGGTCGGCCGGTGCCCCCGGTCGGGCGCTACCGGACAGCTCTGACGCCCGGGGTCCGGCCGGCTCAGCGGATCCCCTCCACCGCGGCCTGGGCCGCCCGGGCCAGCTCCCGCCGGGCCCCCGCCCGGGTGGGCTGCGGTCCGGGCGGCGGGATCGGCGGCAGGAAGGTGACCTCGGCGACCAGTCCGCGCACCGCGACCACCCGGGCGAGCGAGGTGAGCAGCCCGTCGTCGCCGATGAAGGCGGGAGCGCTGGTCGGCCGCCCGTCCGCGAGCCGGTAGCGGATCGTCACCGGCTGGACGAAGGCGCCCGCCTCCACCGCGGCCTGGAACAGCGCGGGCCGGAAGCGCCCGCTCTCCCGCCCGCACCAGGTCGACCCCTCCGGGAAGACGATCACCGGGTGCCCGGAGCGCAGCACCTCGGCCACCGCCGCCACGGTGTCCGGGAGCGTGCGCAGCCGGTCGCGGTCCAGGAACACGGTTCCTCCCCAGGCGACCAGGGGCCCGAGCACCGGCCACCGCCGGACCTCGGTCTTGGCCAGCGACCGCCCCGGGCGACCGGCCGCGAGCAGCGGGATGTCCAGCCAGGAGACGTGGTTGGCCACCACCAGCGCCCCGTCGGCGCCGACCGCCCGGCCGTCCCGGCTCCGGACGAAGCCGACCGCCCCGGTCCGCCCGTCCACCCCAGCAGCCCCGCCCGCCCCGGTCCGGCCGTTCGCCCCGGGCGTCCGGGCCGTGCCGAGGTGCACGGTCACCCCCAGGGAGCGCAGCACCACCCGCGCCCAGAGCCGGATCAGCCGGTCCCGGGCGCCGTACGGCAGCAGTCGCACCGGCAGGGTGAGCAGCACGCCGGCCGCCACCGCCACCAGGCAGGCGGTCAGCCGCAGCACCCGCCGGGGGTGCGAGACCTCCGGCGCGCGCTCACTGAGGCAGGTCTCCGGCCGGCAGGGCGCGGTCGGCAGCCAGACGCTCATGACGAGCTGCCCAGGGCGGCCGCTCCGGACAGGAAGTGCCGCAGGTAGCGCGGGTCGGTGCGCTCCAGCGACAGCAGGACGTACAGGTCCGCGCAGTTGAAGTCCGGGTCGTGGGCGGGCTCGCCGCAGACCCAGGCGCCGAGCCGCAGGTAGCCGCGGAGCAGGGCGGGCAGGGCGCCGCGCTCGGCGCGCGGCACGCCGGTGGCGTCCCAGCGGCGGTGCGGGGTGACCCGGTACTCCGCCGGGGCCAGGTACTTGGCGCTGACGGTGTCCCAGACCCGGGCCGCCGTGGCACCGCCGTCCTCCAGGTCGATGGAGCAGCAGCCGCCGACCCAGGTGTTTCCGGTGTCGGCGAGGTAGCGGGCGATGCCGCCCCACATCAGGTTGATGACGGCACCGCTGCCCCGGTGCTCGGGGCTGATGCAGGAACGGCCGAGCTCGACCAGGCCGGGCCGGACGGGCGCCAGCGCGGAGAGGTCGAACTCGCCGTCGGAGTACAGCCGTCCGGCCCGGCGGGCGGCTTCGGGACGGAGCAGCCGGTACGTGCCGACGACGGGCCCGTCCTGGCCCTCGCGGACCAGCAGGTGGTCGCAGTACTCGTCGAAGGGGTCGACGTCGAATCCGGCGACGGGGCTGTGCAGGACGGCGCCGAGCTCGGCGGCGAAGACCTGGTGGCGCAGCCGCTGGGCGGCGCGCACGTCGTCCTCGTCGCGGGCGAGGGAGACGGTGTAGGCGGTCGGCGCCGGGGCCGGCCGGGTGCGGGGCGCGGGGACCGCCGGGGTGAGGTGGGTGGGGGCGACTGCGGACGGAGCGTACGTGGGGACGGTGGTCATGGCGGACCCTCCAGGGCAGCACGATCGGCGGTGCCGTGGATCGCCAGGGCACCGTCCCGGCCCGCAGGGGTCGTGCATCGGGCGCGGACCGGTCCCCGTATGTGTCTCCAAGCCGGTTGGCATTCACGTTGCGGGCCGGAGGAGCGCAGATGTGCACCTGTTGAATGGGGCCACCCGTGGCGGGCCTTGGCCTGTCGGTCATCTGCCGGGCACCGGGCGGTCGTTCGTCCGGGGTGGACAACGGGGGCGCGTACCTGATTCGTACGCGCCCCCGGAGAATGCCCCCAGGGTCGGCCCGATGGGTCGGTCCGAGGGGTCCGGCCCCGGGCCCGGCCCCGGGATCAGAAGCCCCGCCAGCCCGCCGGGTCGACGCCGCCCGGGACGGCGTCGGCCGGCCCGTACGGTTCGCGGGTGTAGACGAAGGAGCCGATGTCCAGGTGGCTGACCGTGCCGTCGGGGTGCCGGACCACCCGCAGGGTCTCGCCCGCGTAGTAGCGGTCGAGGCCCAGCCAGGTGCCGTCCGGCTGCGGCCGGAAGCGGGAGCCCCGGCCCGCGCCGGTCAGCGGGGTCAGTTCCAGGACGCCCTCGGCGCGCAGCCGCAGGGCGTTGGGCGCGGCGCCCCAGTACCAGGGCCCGGTGAGGGCGAGCAGTTCCTCGTCCGCTTCGGGCAGCGGGCGCCAGGGTTCGGGCAGCCGGGGCTCGTGGGCGGCCGTGATGCCGATCAGTTCGGCGGCCAGCCGGCCGGTGCCGCTGCCGTTGGCGTTGGACAGCGCGAAGGCGGCCAGGCCGTCCTCGGCGCTGATCCACAGGCAGGCCGTGAAGCCGGGCATCGAGCCGGTGTGGCCGTACAGCACCCGGCCTTCGTGGCGGGACAGTTGCACGCCGAGGCCGTAGGCGGAGGTCCACTCGGCGTCCTCCGGGCCGACCTCGGGGCGGCGCATCTCGGCGAGGGTGTCGGCCTTGAGCACCTGGTCGTCGCCGGCCGCGAGGAAGGCCGCCCAGCGGGTCAGGTCGGCACCGGTGGACCAGAGTTGACCGGCCGGGGCCATCAGCCCGGTGTCGGTGGGGGGTTCGGGGAGCATGACGTCGGCCCACGGGTGGACGGCGAAGCCCCCGGCGTGCGGGTGCTCGGGCAGCAGGGTGGTGCGGTCCATGCCGAGCGGGGCCAGCACCTCGCGGCGCAGCGCCTCGCCCCAGGGCTCGCCGCGCAGCCGCTCGACCAGGGCGCCGAGCAGCGCGTAGCCGGGGTTGGAGTAGTGATGGCGGCGCCCGGCCGGGTGCTTGAGCGGGCTCGACTCCTCCAGCAGGTCCCCGAGTCCGGGCCGCAGGGCGCCTTCGGTCCGCTCCCACCAGGGCCCGGGCGTCTCGGCGGCGAGCCCGCCGGAGTGGGCGAGCAGCTGGGCGACGGTGACGTCGTCGGCCGGGGTGCCGGGCAGGTGGCGGCCGAGCGGGTCGGCGAGGTCGAGCAGGCCCTCGTCGCGCAGCCGCAGCACCAGCACCGCGGCGAAGGTCTTGCTGAGCGAGCCGATCCGGTACTGGACGTCCAGGTCCGGTGCGTGCCCCTCGATCATGCTGCGGGCGCCGGTCCACACCAGCCGGCCGTCCCGCACCACGCCCGCCACCATCGAGGGGGTGCGGCCCTCGGCCTGGGCGACGGCGGTGCGGTGCAGCAGGGCGCGGGCGGTGGTGGGCAGCAGTTGGTCGGGCAGGTCGGCGAAGTGATCACTGTTCGGCATGCCCGGACAGTAGCCCAGCCGACCCGCGGGCCCGACCGAATATCCGCTCGGCCCGGCAGTGGCGATATCCGCTCGGCCCGGCATCGGCGACATCCGCTCAGCCCGGCAGCGGCGGTAGCTCCGGCCGCTCCAGCCACGCCTCGAACAGCGGGCCGAGGGGGGCCGTGGTGTACCGGGAGGCGTGGGTCAGAAGGTCGCCGGTGGTGACCACGCCGTGCCGGTTGACGCCGGCCCAGTCCCGCAGCATCGCGAAGAACGCGTCCTCGCCGAGCGCCCGCCGCAGCGCGTGCACCACCAGGCCGCCGCGCTGGTACAGCCGGTCGTCGAACATCAGCCGGCGGCCCGGGTCGCCGAGCCGGAGGTCCTGCGGCAGCCCGGCCAGCAGCCGGTGCGCGGCGGCGGCGTGCACGGCGGCGGCCGGGCCCCCGGCGTGCTCGGACCAGAGCCACTCCGCGTACTTGGCGAAGCCCTCGTTCAGCCAGATGTGCCGCCAGTCGGCGATCGTGACGCTGTTGCCGAACCACTGGTGGGCCAGCTCGTGGGCGATCAGCCGCTCCCGCTCCCAGCCGCCGCCGAGGTGGTTGGTGCCGAAGGTGGCCACGCCCTGCGCCTCCACCGGGACGTCCAGCTCCTCGTCCGCGACCACCACCGCGTACTCGCCGAACGGGTACGGCCCGAAGACCTCGGCGAAGTGGGCCATCATCTCGGGCTGCCGGGCGAAGTCCCGAGTGAAGTTCCCGACCAGCCGCTCCGGCACGTACCCGGTCTGCGGCACCGACGGCCGGGCGGCCAGCGGCACCGCCCGGTAGTGCCCGATGGAGACCGTCACCAGGTACGGCGAGGTCGGCGCGCTCTGCTCGTACACCCAGGTGGTGCTGGACGCCCGGGTGGTCCGGGTGAGCAGCCGTCCGCCGCTCAGCACCGTGAACGGGGACGGCGTGGTGACCGCCACCTGGTACGTCGCCTTGTCCGCGGGCCGGTCGTTGCACGGGAACCAGGACGGCGCGCCGACCGGCTGGCTGGCCACCAGCGCGCCCTCGGTCAGCTCCTCCCAGCCCAGGCCGCCCCACGGGCTGCGCACCGGGCGGGGGTTGCCGGTGTAGTGCACCTCGACGGTGAACGCCGCACCGGCGGCGAGCGCCTTCGCCGGGCGGATCCGCAGCTTGCCGCCGCGGTGGGTGTAGCGGGCGGCCCGGCCGTCGACCAGCACCCGCCCGATCCGGAACTCGGCCAGGTCGAGCGCGAACTCGGCCAGCGCCGCGTCCGCGACCGCGCTCAGCCGGGCCGAGGCGGCCAGCCGGTTGGGCCCGGGCCGGTAGTCCAGCGCGAGTTCGTAGCGGTGCACCCGGTAGCGGTGGTCGCCGCTGTTCGGGAAGTACGGGTCCGGTCCGGCGGCGGCCGGCGGGGCGTGCTTGGGCTTCACGGGGGCGGGCGCTTCCTGCGGGCCGGGACGGGTGGGGGCGGTCGTACCAGTGGGACGGGGAGGGGTGGTCGTACCGGAGGGAGGGGTGGTCACGACGTGGTCTGCCACGCCTCGATGGGGTTGCCCAGCCACCGGGTGTCCGCGGGGACGGACTCGGCCCGCATCACCAGCGAGGCCGGGCCCAGCGTGCTGCGCTCGCCCACCGTGCTGCCGGGCAGCACGATCCCGCCCGGGCCCAGGGTGGCGCCCTCGCGGAGGACCACAGTATCCATCCGCATGATCCGGTCGTGGAAGAGGTGGGTCTGCACCACGCAGCCCCGGTTCACGCTGACCCCGTCGCCGAGGGTGACCAGGTCCGCCTCCGGCAGCCAGTAGCTCTCGCACCACACGCCGTGCCCGACCTTGGCACCGAGCGCGCGCAGCCACAGGTTCAGCACAGGGGTGCCCGGCACCGCGCCGACCAGCCAGGGCACCGCCAGTACCTCGACGAAGGTGTCGGCGAGCTCGTTGCGCCACACGAAGCCGCTCCACAGCGGGTGCTCCACCGCCCGGAACCGGCCGACCAGCAGCCACTTCGCGGCCACCGCCACCAGGCAGGCCACCCCGCCCGCCGCCAGCAGCACCAGGCCGGAGAGCAGCGCCGCCGCCAGCGGGGAGCCGTCCGCCAGCCAGGACAGCGCCGCCACCGTCAGCAGGCCCAGCGCCCCCGAGGCGAGCACCGGCAGCAGCCGGGCCAGCTCGACCAGCCCGCGCGCCCAGCGCAGCCGGGCCGGCGGCTCGTACGTCAGGCTCTGGTCCGCCCGGTCGGCCGCGCGCGGCAGCCGCACCGGCGGCATGCCCAGGTAGGAGCTGCCCTTCTTCGCCTTCGCCGGCGTCGCCGACAGCACGCCCACCAGGCCCCGCTTGGGCACCGAGCGACCCGGCGCGGTCATCCCCGAGTTGCCGAGGAACGCCCGGTCGCCGACCTTCGCCTCGCCCAGGCGCATCCAGCCGCCGCCCAGCTCGTACGGCGCGATCAGGGTGTCGTCGGCCAGGAACGCACCGTCCCCGACGGTGGTCAGGCTGGGCAGCGCCAGCACCGTGGACACCTCGGCGCCCCGGCCGACCCGCATCCCCAGCGCCCGCAGCCACAGCGGGGTGACCAGTCCGGCGTACAGCGGGAAGAGCACCTCGCGGGCCCGGTCCATCAGCTGGCTGACCGTCCACGCCTGCCAGCTGACCCGGCCGTGCAGCGGGTGCACCCCGGGCACCAGGCCGATGCTCAGCAGCCGGACCAGCACCACCAGCTGCGCCGCGTACAGCGCGCCGTACGCCAGGGTGGCGGGCAGCAGGCCGAGCAGGGCGCCGCCGAGCGCCGGACCGAGGTCCGCGCCCTGCTCGACGAACCGGGAGAGCACAGCGAGGGCGGCCGCGGCGGGCAGGACCGGGAGCAGGCCGAGCAGGGCGTCGCCGGCGCCGTACAGCGCGGCCCAGGCGGGCCGGCGCACGGGAGCCTCCGTCGGCCAGGACCACTCGGCCCGGCCCAGCTTGACGGCGGGCGCGCCGCCCCAGCGCTGGCCGGTCGGC
This sequence comes from Kitasatospora sp. NPDC028055, assembly GCF_040637885.1. Classification (NCBI taxonomy): domain Bacteria; kingdom Bacillati; phylum Actinomycetota; class Actinomycetes; order Kitasatosporales; family Streptomycetaceae; genus Kitasatospora; species Kitasatospora sp. NPDC028055. Next base: position 15,941 of record NZ_JBEZXE010000047.1, on the reverse strand, counting down.
ACCTGGCCGGTGACGCTGGAGCCGGGCAGCACCTGGGCGCGCTTGCCGACCCGGGCACCGGGCAGCAGCGTCGAACGGGTGCCGACCACCGCGTCGGCGCCGACCTTGATCTGGCCGACCTCCAGCCGGTCGCCGTCCAGCCAGTAGCCGGACAGGTCGACCTCGGCCTCGACGGCGCAGCCCCGGCCCAGCTTGAGCATCCCGGTCACCGGCGGCAGCGAGTGGAGGTCCACCTCCTTCTCGACCTTGGCACCCAGCACCCGGGCGTAGGGGACCAGCCAGGCGCCGCTCAGCTCGGTCGCGCCGCTCAGCTCGGCGAGCCGCTCGGCCGCCCACAGCCGCAGGTGCACGGCGCCGCCGCGCGGGTAGCGGCCGGGGCGCAGGCCGCGCAGCAGCAGCCGGGCGCCGCCGGCCCCGATCGCGAGCCGGCCCGGCGAGCTGTACAGCAGCAGCGCGCCCGCACCGACCACCCACCAGGAGGCGGTGGGCGCCCACGGATAGGCGCCGACGTGCGCGAGCAGGTTCCCGGCGGCCAGCAGGGCGACCGTCCAGCGCAGGCCGACCACGGTGAACAGCGGGACCAGCAGGAGCAGCTGGAGCAGCTTGGCCCTGGTCGGCACCAGGGTGACGGTACGGGCCTCGCCGTCGGCGGTGGCCGTGCGCTCCAGGTGGCGGGCGAGCTTGCGCAGCGTCGGGTGCTGGTAGATGTCCAGCACCGCGGCGTTCGGGTAACGGGTGCGCAGCAGGGTGGTCAGCCGGGCGGCGGCCAGGCTGCCGCCGCCGATGGCGAAGAAGTCTTCCCGGGCCCCGGCCACCTGCACGCCGAGGATCTCCGACCACTGCTCGGCCAGCCAGGCCTCGGTGCCGTACAGCCGCTCGCCCGGCCCGGCGGCCTCCAGCTCGGGCAGCGGCCAGGGCAGGGCGTTGCGGTCGACCTTGCCGGAGGTGCGGGTGGGCAGCGCGTCGACCGGCGCGAGCAGCGGCACCAGGGCGGCGGGCAGCTCGGCGCGCAGCCGCTCCACGGCCCGCTCGCGGTCGAAGCCGTCCTGGAGCACCAGGTAGCCGACCAGCAGCTGGTTGCCGCCGCGCGCGGTTCGTACGGCCGCGGCCGCGCCGGCCACGCCGGGCAGCGCCTGCAGGGCGGCGTCCACCTCGCCGAGTTCGATCCGGCGCCCGCCGAGCTTGATCTGCTCGTCGGTGCGGCCGAGGAACAGCAGGCCGGCCGGGTCGGCCTGGACCAGGTCACCGCTGCGGTAGGCGCGCTCCCAGCCCAGCGAGGGCAGCGGGGCGTACTTCTCGGCGTCCTTCTCCGGGTCGAGGTAGCGGGCCAGGCCGACCCCGCCGATCACCAGCTGCCCGGTGCCGCCGGGGGCGACCGGTTGCCCGGCCTCGTCGACCACGGCGAGGTCCCAGCCGTCCAGCGGCAGGCCGATCCGGACCGGGCCGTCACCGGTCAGCAGGGCGGCGCAGGCGACCACGGTGGCCTCGGTCGGGCCGTAGGTGTTCCACACCTCGCGGCCCTCGGTGACCAGGCGCTGCACCAGCTCGGGCGGGCAGGCCTCGCCGCCGAAGATCAGCAGCCGGACCTCGTTGAGCGCCTCCGCGGGCCACAGCGCGGCCAGGGTCGGGACGGTGGAGACCACGGTGATCTCCTGCTCGGCCAGCCAGGGGCCCAGGTCGGCGCCGCTGCGCACCTGGGAGCGGGGGACGGGCACCAGGCAGGCGCCGTGCCGCCAGGCCAGCCACATCTCCTCGCAGGAGGCGTCGAAGGCGACCGACAGGCCGGCCATCACCCGGTCGCCGGGGCCGATCGGCTCCTCCTGGAGGAAGAGCGCGGCCTCGGCGTCGACGAAGGCGGCGGCGTTGCGGTGGGTGACCGCGACGCCCTTGGGCTTTCCGGTGGAGCCGGAGGTGAAGATGATCCAGGCGTCGTCGGCGGGGGAGGGGCGGCGCTCCGGGGCGGGCGCGCGCTCCGCGGTGCCGCTCAGGGCGCGCCCGGCGCCGAGCACGGCGGCCACGGCGGCCTCGCCGAAGACCAGCTGGGCGCGCTCGTCCGGGTCCTCGGCGTCCACCGGGACGTAGGCGGCGCCGACGGCGAGCACGGCGAGGATCGAGACGTACAGGTCGTTGGTGCCGGAGGGCACCCGGACGCCGACCCGGTCGCCGGGGCCGATCCCGGCGGCGGCCAGGCGACGGCGCAGCTGCTCGACCTCGGCGGCCAGGGCCCGGTAGCTGAGCACGGTGCGCCCGTCGTCGAGGGCCGGCTCGTCGGGGTGGGCGCGCACGGTGGCGTCCAGCACGTCGACCAGGGTGCGCGGGGCGGCGGCCGGGCGGCCGGGGAACAGGGCCCGGGGCGGCGCGGGCCGCGGCGGCGTGGAGTCCGGCACCGGCTCCGGCGCGGGCCGCAGTGGCGTGGCGTTCTGCTTCGGGTGGCTCGGTTCAGCGGTCATGGCAGCCCGTGCGCTCCTCTGTCCTCGCCCCGTTCCTACCGATGTCCGGCCCCTGGGGCGGCGGGATCACCTGTGCGACGGGTGACCCCGCTCCGGGGCCGGAGCGGACAACCCGACCGATGGTAGCCCCGGGGCGGCGAGCCGGCAGTGGGCCGCAGAAGGCTCAACTTGGCCTTGAACGGCCAAATCTGACGCCACGTCAGTCAACAACTGATGCCCGTTCGTATCGATGTGACGATTCGTCAGTCGAATTGATGGATCGTCAGGTCGACTTTCCGATCGTGACCCATGCCACAGGAAATGCTGCTCCGTTCGGGTGGCGGGCCGGGCCGGGCGGTGCCGGGCGGTGCCGGGCGCGGCACCGCCCGGGGGTCGGACGGTCAGTGGAAGAGGCGCAGGTGCTCGTCGAGGAAGGCCGTCAGGCTGCGCGGGGGGCGCCCGGTCAGACGAGTGAAAGTGTCGTCCGGCACCTCCTTGCGGACCACCGCGAGCTGCTGGATCTCCACCACGTGGGCGGCCAGCCAGTCCGGCATCGCGGCCCGGCCGACCAGGTGGGCGTGCAGTTCGCCGGGCGCCAGGTCCAGGTAGCGGACCGGTCGGCCCAGCAGCTCGCCCAGCAGCGCGGCGAGCTCCGGGTGGCTGTAGGCGCGCCCGCCGGTGAGCGGGTAGCTGCCGCCGGCCAGCTCCGGGCGGGTCAGCACCTCCGCCGCGGCGTCGCCGATGTCCCGGACGTCCACGTAGTTGCACCGGGCCTGCCCCATCGCGCCGTGCAGCACCCCGCCGGCCGCCACGCCGGGCGCCAGGAGCAGCAGCTTCTGCAGGAAGGCGTACGGCCGCAGGACGGTCGTGGTGACGCGCAGTGACCGCAGGTGCTCCTCGATCCGGTGATGGCCCCGGGAGACGGCGACCGGGGAGTCCGGTTCCGCGGCGGGGGCGGACACCTTGACGATGTGCTCCACGCCGCAGTCGACGGCCGCCTCGATCGCGGCCAGTTCGTACTGCACCTGGCGCGGGCCGTTGGCCATGGTGAGGAACAGCTGGCGCGCGCCCTGGAACGCCCGGCGCAGCGAGCCAGGGTCGGCGGCGTCGGCCGGGAGGGTGGTGGTCCGGGCGAGCGTGTGGTCGTCCAGCGCGGCGGCCAGTCGGGCGGGGTCGCGGCTGAGGGCGCGGGTCGGTACGCCGAGGGCGGCCAGGCTGCGCAGGGTGGCACCGCCGGTGGCGCCTCCGGCGCCCATGATGACGATCATGACGTCTGCCTTTCGGGTCGGGTGGTGTTGGCGTTGGTGTTGGCGTTGGTCGTGGTGTCGGCGGGGAGCCGGTGCTGCGGCTCCCGGGCGGGCCGGTTGGCGCGCCAGCGCCAGGTGGTGATGGTCCCGGCGATCGCCGAGGAGACCGGCAGGTCGACGGGCAGCCGCCGTGGCCAGGGGCTGTCGGCGAGCGGCGGGAGGTGCGGGAGCCAGCGCGCGGCGGCCAGGCCGACGGCGAGGCCGAGGGCGGCGGCGAGCAGCCCGGAGGCGGCGGCCGCGAGCGCCCGGGGCGTCCGGGGTGTCCGGGGCGTCCGGGTCGGTGCGGCCCGGGCCGAGCGGCGGCGGAGGGCGGCGCCCAGCACGGCGGCCACCAGGGCGGAGGTGCCGCCGATGGTGGTGAACGCGGCGACGATCAGCTGGGGCTGCTGGGTGGCGGCTCCGCCGATCCCGGCGCTGACGGCGGGCATCGCGTAGGAGGTCAGGACCTCCCGCCAGAGGACGAAGGGCGGGGGTGCCCCGGGGGCCTTCTTGCTCACGGTTGCTCCTCGATGGATCTGGTGAGGCGCCTAAGTATTTGTACTTAGGTACCTAACTATTGGGGTGAAGAGAAGGCGGACCGCTCGGCGGCCCGCCTCGGGCTCGGGTGGTGCTTGCCGCCCTCGGGGCGGGGTGTCGGTCCTCGGTGTGGGGGCGTCAGTCCTCGGCGAGGGCGTCGATGCCCGCGACGACCCGGGCCAGCAGGTCCAGGAAGGTCGCGCGCTCCTCGACGCTGAGACCGCCGACCAGCGACTGCATCCGGGCGAAGTGCTCGGGGGCGAGCTCGCGCAGCCGGTCGGCGCCGCGCGCGGTCAGGATCACCACGTTGCCACGGCCGTCCTCGGCCGACGGCCGGCGGACCACCAGCCCCTCCCGCTCCAGCCCGTCGACCAGGCCGGTCACGGTCGCCCGGGAGACCCCGAGGGTCGCCGCGAGCTGGGACGGCGACTTCTCGCCGCCGTGGTCCTCCAGGTCCGCCAGCAGCCGGTACCGGCCGGTCGACAGGCCGAACCGCCCGAAGTGCACCTCTCCGGCCTGCCCGAGCCGCGCCCCCGCCGTCATCAGCCGGGCCGCGACCAGGATCGCCTGCGGATCGGCCGACAGGCCGTAGCGGGCGATCTGCCGACGGACCTGCTCGATGCTGGGGGCGGCGGGGCCGGTCTCGGGGTGCTGCGTCATGAAAGTAATATGGCGCCTCATCAGATTCCGGTCAAGCTGCCCCGGTCGCCCGTGCCCGGGAGACCGGCCCGGCGACGGTGGTGCGGTAGGGCCCCTTCGGTCGGTCAGCGCCCGTTCAGTGCCCGGCGCAGACGGGTCAGCCAGTCCTGGGCCGTGCCCCGGACCCTGGGGTGCCGTGCCCGGAAGTCGTCCCAGGCCCCGGGCGGGAGGGCCAGCGAGTCCAGGTGCAAGGTGGTCCCGCCCGCCGGGGTGACGGGTCCTCGGCGGAACACCCGGTGCAGCAGCTGCGGGGAGGGGCCGGTGCCGGCGGCCTCCGCGAGCAGGACGGCGTCGTAGAGGTCCTTGGGCTCGGCGCGGCCCTCCGTCGCGGAGTCGGCGTGCAGCCACAACAGCTTCCAGGCGAGCGACAGCTCACGGCTCGCGGTGCGTACGGGGGTCGGCGCAGCGCTGTCGCCACGGGGGACCGCCGTCCACACGGGGGCCTCGGGGAGCCGCTCGTCGCGGGCGAAGTCCAGTGTCACCTCGCCGGGCGGGAGACCGTCGGCCCGCCAGGGGATGGCCAGGCGGATGCCCGGGGAGTCGTACTCCGCGTAGGTCCAGGTGCCGTCGAGCCGGGCGGCGGCCGGGTCGAGGACCAGCCCCGGGGCGGCCGTCGGCTGCTCACGCACCAGGTCGAGCAGCGTCCGGTGGGGCGGGTCGGCCTCCGGCTCCGCCGCGCCGATCCAGTGCAGTCCTTCGGGTGCGAGCGCGGGTCGCAGACCGGGCGTGTCGACCTCCTCGAAGCTCCAGATCTCGTACCGGGCAGCGCCGTCGGCGGCTTCCGGCCACTGCTGGAGGGTGGCCGGCTCCGCCACGTACGGGTACGGGTGCCCGGGATCGACGGGGATCAGCGGTGGCGGCGGGACGATCCAGTCGAGGTCGGCGGGCTCCCGTGCGTCGGCCCCCACCCAGGCCGGCATCACCATGCTTCCGCGCAGCACCAGGATGTCCCCCAGCGGGGAAGTGGCGACCAGGGCGAGGAGGTGGTCGAGGACGGCCCGGTGGGCTCGACGGCGCTCGCCGTCGTGCTCGAAGTCCCCCGCGAGATCCGTCACTTCCGCCACTCCGCGCCTGCTCGTCCGTCCGTCCGCTCGTCGGTAGCCGACTGTAGTGGCCACCACCGACAGCGTGCGGGCCGGCCGGGACCGCGGGGACGGGGGGAGGCCCGCGGTCCCGGCCGTGGGAGGCACCGGCCGACGTGGGGGCGTGGCCGGTCTGCCCAGCAGCCCCGCGAGGGGGTGGTGGGGCTGCTGTGACCCGGAATGCTAGACCGGTCCGGGCCGCATGAACAGAGCTTTGACCTGCGAACTTTCGGCCGCGGACATGCCAGCGGGCCGGGGGTCCAGCGCCGGTGGGCACAGCTCGGACGCGGAGGATGCCGATGCCCGACCGGATCCTTCGGCGACCGCTGGAGTAGGGTCTCGCAGTCGTATCGGGTGATCTTCATGAAGGGGTTCCGCGTGTCAAGTCCGGCCGAGCCGCCACCGAGTGCCGAACAGCACCCCTCCGACGGGCCGGGCCGGCTCACGGACGCCGCGCCGACCGCGGCCGGGGCGGGGTGGCGTGCGGGGCGTACGGGGCGTGCGGGGCGTTCGGGGCGTGGCCCGCGTGCCCGGGCGTGGATGTGGACCGGGATCGCGGGCTGCGTGCTGCTGGCCGCCGGACTGGCCGTGGTCCTCGCCTCCCCGTCGGATGACCGCGAGAGTCCGGTGGCGCTGACCTCGCTCGCGCCCGGCACCTGCTTCCGGAACCCCTCCGCGAGCTACCTCCAGGCCCATCACGATGCCCCGGACGGGCCGGGCCGTGACGTGCTGCCCGTGACGTGCACCGAGCCGCACCGCGGCGAAGTGGTCGCCCAGGCCGCCCTCGACCCCGACCAGGTCCGCCACAACGACCTCGCCACCGCCTCGCAACTGGCCTGCCGGGAGCCCTTCGCGGACTACAACCCGGACTTCTGGGCCCTCCCGGACAACGCCGTCATCACCCTCGTGCCCCCGCGGGAGCAGGACCTCAAGGACCACCCGGTCGCGACCTGCCTCTACCTGGGCCGGAGCATCCCGCTCACCCGCCCGCTGCGCGCCGACACCTCCCGCCTGACCGCCGAGCAGCGCCGCTACCTGGACGCCGTGCGCTCCTACGACAACGCCTCCTCGGTCGGTCTGGACGCGGCGGAGTCGACCAACGACCACCTGACCGCCTGGGCGGGCGAGATGGCCACGGCCGAGCCGCATGTGGTGGACGAACTACGAAAGGCCGGAGCACCGGCCGGGGCCGAGCAGCAGTTCGCCGTCGTGCTCGACCAGCACCGCAAGGCCGTGTCCGCCTGGCAGGCGGCGGCGGCCGGGACGACCCGCGCCGAGATCCACCACCAGATGGACGCCGCCCGCGAGGCCGACCACGCCGCCATGGACCCGGACCAGGCCGTCCGCGGCGCGCTGGGGCTCTCGACCGCCATGCGGCCGCGCGGCTACTCGCTCTGACCGTGCCTCAGGAAGAGTGCCGGGGCGGGCGGTAGTTCGGCCGGGACCGCAACACCCGCAGCAGTTCGCCCAGTTCGTAGGGGTGGAACTCGCTCTTCGGTACGGCCACCGGGAGTTCGCCGCGGGCGTAGAGGTACAGGTGGTCCCGGTCGTCTGTGATCCGGGAGAAGCGCGACCAGGAGAACGCCTGCCGGAAGCCCCCGGTGGTGAAGGCGCAGCCGCTGTCGGCGAAGGTGATGGTCAGCGGGCCGGGGTACTGCGCCCGGTGGCGGGCGACGCGGAGCCTGGTGACGAACGACTGCCAGAAGGCGAGCAGCGGCGCGACCACCACCAGCACCACGCCGAGCACCGTCTGGCCACCCGTCACCAGCAGGGCGATGCCGCAGGCCGCGAGCACCGCGCAGCAGGTCCGGACCACCGCGAAGCGGCGCCGGTAGGCCCGCCGCACCCCGCGGTACTCCTCCTCGGCCGTCAGCTCGTAGCTGACGTGGATGCTCACAGTTCGCCCTCCGGTGGTTCGTCCACTGTCCCGTCGCCCCGGTATCCTGCCAGCAGCGGCGGCGGGCGCCAAGTGCTCTGGCCCGCACCGGGGTTCAGGGGGCGGGGACGGGACGGTGCCGCAGGTCCGGACACGGCCGCGGTGAGACGGACGGCCAGGGCGGCGGCCAGGTGCTGCTCCAGCACCGCGACCGGGTCGAGGCCCTCGGGCATCCGGAATCCGGCCGGGAGTTCCTCGGCCGCCTGCACCCGGTCGATCCGGTAGGTGCGTACGCTGTCCGCGCGGCGCGGCGCGGCGCGTCCGCTCCGGGACGGTCGCGGCCTCCTCCCGCTGCCTCCCCGCAAACCTCGACCAAGGAAGTGAGTCCCACCGTGGACATCCTGCTCATCGGCGGCCTCTGGCTCGACGGCAGCGCCTGGGACGCGGTGGTACCCGCGTTGGAGGCGCTGGGGCACCGCCCGCGGCCCGTGACCCTGCCGGGCCAGGGCGACGGACGCTCGTCCGCCACGCTCGACGACCAGCTCGCCGCAGTCCTCGCCGCCGTGGACGCCGCCGAGGAGAAGCCCCTCGTCGTAGCGCACTCGGCCGCCGCCACCCTCGGCTGGCTCGCCGCCGACGCCCGCCCGGACCGGGTCGCCAAACTGGCGCTGATCGGCGGCTTCCCCCACCAGGACGGCCGGCCCTACGCCGACTTCTTCGCCATCCACGACGGCGCGATGCCCTTCCCCGGCTGGGGCCCGTTCGAGGGGGCCGACAGCGCCGACCTCGACGAGGAGCTCCGCCGCCGCATCGCCGCCGAGGCCGTCCCCGTCCCCGAACAGGTGGCCAGGGGCGTGGTCCGGCTGACGGACCGACGCCGCTACCAGGTCCCGGTCGTGCTGGTCTGCCCGGAGTTCACCCCGCAGCAGGCCCGGGAGTGGATCGCCGCCGGCGAGGCCCCGGAACTCGCCCGGGCCGAGCACGTCGACTTCGTCGACATCGACTCCGGCCACTGGCCCATGTTCACCAGGCCTGCCGAACTCGCCCACCTCCTCGACGAGATGGCGCCCCGCGGCTGATCGCGCCCGCACTCCGGCCCCGGAACCGGGTCCCGCCCGAGCTGAGGATCACCCCTTCGCTTCCCTGGCCGCCTCCGCCGTGACCTCCGCCGGGAACTCCGCCTGCGTCACCGCGGCACTGGTGGCGGTCACCATGCTGTCCGGTTGCTCCTCCTCGGTGCCGGATCGGGACCGCAGTGCGGAGGTGGGACTCATCCTGTGTGCATCGGAAGGCGTCGATCCCGTCCTGGGCGGTCGGATGCGAACGGAGCGGTGCGCGCTATCGGTCGACAACCGCTCTCCCCGCATGCTGGCGTACACGATCGACCTCGCCTGCACGAGTACCGAGCGCCACGCCTTCGACGCCGGCCGCACGGTCTACTATGTGCCGCCCGGCCGGCACACTATCGCCGCCGCCAGCATCCTGGACAGCGTCACCGATCGCGATCTGGCTTGTCGCATCGGTCCGGTGAGCGCCCAGGAGCTGACGCCGGAGGACGGCAGGCCGCAGCCGGCGGTGTCCCCCGACGGTGTGCTGGCGGCCGCGCTGGCGAGGCCGGGAACCGGTGGTGGTTCCGGCCGGGTCGGCACGGAGGCGTCGTCGTCGGCGTCCACGGGGGCGTCGGGCGCTGCGCGGGGCGAGGCCTCTGCTGCGGCATCGGCGTCCGCGTCGGCGGCAGCGTCCGCATCGGCTTCCGCTGCCGCCGTCCGGACGGCGGCAGCGCAGCAGAAGGCGCTCGCCCAGACCTGCACGATCGGCGACTACAGCGTCAGGATGAGCCTGGCCAACCCCGCCAACACCACGACCGTCGACCTCCTTCTCGATGTGACCTCGCACGATCCGAACACCGGGCTCGCCAGGCAGTTCGGAATCGTCGTCACGCTGCAGAACGTGGACGGCTCCGTGAACGCCGAGGGCACGGTGTGCGCCGAACTCCTGGGCGGTGACTCCCAACGGCTCGAGTTCAGCCCTGATCGGGGAACGGCGGACTGGACGACGGTGCACGTCACCCGTAGCCCCACCGCGCCCTGCTAGTGCCGCATCAGACCACGTTCGCCCCGTGTGCTCCGCGCGTCCGACCGGCGCCACTCGTCGGGTTGATCGGGCAGGATGTTCGCATGGAGGCATGGCGGATTGAGCCACTGATCAAGCTCGTGCTGGATTCTGGAGCGCGTGAGGATGAGCGGGTGGACGCCGCCATGTACCTGGGCGAGAGCGATGACCCTCGTGTCCGCGCGGCACTGGTTCAGGTCTGCTGCGACCGAGGGGCCGGGTACTCGCTGACCGCGGCCTGTGCGGGTGAGTCCCTGGGGGAGATCGCCGCGCGGACCGCCCCGCTCACGGCGGAGGAACTGGCGCTCTTCCGTGGAGAGGCGCTGAGGGAGTACCGCACCTCGTACGAGCAGCTCATCGGCGTCGGCAATGGCGCGGTCGTGGGCTGAACCCTGGTCGGTCATTCTCTGCGAGGGCGTCTCGTTTCGACGCGTGAAGACCTGGAAGACCCCCGCGACCCCGACTGCGCCACGAGAAAGGCCCGGGGTCAGGACGGCTGGTGCGGGGGAGCGGGAGCGGGGGCGGCGGTGGAGGGCAGGAGCCAGTCGGTGGTGGGGTGCTGAGGCCGGTGCGCGGGGGCGGGACGGGGGGTGCCGCGGTAGCTCAGGTACATGCCGGTCAGGGCGGTGACCTTGGCGCGCAGCAGCCAGGGGTCGAAGGGCTTGACGATGAAGTCGACCGCCCCCGCGTCGTAGCCGCGCAGGGTGTTCTCCGGGTCGGAGCCGATCGCGGTGACGAAGATGATCGGGATGTCGCGGGTCTGTGCGCGGCCCTTGATCTGGGCCGCGGTCGCGTAGCCGTCCATGCCGGGCATCTGCACGTCCAGGACGATGACGGCGATGTCGTTGTGCTGGAGCAGCGCTTTGAGCGCGTCCGGACCGGAGGTGACGGCCAGGACGTCCCAGTCGGCGGCCGCGAGGACGGCCTCCAGGGCCACCAGGTTCGAGGGCTGGTCGTCGACCACCAGGACCCTCGGCCGACCGGTGACGGCCGGGACGGCGGTATCGGCCGCGACCGCCTCGATCCGCAGCGGGTCCTCGCCGGCCTGTTGCTCCGCCGCGATCAGCTGGCGTTCCAGTAGCTCGCAGCGGGCCTCGGCGGCGAGCCGGCGCCGGAGCGCCTCGCCCAACTCGGCCTCCAGCCGGGCGACCTCCTTCTCCAGGTCCTGCTTCTCCAGGAGCAGGTCCTCGCGGTCGTCGACGTAGACGGCGATCTCGTCCGCGCGGGCGCGCTCGCGTGCCCAGTCGCTCTCCAGCTGGTTGAGGCGCAGTTCCAGATCGGCGATGCGGTGGTTCTTGTCGAGCAGGGCGTCGCCCAGGACGTCGCTGTGCGCGGCCGAGCGCCTCGACAGCCGGTCTGCCTCGGCCAGTTGGAACTGCAGCTGCTGCACGGCGTGGCCCACCGAGGCACTGGTCCGCAGCGCGGCCGCGTGCAGGGAACGGAGGAGCTCGACGGTCTCCAAGGTGGCGACGGTGCCCCGGTCGGCGCCCACGTCGGTGAGCAGGTCCTGGACGAACTGCCAGGACGGGATTCGCTGCCCGGACAGATAGCGGGACAGCGCCCCCGGGCTCAGGTGTCGGCGCGAGCCGTAGCGGCGCACCGACACCGCGGGCCACAGCCCGGCGAACAGACTGCGCAGGGCCTCGGCGAAGGCACGGCACTCCTCGTTCAGATCGGGGCTCAGCGGCTGCAAGTTCCCCACCCGGTCACCCCCTGCGTCCTACGGGCTCCACAACGGCACCATCCTTGCAGTATCGGTGTGTTGGTGTGTCGGCGTGTCGGTGTATCGGCACGTCGGTCCGGTCGCGGCCCGGGGACCGGGAGCCCGGGGCCCGGGCCGCGCCGGTGTCAGGAACTGGGCTCCGTTCCGGCCGGAGCCGTTCCGGCCGGGGCCCGTTCGGCCGGCGCCTTCTCGGCGGGCTCCTGCTCCGGACCGGCGACGAGCCGGTCGACGAAGGGCACGCTGACGCCGAAGGCCCCGGCGCCGTACAGCACGCACTGGGTCGCGTGCACACCCCCAGCGGCGGCCAGGACGCCCGCGCCTATCCCCGTGAGCACGCCGATCAGCAGTACCAGGGTCGCCCTGGTCGACAGCAGCGGACGCCGCACCGTGAACCTCCTCGATCCGTGGCGGCCTCCGCCGACCACGACCTGCCCGCCAGTCGGACCGAGCTGACGGTGCGTCACAGCATGGACAGTCCGGCCCCCGTTGCGCCCCCGTTTCCGGGGCGGCAACACCGATCGGCAACACCGCCGCCGGGATCGATGCGGCGAAGCGCGCTGCCTTCGGGGCGATGCAGGACAACGAGAGGTCCGACCGGCAGCCGCACTGACGGCGGGACGCAAGGGTCCGCGAAGCCCCTCGGCGTCCCGTTTCGGGGTTCCAAGGGCGCCTCGTTCCCGCAGGTCAGGGGCCCTTTTGCCGTTCCCGTTTCCCCAGCAGGGTGTGTGGTCCGGCGGCTGGGACGGACCGTCTCGCAGGCTTCGGTCATCCGGTCGACGAACGGTTCGACCGCTTTCCGAAGGGCGTCGAGCACCACGCCGGTGCCCGCCGTTCCGACCGGCAGCGCCGGAAAGCCCTCGGCCACCGGGCCCGCATCCACCGGTGCGAAGCCCGGAGCGAACGCCCCCGCGTCCACGTCGTCCGGCGCGCAGGCGTCGGAGGTGGCCAAGTCGGCCACCTGCACAGGCGACAACACCAGGACGACGGCCGCCCCGCTGAACCGCCCCGTGAACCACATGCTGCTCACGGTCACCAACACCGGCAGCGGCAGGTGCTTCCTGTACGGCTACCCGGAGGTCCGGTTCGGGGAGGCCCAGTCCGTGCCCCCGGTGATCGCCGACTCCAAGCCGCAGGCCGTCGTCACGCTCAAGCCCGGCGAGTCCGGCTACGCCTCCGTGAACCTGTCCTCCACCGACGGCACCGACAGCACCGACAGCACCAACGGCCAGACGGTGAACTCCCTGGCCGTCTACTTCCACGGCCCGTCCGGCAACGAGAGCGTCGGCGCCGGATCCCAGCCCTCGCTGCCCGCCGAGGGCGTCTTCGTCGACGACTCCCTCAAGGTCACCTACTGGCAGCAGCCGATGGACGACACCACCTCCTGGTGACGCCTCGGCAACACCCTTCGGCGAGAGCACGAGAGAAGTGAGAACGAGAGAAGGCGGCGAGCGGGATCTGGCGGGAGGCCGGGAACGCGTCCTTCAACCGCCAGGCGCAATGCCACTGACTTTGCGGCCACTAGCCGGTCGGGCAGGCGAGAGCCCGGTCGAGCTGCTCCAACAACCGTGCCGTCTCGGCCTTGGAGCACTCGGCGTGCATGACCTTCTGCACCGGCCCGACCGCCGTCTCGCGGGTCATGGGCACTGCACCCACCCTTCCTGAGGAGCAGCACCCTACTCGGCCGCACGAGCTGGGACGTCACACGCGTCGGGCCGGCAGTCGCGGGTCGGCCCCTTGGTAACCGCGCGGATCCGGGCGGCCGCGAAGGCGGCGGCCCGCGCGAGCGGGAGACCGGCCGGCGTGGCGAGCCGCCGGGCGAGCGGCCGGTGGTCGGCCAGCGCCCAGAGACAGGCGACGAAGGCGTGGTGGCCGCGCCACACCTCGCCGGTGTCGCCGACCACGGTGATCTCGCCGAGCGATGCGTCGTGGTCGAGCCCGGGGAAGAGCTCGCGGGCCTCGGGGGAGGCGGCCGCGACGAACTCCAGCGGGACGAGCTGCCACTGCCCGCGCAGCCAGGAGGTGAGGCCGCGACAGAGCGGGCAGGCGGGATCGTGGAGCACGGTGAGCCGCTGCACGGGCGGCGGCTCGTACCCGTGCGCGGTCACGCCACGCCCGGCTTGACGCGGCCCTGCGCCGGGACCGGCGGGCGCGACGCTGCCATGGGCTCGCGCTCCTGGGCGCCCCGGCGGCGGATCCGGTTGAGCACGTAGACGTTGCCGAGGTGCATCGCCCCGAGTACCAGCAGGACGGTGCCGAGCTTGTAGGACAGGGCGTTGAAGATGCCCTGGACGTCGCCCACCTGCTCGTCGTTGCGCATCCAGAGCGCGACGAACCCGAGGTTGATCAGGTAGAAGCCGACCACGAGCAGGTGGTTGACCGCGTCGGCGAGCCGGTCGTCCCCGGCGAACACGTCCGCCAGGAAGATCCGGCCGTTCCGGCTGAGCGTGCGGGCCACCCAGACCGTCACCCCGGTGGCGACCGGCAGATAGACGGCGTAGCTGATGACTGTGTAGTCCACGGGACTACTCCCCTTCGTGTTTCGAACGTGTTCAAAACCTTGCCGAGGAACACTGTAGCGCGATTTTGAACGCGTTCAAGTGAGGCGTGGGGGTGATCGCGGACCCTTGCAACGTCGCAGGGGGAGTCCTAGGGCGTGTTTCGAAAGTGCTGGTCACAGCCACTCGTTGATGGCTGCGACCAGCACGGTCGCTTCGTAGCGGACGGCGAGTTTGTCGTACCGGGTCGCGACCGCGCGGTGGCGCTTGAGGCGATTGATCCCGCACTCCACCGCGTGGCGCTTCTTGTAGTCGTCCTTGTCGAACTTCGGCGGCCGCCCGCCATGGAAGCCGCGCTTCTTGCGGTTGGCGATCTGGTCGCGCTTCTCCGGGATCGTGCAGCCGACGCGGCGTCTGCGTAGGTAGACGCGGTTCGCGCGCGAGCCGTACGCCTTGTCGGCGCGGACCTTGTCCGGCCGGGTGCGCGGCCGTCCCGGACCAAGGCGTGGCACGCGGATACGGCCCAGGACGACCTGGAACTGCGGAGAGTCCCCGCGCTGTCCTGCCGTGATTACGAGCGACATCAGCTTCTGCGCCTGCTCGACCGCCAGGTGAATCTTGGTGGTCAGTCCACCGCGAGAGCGCCCGAGGCCATGGTCTCCGGGCTCGGCGAACACTCCGCCGGGCGGCTCGACCTGTAGGTCCCCCTTTTGCGCGCACCAGCCGCGTGCTGGTGCGCGCGAGTGATCGTGGAGTCTACCGAGATGTCCCAGGTGATCAGACCCTTCGCATCAGCCCGAGCCTGGAGCTGTTCGAGAATCCGGTGCCACGTGCCGTCGCGCTGCCAGCGGCGGAACAGCCCGTACACCGTCTCCCACGGTCCGTACCGCTCTGGGAGATCCCGCCACGGGATGCCCGTGCGGGTTCGGAACCGTATGCCGTTGATCAGCTTCCGCTTGGTGTGCACCGGCGGCCGACCGGTCTTGATGCCCCGCGGCAGCAGCGGTTCCAGCACTGCCCATTGGGTGTCCGTCAGATCTCCCCGAGCCATGGAACGTGATCATCGCATGACCTTGATCCACTCCGGAAAGGAGCCGGTCGCTTCCCTCAGCCAGTCGTCGGCGACGGCTCCACCGGTGGCGGCTCCGGCGAGTAGCGGGCCCCACGGGCATTGAAATGAGCCAGGTAGTAGGTGACGCCGTCGAGCTGCAGCTCCATGGGCGGAGGATCGGTGACCAGGTGGGCCCGACTGCGGTGGCCGTCCACCAGGGCCTCCATCTTCGGTGTGTTCCAGGACCGCGCCCAGCTCTCCGCCTGTTCCAGGGGCCACAGGAAGTGGGCGCCGAACTCCTTCTCCTCACCAGGCTCCGCCTCTGTCAACGCACGCACCAGCGCCAGGCTGTAGACGGCACGGACCCGGAAGTTCACCAGGAATCGGCTCTCGATCACGATCCGCATGTAGCGACGGTGGTTACCCCGATGACGTCCAGCCACAATGACGCGTTCGCCGCCGTCGCCCCAGGCCGGCGGTGCTATCCACACCTTCGCCCCCGGCGCAAAGTGCCGCAGTCCCTTACGGATCTCCAGCCCACCTTCGCCATGGCTGGTCCTTAAGAATGTTGGTCGGTCCGGGAGGACCGGGTGTGGCTGATGGCGTGGTTGCCCTCGATGGCTCCTGGAGAATGGCCGCCCGGTTCTCCGG
>NZ_JBEZXE010000046.1:0-62094 GCF_040637885.1 Kitasatospora sp. NPDC028055 | reverse complement strand
GAACCCGGAAGCTAAGCCTCACAGCGCCGATGGTACTGCAGGGGGGACCCTGTGGGAGAGTAGGACGCCGCCGAACAATCATTCAGAAAAGCCCCCGCCGGGTG
Source organism: Kitasatospora sp. NPDC028055 (assembly GCF_040637885.1). NCBI lineage: Bacteria > Bacillati > Actinomycetota > Actinomycetes > Kitasatosporales > Streptomycetaceae > Kitasatospora > Kitasatospora sp. NPDC028055. The sequence continues at coordinate 61,990 of NZ_JBEZXE010000046.1, read as the reverse complement.
AACCCGGCGGGGGCTTTTCGCGTTTCCGGCCGCCCGGGGTGCGGCGGGAACTGGAGTAGGCCGCCCCGGCGGGAAGTTGACTGGACAACAGTTGGCCGAAAGCTCACGCGGCGTTCGCCGGCGGACTGTGTACGGCCCGTGTGCGCTGCCTATGTTCGAGCCTTCTCGGAACACCCATGCATGGCACGACTGGGAAGGACATCACGTGGCCTCCATCGACAGGCGCCGTTTTCTCCAGCTGGGCGGCGCGTCCGCCGCTGCCGCGGGCCTCGGGGCGTTGCCGCCCGTGGTCGGCAAGGCGCTGGCCCTGCCCGCGATCAGCCGGACCCGCTCCATCAAGGACGTCGAACACGTCGTCATCCTGATGCAGGAGAACCGTTCCTTCGACCACTACTTCGGCACCCTCCGCGGGGTGCGCGGGTTCGACGACCCGCGGCCCACGGCACTGCCCGACGGCCGGCCGAACTGGCACCAGCCCGCCGCCGCGGTCAGGACCGGCCGTTACCACGACCGCGGCCTGCCGGCCTCCGAGAAGGAGGTGCTGCCCTGGTACATCGACCCGAGGAACACCACCGAGCACCAGGCCGGGACGGACCACGGGTGGAGCAGCGGTCACCTCGCCTGGAACGAAGGGCGCCACGACCAGTGGGTGAACCAGAAGCAGGACGTCATGACGATGGGGTACCTCAAGCGTCAGGACCTCAAGTACCACTTCGCCCTCGCCGACGCGTTCACCGTCTGCGACTCGTACTTCTGCTCCGTCCACGCCGACACCGCGCCCAACCGCATCTACCTGTGGACCGGCACCAGCGACCCGCGCAACGCGTACGGCCGCAAGCCCAACGGGCCCGGCCTGGAGGAGCGCAACGGCAAGAACGGCTACACCTGGACGACGTACCCCGAGCGGCTGGAGCAGGCCGGGGTCAGCTGGAAGCTGTACCAGGGCGGCTCCGGTGAGCCGGGCACCCCGACGGACAACTACACCGACAACTCGCTGATGTTCTTCGAGCGTTACCAGGTCGCCGAGGGCGCCTCCGGTCCGCTCGTGGAGAAGGGCGCGACCGACCACACGCTCAAGGAGTTCCGGGCCGACGTCCAGAACGGCCGGCTGCCGCAGGTCTCCTGGATCGTCCCGCCGTACCTGTACAGCGAGCACCCCTCCGCCACGCCCACCGACGGCGCGTACTACATCAACCTGGTGCTGGACGCGCTCACCTCCAACCCCGAGGTCTGGGGCCGGACGGTCTTCCTCATCAACTACGACGAGAACGACGGCCTGTTCGACCACGTCGTGCCGCCGATGCCGCCGGTCGTCAGCCGGCCGGGCGGTCAGGGCATGGTCTCCACCGACCTGGAGGCGAGCCTCGGCGACGAACTGCTCGACCTCGCCAAGTACCCGGGCGAGATGAGCCCGTTGGTGCCCGGCGCCGACCGTGGCGGGCTGCAGCCGATCGGGCTGGGCCCGCGCGTGCCGCTGCTGGTCATCTCGCCCTGGTCGCGCGGCGGTTGGGTCTGCTCGGAGACCTTCGACCACACCTCGGTGCTGCGGTTCCTGGAGGCCCGCTTCGGCATCGAGGAGCCCAACATCAGCGCCTGGCGGCGGTCCGTCTGCGGTGACCTCACCTCGGCGCTCGACTTCTCCGGTGCCGACCGGGGGAAGATCTCCATACCCGTGCCCGCGCCGATCGCCTCCCAGGGCAAGCCGTACCAGGTGCCGCTGCCGCAGCGGATGCCCACCCAGGAGCCCGGCACCCGCCCGGCCCGCGCCCTCCCGTACGATCTGCGGGTCAACGAGGACGAGACCGACGACGCCACGGTGTTCCAGCTCAACCTGGACAACAAGGGCACGGTCGGCGCCTGGCTGTACGTCTACGATCGGACGGCGCCGACGGCCGCCCCGCGCCGCTACACCATCTCGGCCGGCGACAGCTTCGAGGACCACTGGCCGCTGACCGACGCCGGCTACCACCTCGTCGCCCACGGGCCGAACGGCTCGGTGCAGGAGTTCGAGGGCAGGACGGTGGGCGGCTTGGTCGCCCGCTTCGAGCCCACCGGGAACAAGGTGCGGGTGACGGTCTCCAACCACGGCGAGACGACCCGTACCGTCACCGCCGAGAACGCGTACGCCAAGGACGCCAAGGACGCCAAGGGCACCAAGCAGGGCCGTACCCTGCGGCCCGGCGACGACGCCCGGTTCACCTTCGAGCTGCGCGACGAGAACCGCTGGTACGACATCTCCGTCGCCGCCGCGGACGGCCCGGCCTTCCGGCGCCGCTGGGCCGGGCATCTGGAGAACGGCCGCCCCGGGATCAGCGACCCCGGCCCGCGCTGACGGTTTCCCCCTCTGGGTGCCGCGGCCGGCCGTCAGGGACGGCCCGGCACCCAGAGGGGTACGGGCGCGACGAGGGGCATCGCCCGGGCCGCGTCCTGCTCCAGCCAGCCGTCCACCCGGGCCGGGTCGCCCTCGCTGAGCTCCACCAGCGCGGCCGCGGCGATCCGGGCGCAGCACAGTACCACTGCCAGCGCGTCCTGGCGGCGGTGCCGCTCCCGTACGTAGGCCTCGGCCCGCTCCTCCACGCGGAGGCGGTGGGCCGGTCCGTCCTCGGCGGTCAGCGCCTGGACGCCGTGCCACACCAGGGTCAGCGCGCAGGGCTCGGCGGGGTGGGCCTGGTCCTCCCGCTCGGCCTCCTCGCGGGCCTCGGCGGACCGCTGGCCCAGCCACCCGAGCGCTGTCGCCGCGTCGTCCCCGCAGGAGCGCAGCAGCAGCTCGGCGGCCTGCTCGACGACGGCGGGCACCACCGCGGAGGCGGGCACCCGCAGTCCGGGGGCGGGTGTGTCGCCGAAGGAGAGCCAGGCGTCCGCGAACGAGGCCGCGCGCAGCCCGCCCACCCAGGCGGGCGCCCCGCCCGTCGTCCCCAGCCACTCCTCGGCCCCCAGCCGGACCAGGCCCACGGCGATCAGATCCGCCGCGTCCCCGTCCAGCCCCAGCAGTCGTCCGCTCCGCACCACGCACCCCCACCTGCGTTCGTCACCCTTCGAGCACATCCCACCACACCGGGGCGCGAACGAACTAGGCAGGGGCACGTCACGAATCGGTGCCGGTGCGGCGCGACCCCGGGGGAGGGGGCGGGGGAGGCGCGGTCGGTGGGCGAGGGTGTTCGGGGGTCGGTGACGTGCACCCGCCTGGGGCGCCGGTCGTCGTCAGCCGGTGACGGGTGCCAAGTCGTGCACCAGGAAGTGGAGTTGCACGTCGTCCGTGGACTCCGCCCACAGCCCTTCGGCGTCGAGCACGGAGGCCGCGACCATTCGGGCCTCGGCGACGAGCTCGGGGCGGGAGTCGAAGCCCGGCCACGGCAGGACGGGAAAGTCGTTCTCCTCGCCGAACCGCCGGACCCGTTCGATGTCGCCGAGGACCGCGGGCGGAAGCGACTCGTTCGCCCAGGACCACAGCCACGACTGCTGGGCGAGGCTGACGCTGCCGATCATGGTGAGACGGCCGGCGAGGAACACCTCCCCGGCGCGCGACCAGGTGATCCGCGCATCGTCCAGCGACCAGTGGTACTGCACATCACCCGACAGTCCGAAGCGTTCGACCATGCGGGCCTGCCGGGCGCGGGCACGTTCGCGGGCCGCGAGGACGACCTCCTCCCAGCCGGTGTGGTCGTGCTTCGAGCGGTCGTCCACGGTGTCTCCTCGCACAGAACTTTCGGCGAGATCCTCTCATCCGGACGGCTGCGCCGGAGCCGCGGGCCCGGGCCTGCCCGCGGTCGCGGCTCCGGGCCCGCGTCGGCCTGGTCGGCCGGGGAGGTGTCAGCGGCCTGCGGTTGACTGGTGCGATGGACGATCTCACCGACCACCGGCACCCCTTCTCCGTCTCGGAACTCCTTGACCACCGGGACTTCGAGCCGTACGAACCCCGTTCCTCCACAGAGGACTGGTGACGGCCGCAGGGCCTGCGCCCCGGCCGGGGCGTGCCGTCAGGCCGGGAGGGTGTCGAGCCATTCGGTCAGCAGGCGGTTGACCTCCGCGGGTCGCTCCTGCTGGATCCAGTGCCCGCAGCCGTCGAGGAGGTGGGCGGCGGCCAGGCCGGGCAGGGTGGTGGGGAAAGCGGCGATCGCGTCGGCCAGCCAGGTCGTGGAGGCGTCCAGCGCTCCGCCGATGAACAGGGACGGCTGCTCGATCGGCGCGCCGCGGTACGGGGCGAGGTCCGCCCAGTCGCGGTCCATGGCGCGGTAGCGGTTGAGCGCCCCGGTCATGCCGGTGCGCTCGAACTCGCCCGCGTACACGTCCAGGTCCTCCTCGGTCAGCCAGCCGGGGAGCGCGCCCCGGGGGAAGCGGTCGCGCAGCCGGCCGCCGGCGCGGGCCACGAAGTGCGGGTCCGGTTCGTCCCGGCCGGGCATGGTGTCGGCGGACAGGGCCGCGTAGAAGCCCGCGAGCCAGCCCCTGAGGTCGGACTCCATCTCCGCCTCGGCCCGGCCCGGCTCCTGGAAGTAGGAGACGTAGAACTCCTCCTTCTCGCCGCCCAGTTGCGCGAGGACCTCGCCGGGGCGGGGGCCGCCGGGCGGCGCGTAGGGGACGCTCAGCAGCGCGACGGCGCGGAAGACCCCGGGGTGCAGCAGGGCGGAGGTCGCCGCGATGCCGGCGCCCCAGTCGTGCCCGACGAGCACGGCCTGCTCCTCGCCGAGGGCACGGACCACGGCGACGTTGTCCGCCACCAGGTCGAGCATCCGGTAGGCGTCCGCCCCGGCCGGCTTGCCGGACCGGCCGTAGCCGCGTACGTCGAGCGCCGCCGCCCGGTACCCCGCCGCGGCGAGGGCCGGGAGCTGGTGGCGCCAGGAGTACCAGGACTCCGGGAAGCCGTGCAGCAGCAGCACCAGCGGCCCGGTGCCCTGCTCGACCAGGTGCAGGCGCCCGGCGGGCCCCTCGACGGTGCGGTGGCGCGGATCGGCGGACGGCACGGGGTGGTGCATCGCGACTCCTCGGTGGACAGGCGGGTGCGGTCGTCCACCGATCATGCGGCGCTGGGCCGGGTCGGTGCGAGCATCCTTGACATCCTGGCAAACTGGCAGGACAGGGCGGAGAGAGCGGTACGACCGGAGGGAGACGGGCAGCGGTGACGGACGACCGTACGGCCGACGTACTGGCGGCCATCGGCCCCCGGCTGCGGGCCGCGCGCGAGCAGCGCGGGGCCACCCTCACCGGTGTCAGCCTCGCGACCGGGATCGCGCTGAGCACGCTGTCGCGGGTCGAGACCGGCCGGCGCCGACCGACCCTGGAGGTGCTGCTGCGGCTCGCGCAGGAGTACGGCGCCTCGCTCGACCAGCTGGCCGGCACCGCCCCCGCCGCCCCCGCCGCCCCTGCCACCCTTGCCGCCGCCCTGGCCGCCCCCGCCGTCACGATCGGACCGGGCGCCGCGACACGGCGGCGGCGCCCCGGCCCCGACAAGGCGGTGCTGCCGCTGACCCGGTACGTGGGAGGCCTGCATGCCCACAAGCACGTCCTGCCCGCCACCGACGTGCCACCGACCCGGCCCCGGCAGTCCTCCCACGACGGGTACGAGTGGCTCTGCGTCCTGTACGGGCGGCTCTGGCTGGCCCTCGGCGAGCAGGACCTCGTGCTGGGCGCCGGTGACGTCGCCGAGTTCGACACCCGTACCGCCCACGGCGTCGCGAACGCCGGGGCCGACGAGCCGGTCGAGTACCTGGTCATGTTCGGCCCGCAGGGCGAGAGCCTCCGCCCCCGCACCCCGCCCCTCGGCCGTGGCACCCGGTAGCGGAGCGGCGTCCTGCGTCGGGGTGCCCCAGGGGTGACGGCTCCCGGCTCGGTAACGTTGCTTCGTGAGCCGACTGCGGTCGGGTGGGGGCGGGAAGTGAGCAGCGCGCGGGGGAGAGAGCGATGACGGCTGATCAGATCGAGGGTTCCGAGAACTGTGAGAGCTCGGAGAGCTCGGAGAGTTCGGAGAGTTCTGACGGTGCTGACGGTTCCGGCGAGGGGCGGCCCCGTCGGCCCCGCTGGTTCCGGAGGCTGGGGCGGTGGCGGCGGCTGGGGGTGGCGGCGGTCGCGGTCGGGGTGTTGGCGGGGGCGTGGCCGGCCTGGCAGGAGTGGAGGCCCGAGTCCTTTGCCGCAGTGCCCGGTTCGTCGTGCTACGGCACCCTGGACGAGCGGGCGCTGCGCGCGCTCATGGTCGACAACGAGGACGTCGAGGCGGCGCAGGGCCCGCTGCTGACGGACCACCTGGACAACTTCGGCCGACTCCTGGGCAGCTGTGGTATCAAGCAGGGCGGACACCAGCTCGTGAACGTGCTGGTGAACCAGGACAAGGGCTATCCCGAGCCCCCGGCACCGGACCTGCCCGTGCCGAAGCAGATGCCCTCGCTGCGCCTGGAGTCGGTGTCCTTCGCCCACGACTACGACAGCCACGGGAACTTCGTCGCCGAAGGCACCAGGGTCAACTTCCGCTGCTGGAGCCAGCCCCATGAGGCCGACCACTTCTCGGTCCCCTTCTTCCTGCGCGTCATCGTCCTCGGCCGGGCCGCCGGATACGGCGACGACCAGGAGCAGTTGACGCCCCACCAGCGCCGGGTGCTGGCCGACGCCGCCCTGGCACTGGCCAAGGCGCTCTCCACGGAGCTGCGGTGCGATGCCGGTGTCCGGCTTCCGGCCGAGCCGCCGGCGGACTCCTACGGCCTCCCGACGGCCGACTGGCTGTCAACGCCGCGGTGATGCCGAACCCCTGCGGGGGTGCCGGGGTGAGGGAGGGCGGCCCGCCCCGGGACGTCAGGTGGTGGCGGCGGATCCCGACTGCCGGACGCCGCTGAGGATCCGCTCCAGCGCGCCCTTGTCCGGGGAGAGCGCGTCGTCGTCCACCGAGCCCTCGAACACCACGTAACCGCCGCCCTTGGCCTGGAAGGTGGCCAGCAGGACGTAGCCCTGGGCGCCGGTGGAGGTGCGCACGTGCCAGCGGGCGACGTAACCGGGCACGCCGTCCACGCTCATGGGGGCCGAGCCGTAGTCGGTGTGCTGGGTGATGCCGGGGTAGAGCCCGCCCGCCCAGCCGGGCATCGCGGAGTCGGCGGCCTCCTTGGCCGTGGCGCCCTGGACGACCTCCTTGCTGACGGCGAACATCCCCCGGACGCAGCGGTGGCCACCGTTGCAGCTGTACTGGCCGGTGCCTTCGAACATCGACCAGTTCGGGCGGTCGGACTCGGTGGCCCAGCCGTCGAGGACCGGGACGGTGAGGGCGTGCTGCGGGTCCGGCGCGACGCCCGTGGCGGACGGCGCCGGTCGTGGCGTGGTGGGTGCCGGAGGTGCCGGGGTGGGGGTCGGGTTCGGGCTCGGCGGGGGGAGGGTGCCCTGGGAGTCGCTGAGCGTCGGGGCCGGGGTCGGGTCGGCCAGCGGGGTGTTGCCGTGGCTGAACGCGAACGCGGCGACGATCCCGGCCACGGCCAGCGTGCCCGCCACGGCGCCGACGATCACGCCCGGCCGGGCGCGGCGGCGGGCCGGCGAGGGCGGCGGGGGCGGGTACGCGGGGCCGCCCGGGCCGGGGTACCCGTAACCGGCAGCGGGGTAGCCGTAGTTGGGATCCTGCGCGGTGTGCCCGCCCGGGTAGCCGTAGCCGGGGCCGCCGAAGCCGTACCCGTGGTCGGGCTGGACGGCGGCGCCCTGAACGGCGGTGCCCTGGAGCGGCCGGACCTCGTTGGTCCAGGCGTTGCCGCCCCACCAGCGTTCGTACCCCGAGGCGTTGTCCGTACCGGGGATCGGGTACCAACCGGGGGGCGTCGAATTCGTCACGGACGTACACTACCGGCCCCGCACCGGCAAGGCCCGAGCGGGTACGCGCCGAGCGGGTACGCGCCGAGCGGGCACCGGCAGTTGCCGGCCCGATCGGCGGACGGCTGCCGGGGCCGGGCGGGTTCGGTGCGATCATCTTCGGATGCGAGAGATCGACGAGTTGACCGAGGTGGACGATCCGGCGTGGCCGGAGCTGGAGGCGGCGATCGCGGCGGCGGCCGTGCCGGTGGAGGTGCTTCCGGCCGACCGGGGCGAGGGGCACCGGTGCCTCCGGCAGTTGCAGGTCACGGCGCGGTCGGTGCTCGGTGCCCTGGTTCTGGACACGGGCGGGCTGCTGCTGGACGACGGGTGGGTGCGGGTGTTCGGTGGCGGCTCGCCGGTTGGCGGGGGCCTGCCGAGCCTGGGCCGGGTCAACGGCTTTCCGGCGGCCTTCGAGTCCGCCTGGCACCCGGCGGACGGCCTCGTCGTCGGCCACGACGTCGTGGGCGGGGTCTTCGCGCTGAACGGCCACGACCCCGCGGCGGCGGGCCGTCCGGGCGCGCCGGGGCAGATCACCTACTTCGCTCCCGACACCCTCGAATGGGAGGCCCTGGAGATCGGCCACTCGGCCTGGGTCTCCTGGCTGCTCTCGGGCGGGTCGGAGACCTTCTACGACGGTGTGCGCTGGCCCGGTTGGCGGGCCGAGGCCGCGGCCCTGACCCCGTCCCAGGGAATCGCGGTGTTCCCGTTCCTGTGGTCCGAGCAGGCCCAGGCGGACCTCGCGGCCACGACCCGACGGGCGGTGCCCATGCACGAGGTGCTCGGGGTGGCGGCCGATCTCGCCGGGCAAGCGGGGCTGGCCGATCCGGGGTTCCTCGGCGAGGTCCGAGGCGACGCCAGGTAGCCAGGTAGCCAGGCAGTCAGGCAGCCAGGCAGCCGGTAGCACCTCGCGTCTTCGTGGAGGCGCGCGACGACCGAGCCGTACTGCTGCGCGCCCTGCGTCCCGTCGTGGTGTCCCGGCGCCCGCCGAACGGGACGGTGCCGAAGGCCCGTGAGGTGAGCGACCGGGCGGGGGTCGCCGGTGCGTGCCGGATCCATGCGCGAGGTGGGGAGGACGTGCGGGACGGCTTCCCGGGATGCGCGCCGGGACGCGACGGATCCCCCGGTGGCCGAGGCCCGCGGCGGACGCTGCCGTTCCGTCCGTCGGCCCAGTTCAGCGGCCGCGACCGAAGGCCTCCGCACCCGGGCGGCGGCCCGTCCCAGCGTCCGGGCGGGTGCCGTGAGACGCGGCCGTTCGACGGATGGGACGGCACACCCCTCCCGTACGGGCGGCCGGTGAGGCAGAGTTCTGACGAATCATCATGGATTTGGAGAACCGCCTGTGAACACCCTCCTCCCCACCCGGCGCCGCTTGTCGCTGGGCCTGGCCCTGGCGTCCGTGCTGACGGGCGTCGGCGCCTTCACCGCCTCGGCGGCGTCCGCCGCGACCGTGCCGGCCCCGATACCGATCACCTCCCCGTCCTGCCCGGCCAACCTGCGCCTGGGGGAGGTCGACGGCTGCGTCACCCAGCTCCAGCTGGAGCTCAACCAGACCGGCGCCCACCTCGCCGTGGACGGGCAGTTCGGGTCGGGCACGGACACGGCGGTGCGCGACTTCCAGGCCGCCCACTCCCTGGACGTGGACGGCATCGTCGGCCGGGCCACCAAGGCGGCCATAGACACGGCCGCGTCCGCCGCCGCCGGCACGGTGGACCTGCGCACCCAGTGCGGGGACCTGCAGAAGGGCGCCACCGGCGCGTGCACCAAGACCCTGCAGTCCATGCTGAACACCTTCAACGCGGGCCGCCTCACCGTGGACGGGCAGTTCGGCCCCGCCACCGACACGGCGGTGCGCAACTTCCAGGCCGCGCACGCCCTGACCATCGACGGCATCGTCGGCACGGCCGTCAAGAACGCCCTGTACGGCAGCAAGCCCACCCCGCTGCCCAGCGGCCCGATCGACTCCACCAAGGTCCTGAACGCGGCCAAGTCCTACCTGGGCGTCCCGTACGTGTGGGGCGGCGGCCACTCGCTGCGCGGCGAGGGCCCCGGCCCGTCGCTCGGCACCTGTGACGGCTACACCGGCTCGATCCAGCCCTGCCCGGCGGACACCACCGTCGGCATGGACTGCTCGGGCCTGGTCCGCGCGGCCTTCTGGTTCGGCGCGGGCATCGACCTCGCCAACGGTGGCGACACCAGCGAGCAGACCCTGGACAAGCACCTCACCCCGATCACGGAGGCCCAGCGCCGCCCGGGCGACGTCGAGTACTTCGGCAGCGCCGCGCACAACACCGTGCACGTGGTGCTCTACGCCGGAACCGACCCGGCCACGGGTGCGGACATGATGTACGAGGCGAAGGAGACGGGCACCAACGTGCACTACGTCGGCCTGCGCACCGGCGGGTACTGGTACCGGGTGACCGCCTGACGCTCCGACCGACAGACGGTCTGACTGGCTGACGGCCTGACGGGCCGGTCCGAACGGACGTACGCGCGGGTGACGGTTGCCGTCACCCGCGCGTCGCGCTACCGGCCGACCCGGTCAGGGGCGGTCCGCCTCGGGGGTGCCGAGGAGGTCGGTCACCAGGCGGTGGGCGTAGGCGGCGTCGAGGCCGGACGGGCGGAAGAGGATGCGGTACATCATCGGGGCGACGACCCGGTCCATGGTCGTTTCGACGTCGGGGGCGGGTTCGCCGCGGTCGGTCGCGCGGGTGAGGATGGCGTCGATCTGTCCGGCCGCGTAGGCGGAGCACTGGCCGGCGTTGCTGCCGTCGGGGTCGCCGAGCAGGGCGTCGCGGGTGTAGGCGCGGCCCGAGGCGGAGGCCATCTCGTCGAGGAACTGTTCGGCCCAGGCGGTGAGGTCGGAGCGCAGGTCGCCGTGGTCGGCCGGTTCGCCGTCGGGGCGCAGCCGTTCCACGGCGACGTCCGAGAGCAGTTCGGCCAGGTCGCCCCAGCGGCGGTAGATCGTGGAGGGGGTGACGTCGGCGCGTTGGGCGACCAGGGGGACGGTGAGCGCGTCGCGGCCCACCTCCGCCAGGAGTTCCCGGACGGCGGAGTGCACCGCGGCCTGGACCCGGGCGCTGCGTCCGCCGGGGCGCACCATCTGCTTGCGACTCATGGCACCACTTTAAAGCACAGTTCTTGCGTTTAGCGGGGGATCACCGCGGCGGGCGGGAAGGCGGGCGGGCGGTCGGGCCTGGGGACGGGGCCGGCCGCGTCCCCAGGCGCCGGGCTCAGGCGACCGGCGCGAGCGCCCGGTCCGGCTGCGTCCGCTCGTAGGCGTGGCCCACCCGCAGCAGCGTCCGCTCGCCGAGGGGGTGTCCGAGCAGCTGCATCCCGATGGGCAGACCCGCCGTGTCGTGGCCGACCGGGACGGAGAGGGCGGGCACCCCGGTGATGTTCGCCGGGGCGGAGAGGCGGACGTAGGCGTCGGAGACGCCCTCGACCGTGCCGTCCGGCCAGGTGACGGTCGCCTGGCCGACCCGGGCCGCGGTCATCGGGACGGTCGGGGCGGCGATCACGTCGACCTCCTCCAGGACGCGGGCCCACTCCTCGCGCATCAGGGTCCGGGCGCGTTGGGCACGCAGGTAGTCGCCGGCGCCGATCAGCTCGCCGGCCTCCAGCAGGATCCGCACGTCCGCCCCGTACAGCTCGGGGACGGTGCGCAGGGTGCGCTCGTGGTAGGCGGTGGCCTCCGGCACCATCAGGCCCCACTGGGTGGCCTGGAGGTAGCGGGTCAGCGGGATGTCGACCTCGACGAGCCGGGCGCCGAGCTCCTCCAGGTGGCCGACGGCCCGGTGGACGGCGGCCGACACCTCCGCGTCGACGTGGTCGAAGTAGTGGTTGTTCGGCACGCCGACGCGCACGCCCGTCAGGTCCGCGGCCCCGGCCCGGTCCCGCTGCGGGCGGAGGTCGACGGCGGGGGAGTCCAGCGAGGCGGGGTCGCGCGGGTCGTGCCCGGCGAGGGCGGTCAGGACGAGGGCGGCGTCCTCGACGGTGCGGGTGATCGGCCCGACGTGGTCGAGGGACCAGGACAGCGAGGTGACGCCGTGGCGGGGCACCAGGCCGTACGTGGGCTTGAGGCCGACCACGCCGTTGAGCGCGGCGGGCACCCGGATCGAGCCGCCGGTGTCGGTGCCGAGTGCGAAGGTCGCCGCCCCGGCGGCCACCGCGACGGCGGAGCCGCCGCTGGAGCCGCCGGCGACCCGGGAGCCGTCCCAGGCGTTGCCGGTCTGCGGGGTGGTCAGGCCGTAGGCGAACTCGTGGGTGTGGGTCTTGCCGACCAGGACGGCGCCGGCGGCCCGCAGCCGGGCGGCGACCGTGCTGTCGGCGGTCGCGCGGTGGTCGGCCCGGACCCGGGAGCTGGCCGTGGTGGGCAGGCCGGCGACGTCGATCAGGTCCTTGAGGCCGACCGGGACGCCGTGCAGCGGCCCCCGGTGGTGGCCCCCGGCGATCTCCCGCTCGGCCTCGCGCGCCGCGGCGCGGGCCTGCTCCGCGGTGACGGTGACGTAGGCCCCGACCTGCGGTTCCACCCGGTCGATGCGGTCGAGGACGGAGTCGACCAGTTCGACGGGGGACAGCCGCCGTTCCCGGATCTGCTCGGCGGCGTCGGCGAGGGTCAGCTCATACGGCTGCATCGTTCTGCTCCACTTCCTGGGTGTTCGCGTTCCGGGTGCCCGCGTTCCGGGGGCCTGGGTGCTCCCGCGTCCTGCCCGCGTTCTCCTGTGTCGCGCGGTAGGCGCTGGCGGGCGGGGTGTCCCCGAGGTCCAGTTCGCGCAGGACGGCGACGACGGAGCGGATGTGGTCGGCGGTGGCCGCGACCTCGGCGTGGCGGTCGTCGGGCAGCGGGAGTCCGGCCAGGGCGGCCCAGCGGGCGGCCTCGGGCGGGGTGAGTGCGGGGGAGGACACGGCGGATCCCTCTTCCGATCGGGCGGGAACGGCGAAGCGCCCCGCTAAAAGCTAACGGCTTGCGTTAGTGCGACTGTAGGTTCTATCGTCACTTAACGCAAACACATTGCTTTTACGGGAGGGAGTCCCATGCCCGGCCCTCTGTCCGGTCCCGCGTCCGGCGCCATGTCCGGCGCCATGTCCGGTGTCACGTCCGGCACTTCGGCGCACTGCCCGCTCCGGGCCGGTCGCGCCCACCGGAGGAACCGCGCGGCAACCTTCGCCCTCGACGCGTCGGTCCTGGTGGCCCTCCTGGCCGCGTCCAGCGCCCCGACACCGCTGTACCCCCTCTACCAGGACCGCTGGGGCCTCTCCGCGCTCGCCGTCACGGTGGTGTTCGCCGCGTACTCGTTGGCCCTGCTGTCGGCCCTGCTCACCACCGGCGTGCTCTCCGACCACCTGGGACGGCGCCCCGTACTGGCCGGTGCACTCCTCGCGGAGGCCGCCTCGATGCTGCTCCTGGCCTCGGCGGACGGAGCCGGCCCCCTGACCGCGGCCCGCCTCCTGCAAGGGGCGGCGACCGGCGTGGCCACCAGTGCCGCCGGTGCGGCCCTCCTCGACCTGACGGACCCCCGGCGCCCCGGACGCTCCGCCCTGACCAACACCATCGCCCCCGTCGCCGGCATGGCCGCCGGCGTCCTCGGCTCCACCCTCCTCGTCCGCTTCGCCCCGGCCCCCACCGTCACGGTCTACGTGCTGCTGGCCGCGCTCTTCGCGGCCCAGGCGATCGCCGTCGCCTTCACCGCCGAGACGGCCCGCCGCCACCCGGGCGCGCTGCGGTCGCTGCGTCCGCGACTCGCCCTCCCGCTCGCCGCGCGCCGCACCCTGCTGACCACCGGCACCGCCGTCGTCGCCGTCTGGGCACTGGGCGGCTTCTACTCCTCCCTCGGCCCGGCCCTGGTGCGCCTGGTCGCCCCCGGGGCCCCGCAGGCGGCCCGCGGCCTGGTCTTCTTCACCCTCAGCGCCACCGCGACCCTCACCGTGTGGGCCCTGCGCCACGCCGACCCCCGCGCCACCGTCACCGTCGGCTGCCTGGCCGTCCTGCCGGCCGCGCCCCTCACCCTGGCCGGACTGCACGGCGTCGGAGCCCCCGCCGTCTACGGCGGTGCGGCCCTGGCCGGCCTGGCCTTCGGCGCCGTCTCGCAAGGGACCCTGCGCCTGCTCCTCGCCCCGCTCGCCGAACGGGACCGCGCCGCGACCCTCGCCGCCTACTACGTCCTCAGCTACCTCTCCATGAGCCTGCCCGCCATCGCCGCGGGCGCCGCCACCCGGCAGTACGGGCTCGGGGCCACCTCCCACGCCTACGCCGCCGTCGCCGCCCTGCTCGCCGTGGCGGCCCTCGCGGCCCTCGCCGTGTCACGGCGCCTGGGCCGGCCGGCTGCGACCAGCTCCGACCGCTGAATCACGTCCACCGCACAGCAAAGGAATCGACCGACCATGCAGACCCCCTCCGCCGCCACCACCGCCCCCTCCTGGACCGTCGGGGACCTCACCGTCCACCGCATCGACGAGGTCCCGCTGCCGCCGGCGACCGGGCCGTGGCTGCTGCCCGACGCCACCCCCGAGGTGGTGGCCGGCCACGACTGGCTGCACCCCGACTTCGCCGGCCGGGACGGCGTCCTCCACCTCGACAGCCACAGCTTCGCGTTCGTCGTGGACGGGCTGCGGGTGCTGGTCGACACCGGCATCGGCAACGGCAAGCAGCGGGCCAACCCGGCCTGGCACGACCTGCGCACCGACTACCTGGAGCGCCTCACCGCGGCCGGGTTCGCACCGGAGAGCGTCGACCTGGTGGTCCTCACCCACCTGCACGCCGACCACGTCGGCTGGAACACCCGCTGGGAGGACGGCGCGTGGGTGCCCACCTTCCCCGCCGCCCGCTACCTCACCGCCCGCGCCGAACGGGAGTTCTGGGCCGGTTACGACATGGACGAGGCCCGCGCGCAGATGTTCCGCGACTCGGTCCTCCCGGTCGAACGGGCCGGACTGCTCGACCTGGTCGACGTCCCGGCCGAGGGCGTGCAGATCGTCCCGGGCCTGCGGCTGATCCCCACCCCCGGCCACACCCCCGGGCACATCGCCGTCGAACTGGCCGACCGGGGTGAGACCGCGCTGATCACCGGCGACTGCGTGCACCACCCGGTGCAGCTCGCCCACCCCGCCATCGGCGCCTGCGTCGACATCGAGCCCCGGCGCTCCGAGGCCACCCGCCGTGCGCTGCTCGCCTCCCTGGCCGGCACCGACACCCTGCTGCTGGGCACCCACTTCGCCCCGCCCACCGCCGGCCGGGTCGTCGCCCACGGCGACGCCTACCGGCTCCGGCCCGTCCCCGCGACCTGACCGGCGGCTTTGGCCCGGCGGTCGGGGCGGTGGTGCGCGGCGGGGTGTCGGGTGCGGGGTGTCGGGTGCGGGGTACGGGGTGCTGGTCGGGCCGGCCGTGCCGGTCCGGACGGCCCGCCCGACCCGCACCCGCCGGGTGACACGGTCAGTGCAGGGAACGGACCGCCGGGCTGGTGGCGACCAGGGCGGCGCAGGTCAGGACGGCGCCGCCGGAGGCCAGGAAGAGCGTGGCCGTGCCGTACGGGAGCAGGGCACCGGCCAGCACGTACGAGAACGGGTCGAACGCCACCGTGGCCAGGACGACGAGGCTGAGCACCCGGCCCAGCAGGTGCTCGGGCACCCGCTCCTGGAGGGTGGCCACGACGACCACGCCGAGGAAGCCGGAGCCGAGGCCGATGAGCGAGGCGACGGCCGTCGCGGCGAGGACCTGGGTGACGGCGGCGAGGCCGACCATGCCGGCGCCGATCGCGGCGACGCCGCCGACCACGGTCCGGCCGCGCCGGGACGGCGGCCGCCAGCCGGCCGCCAGTGAACCGGCCAGCGAGCCGGCGCCGAAGCCGGAGAGCACGATGCCCAGGGCGCCCGCGCCGCCGAGGCGTTGGTCGGCGAGCACGGCGGCGCCGACCAGGACGGGGCCCACGACCGCGAGGTTGATCAGGGCGATGGCCGCGAGCATGCCCCGGACCACGGGCTCGCGCCAGGCGTACCCCAGCCCGGCGGTGAGGGCGCGCAGGCTGCCGGGCTGCTCGTCGGCGGTGCCGGTGCCGTCCGGTGCGGCTTCCGCTCCGGGGCCGCTGGCCCGCTGGACCACCCGGACGAGGGTGCTGAACGCGGCGGCGGCCAGGGCGGCCATCGCCGTGATCCCGCCGAGCGTGGCGGGGAACCCGGCCGCGGCGATGCAGCCGGCGGCCACCGCCGGGCCGACCAGGTCGCCCCCCGACTCCGCGCCCTGCACCAGCCCGTTGACCCGGGAGAGCTGCTCGGTCGGCACGACGGCGGGCAGCAGTGCCAGCGCCGCCGGGAAGTACGCGGCGTCGGCGGCGCCGAGCAGGCCGCCGAGCAGCGCGACGGTGGTCAGTGACGGCGGGGCGAAGGTGACCAGGGCGCCGAGGGTGAGCAGCACGGCGACCCGGAGCCAGGCCGCGGCAGCCACCACCCGGTCGGGGCCGAGGCGGTCGACCAGGACTCCGGCGGGCGGCAGCAGCACCGCCCGGGGCAGTGCCACGGCCACCAGGACGAACCCGGTGGCGAGGCCGGGCTCCGCCAGGTCGAGCACGAAGAGGGTGAGCCACACGATGAACAGCGCGTCGGTCACGGCCGCCAGGCCCTGGCCGACGACCAGGCGCCGCAGGTGCGACCGGCCGAGCCGGCCGCCGGGCCCGCCGAGCGGCACCGTGGACACCATGGACAGCTCCGTTCGCGGTGGTCGGTGGTCGGTGGTCGGCGCGGGGTCAGGCGATGTGGGTGCCCCCGTCGACGGTGAGGGTGGTGCCGGTGATGTAGGACGCCGCGTCGGAGACCAGGAAGACCAGCGCCGCGGCGAGCTCCTCCGGCCGTCCGAGGCGGCCCGTGAGCACCCGTGGCAGCACCGTCTCCAGGTAGCCCTCGGCGTAGCCGTCGGTCATCGGGGAGGGGAAGAGGCCCGGGGCGAGGGCGTTCACCCGGATGCCCCGGCCGGGGGTCCACTGCTGGGCGAGGTCGCGGGTGAGCCCGAGCAGCCCGGCCTTGGACGCCGAGTAGGCGGCCTGCGGCAGCCCGCCGGTGACCAGGGCCAGGATGCTGGAGACGTTGACGACGGCACTGCCGGGCCGCATCACCGCGCCGGCGGCCTGGGCCATCCAGTAGGCGCCGTTGAGGTTGGTGTCGATGACCTCGCGGAACTGCTCCGGCGTCTCCTCCTCCGCCGGGTGTTCGCTGCTGATCCCGGCGTTGTTGACGAGGACGTCCAGCCGCCCGAAGGCGCGAACCGCGGCGTCGACCAGTGCGCGGCAGTCGGCCGGCTCGGTGACGTCGGTCCGTACCGCGAGGGCCCGGCGGCCGAGTTGCTCGACGGTCGCGCGCACGGCCTCCAGCCGCTCGGTGCGCCGGGCGGCGAGCACGAGGTCGGCGCCGGCCTCGGCCAGCGCGGTCGCGAAGGCCACGCCCAGGCCGGAGGAGGCGCCGGTGACCACGGCGACGCGGCCGTCCAGCCGGAAGCGGTCGAGGACGGTCCCGGCGGGCGTCCCGGGGGCGGTCACCGGTGTCCGGCGACGTAGTCCACCGCGTCGCCGACGGTCCGCAGCTCCCTGACCCGGTCGTCGGGGATCTTCACCTCGAACCTGTCCTCCACCGCCACGGCGATCTCCATCATGGCCAGGGAGTCGACGTCGAGGTCGTCGGCGAAGGAGGTCTCGGGGCTCACGTCGGCGGAGTCGACGCCGAGGACCTCCTCGACGATCGCGGCGATGGCGGTGAGGATGTCGTCGTTGCTCATCACGGGTTCCTCCCTGAGGGGCGGGGTGGGCGGGCCGAGCCGGTGTGGTCCTCAGACCCCGAGGCGCCGGCGGTAGTCGACGAGGGTGCGCAGGAAGCCGTCCAACTGCTGCTCGGTGTGGCCCGCGTGCGGGAACAGGCGCAGCAGCGCCCGGTTGCGCGCGACCGCCGGGTAGGAGAAGACCGGCACGAGGTAGCCGTCCTCGACGAACCACTCCCGCATCTGCAGGGCGGCCGCGTCGTTCCCGATCGGCACCGAGAGCATGTACGACTCGGTCGGCGTCGTCGCCGTACCGGCCTCGTGCATCTGCCGGCGCAGGCGGGCGGCGTGGGCCAGGTAGTCGTCGACGATCCGGGGATCGCCGGCCAGGGCGGCGATCGTGCGGTCGGCCGCGTGGGCGGTCGGCGGCTGGATGGCGGCCGTGAACATCGAGGTGCCGGAGAGGAGTTCGAAGGCGTCGACGGCCGCCGCCGGACCGGCGATCGCGCCGCCCTCCAGGCCCACGGCCTTCGACAGCGACACCATCACGAAGTCGGCCCGCTCCCGGATCGCGGCCGCCTCCCGGGCGTACGGGCGGTGCTCCGGCCCGTAGACCATGAAGCCGTTGGCGTCGTCGATCATGCTGACGGCGCCGTGCCGGTCGCACTCGTCGAGGATCTCCACGATCGGCCCCATCGTGCCGTCGGCCGAGTAGATGCTCTCGGCGATCACCACGGTCTTGCGGGACCTGACCCGGCCCAGGACGCGGGCCAGGTCGGCGACGTCGTTGTGCCGGAAGGCGTGGACGTGGCGGCCGTAGGCCAGCCCCTGGAGGCCCTTCCAGATGCTCCAGTGGACGTCCCGGTCGACGACGAAGACGGTGTCGTGGTTGCGGACCTCGATCCCGTCGTCGAAGTGCGCGGAACTGCTCATGGCGTGGACGAAGCCGATGTTGGCCAGCAGTCCGGTGGCGAAGCTGATGGCGCGTTCCTTGCCGGTGTGCCGGGCGATCGTCTCCTCCAGCACCTGGTGCGGGCGGCAGATCCCCTGGGTCATCCGGGAGCCGCTGGTGCTCAGCCCGTTGGCGAGCGCCCCCTCGGCGAAGTGGCGCCGCACCGGGAGGTGGCGCTCCAGGTCGAGGAAGCTGATGCTGGCGAAGTTCACCAGCTCGCGGCCGTTGCGGACGATGGTCGGCCCGACCGGGCCGTCCACCACGGGCGGGCGGTACGCCGTGTCGTGGGTGTTGGCCTCGACGAAGGCGGCGAAGGCCCACGGGGCCAGGCGGTCCACGGGCGGTGCGGTGCTGCGGGGCGCGGTCATGGTGAGGTC
Organism: Kitasatospora sp. NPDC028055; assembly: GCF_040637885.1. NCBI lineage: Bacteria > Bacillati > Actinomycetota > Actinomycetes > Kitasatosporales > Streptomycetaceae > Kitasatospora > Kitasatospora sp. NPDC028055. The sequence goes on along the minus strand of NZ_JBEZXE010000046.1, from coordinate 43,113 downwards.
CCTCCTGCACGGTGGGCGTGGGGCGGCAGGGGCGGTGGCGCTACGGGCGGTGCGGCGGGTGGACCGGGCGGCGGGGGCGGTGCTGCGGGCGGTGCGGCGGGTGGACCGGGCGGCGGGGGCGGTGCTGCGGGCGGTGCTGCGGGTGGTACGGGCGGTACGGGCTCCAGGGCGGCGGCGAGGTGGCCGAGCGAAGCCGTTCCGGCCAGCTCGTCCGAGGCGATCCCGGTGAAGCCGGACCGGCGGAGCAGCGCCAGCAGTCGGGGGACGGCGACCAGGGTGACGCCGTGGTCGGCCAGGCAGCGGTTCAGGTCCACGGCATCCGGGCCGTCAGGTCCGCCAGGCGCGGCGGCGGTCACGACGGCGGCGGCCAGCGCCCGTTCGGCGGCCGTGACGGGCGGGCGGCGCGGGACCCGCAGCGCTTCGGTGCGGGTCGTGGTGGTGGCGCCGGCCCCGGCCTGGGACAGCACGTAGCGGCCCGGGGCCAGCAGGCCGGGCACCTCGTCGAGGTGGTCCAGCACGTGGCGGTGCAGGTCCTCCGGGGTGACCCCGGGGGCGGTGCGGGCGCGGGCGACGAGGTGCGGCTCCTCGTCCGCCCCCGTCACCTCCCAACCGGGTGCCACCGTCACGTCGAGGACCCCAAGACAGTCGCGCAGCACCGCCGCGACCGCGGCCGGGCGCACCCAGCCCTGCGGGGCGCGCCACCACCCGGGGGCGGCCGGTGCGGTCGGGCGCGCCGGGACGGGGCACTCGGCGCCGTCGGCCGCCGCGCGCAGCAGGGCGCACAGCCGGACGGGCAGGGCCGCGGCCTGCCCGGCGTCGAGCAGCTGGTCCCCGACGGTGACGTCGAGGGTGACGGCCCCCGCGTCGAGGGCGAGGTCGACGTAGAGGGTGTCGCAGGGTTCGTCGGGTGTGCTGCGGAGCCGGCCGGAGTACCCGTCCGGCGGAGCGCCCGGCGCCGGGACCGGGCCCGCGGGGTCGAGGGACCCGGGGTCGGGATACCCGGGAACGAGATACCCGGGGACGAGGTAACCGCGCGGCCAGGAGTAGCAGTTGTACTCGATGGTGGGCACGGTCCTGACCCCGCGCCGCCGGTCCGTCCGCGCCTGGGCGGCGACCAGTTCGGCGGGCCGCCAGTGACCGTACCGGTAGGCCGTCGCGGAGGCGGCGGCGACCGAGGCGACCACCTCGCCGAACGCCGCGCCCGGACGGAGGTCGATCTGCACCGGGACGGTCAGGGCTCGGACCCCGATGCTGCTCCGCAGGGCGGCCCGGGCCCGGTTGGAGACCACCACCGAGGCGAGGAAGCGGAGTTCGCCGGTGCGGGCGGCGACGTCGTGGGCCAGCGCGGCGAGCAGGACGACCTCGGGGCTGGCCAGGTGGCGCCGGGCGAGTCGGTGCAGGTGGTGGTACGCGTCCACCGAGCGGTACTGGAGGCGGTGGCGCCCGGTGCCGTCCGCGGATCCGCCGAACGGGGCCAGCACCCCGGTGGGGTTGTCCGCGAGACGCGTCAGCCACTCCCGCTCCGCCGCGCGGGCGCGCTCCGGCGCCTGGGTGGCGACCGCGTCGAGCGGGTCCGCGGACGTCCCCAACGGGGCTTCCGCGCCGAGCAGTTGGCCGTGCAGCTGGTCGAGCAGCACGGCCAGCCCCCAGCCGTCGATCAGCACGTGGTGGGCGGCGATCAGCACCGCCCGGGGCTTCCCTGCCGTCAGCAGCACCCTGGCGAGCCAGGGCGGGTTCCGCTCGGGGTCGATCGGGCGTGCGGCCAGTGCCGCGGTGGCGGCCTCCAGGGTGGCGGTGTCGACCACCGGGACCTCCAGGTGGTCGACCGGCAGCGGCGCCCAGTCCGCGCGGTGCACGTGCTGGACCGGGCACAGCGGATCGACGGTGGTGCGCAGCGCCTCGTGCCGGGCGGTCAGGGCGGCGAGCGCCGCATGGACGTCGGCGAGGGAGGCCGACGGCGGGACGTGGCAGTGGTCGGCGAGCGGCGTCGGGTTCACCCGGCGTGCCGGGGGCACGGTGCGCTCGAACCAGTGCCACTGCTGGACCCAGGTCAGCGGCCCGCTCCGGGTGACGGTGTCGGTCGGGCTGCCGGTCGGGCTGCCGGTCGGGCCCGTCGCGGCGGTCGGGCTGGTCGGGCTGGTCGGGCTGGTCGGGCCGGTCGTGGCGGCGGGGCTCGGCGGCGGCTCCGGGCGGCGGTTCACGGCCCGGCCTCAGACCGCGCGGACCACGAGGGCCGCGTTGTGGCCGCCGAAGCCGAAGGAGTTGCTGAGTGCGATCCGGACGCGCTCGTGGTGCTGCGCCCGGTGCGGCACGAAGTTGATCTCCGGGTCGATCGGTTCGTCGCAGTTGACGGTCGGCGGGACGTCGCCCGTGCGCAGGACCTGGATCGAGGCCACCAGCTCGACCGCCCCGGCGGCACCGATCATGTGCCCGGTCATCGACTTGGTCGAGCTGACCGGGATCCGGGTGACCCGCTCGCCCAGCACCCGGCGCAGCACCGCCGTCTCGGTGGCGTCGTTCAGCAGCGTCCCGGTGCCGTGCGCGTTGACGTAGTCCACGTCCGCCCCGGTGATCTCCGCGTCGCGCAACGCCGCCTCGACGGCGAGGCACGCGCCCCGCCCCTGGGGGTGCGGGGCGGTCCAGTGGTGGGCGTCCGAACTCGCCCCGTAGCCCGCGAGTTCGGCCAGCGCCGTGGCGCCCCGACGTTCGGCGGTCTCGGCGGCCTCCAGGACCAGCACGGCGGCTCCCTCGCTCATCACGAACCCGTCGCGGTGCGCGTCGAACGGTCGGCAGGCCGCCGTCGGGTCGTCGTTGCGCCGGGACAGCGCGCGGGCGTTGCCGCTGCCCGCGAGGTCGACGGCGGTGACGCAGGCGTCGGCGCCGCCGGCCAGGACGACGTCGGCCTCGCCGGCGGCGATCATGCGCATCGCCGCGCCGACCGCGTCCGCGCCGCTGGCGCACGCCGTGCTCTGGGCCCGGCTCGGCCCCTGGGCCCCGATGCGCATGCTGATCTCCCCGGCGGCGCTGTCCATGGCGGTGGTGACCTGGGCGAACGGGCTGATCGCCCGCGGCCCCCTGGCGCGCAGGGTGTCGGCGGCGCGGTAGATCGACCCGACCGGGCCGTAGCCGCTGCCGATGACCACGGCGACCCGCGGCGCCAGGCCGTCGTCGACGACGAGCCCGGCCTGCCCGCACGCCTCCAGCGCTGCGGCCAGGGCGTACTGGGCGTACGGGTCGGTGCGGCGGCGGACCGCCGGCGGCATGTAGCGGCCGGGCACGAAGCCGCGGACCTGGCCGCCGATCCGGACGTCCAGACCGGTCACGTCGATCGCGTCCACGGCGGCGATGCCGCTGCGCCCGGCGAGCATCGCCGTCCAGGTCTCCTCGGCGCTGTGGCCGAGCGGGGTCACCGCCCCGTAGCCGGTGACGACCACCCGGCGCCGGTACCGGCCGTACCCGGTCCCCGTCGGTGTTCCGGTGCGGGTCACTGGGGCACCACCCCGGCGTCGCGGACGGCCGGGAGGACGTCGTCGGGGGAGACCGGCACCAGGAGCACGGCGGTGCCGCCCCGGGAGCAGAACCGGCGGGCGGTGCGGAGTTCGTCGGTGAGCGCGGCCTTGTCGTGCAGCACCCGGCAGTGGATGTCCGGCCCGTCCACGGCGGGTGGCGGCGCGCCCGGGCGGGTGAAGGCGTGGCGTTCGGCGTCGAGGCCGAGGCGGGCGCGCTGGGCGTCCAGCCAGCCGTAGCCGCCGTTGCACAGCACCACGTACAGCACGCCGCCGTGGGCGCGCGCGGTGGCGGCGATGTCCGCGCGGGCGGCGAGGAAGGCGCCGTCCCCGACGAACGCGGTGACCTCGTGGTCCGGGGCGGCCCGCTTGACCCCGATGGCCGCGGCCGCGCCGAAGCCCAGCGGGGTCTGCTCCGAGGGCACCACCGACCCGCCGCCGACGCGGAAGGGGAAGCCGTAGGACCACATGTCCTGCAGCCCGTTCTCCTGGACCAGCACCCGGGGCCCGCCGGCGGTGGCGTCGAGCGCGGCGAGCAACTCGGCGACGCGGATCCCCGGCAGGGTCGCCGCGCGGGCCAACTCGGCCGCCACGTCCAGCTCCATGGCCTTGCGGGCGGTGGCGATCGCGTCCGACCAGGCGCCGGTCGCCTCCGCGCGCCCGGCCCCGCCGTCCTCCTCCAGCGCGCGCGTCCAGCCGAGCACGGCGTGCCGGGCGTCGCCGAGCACGCGCGGGCCCGGGAACTCGGCCGACAGCCCGCCCGGGTCCAGGTTGACCTGGACCACCGGGACCGGCGGCCACGGCTCCCCGCCCTCGACGACCGTCTCCTCCAGCCGGCCGGCGAGCGACACCACCAGGTCGCAGGACGACCACAACTCCCGGGCCGGGCGCCCCGCGTACAGGCCTGCCACGCCGCAGAACAGCGGGTGGCGCTCGTCCACGGCGCCCCGGCCGGACGCGGTGGTGAACAGCGCCGCGCCGAGGCGGTCGGCGAAGCGCTCGACCGCGCCGCCGCCGTTGCGGTGCCGCATCCCGCCGCCCACCAGCAGCACCGGACGCCGGCTCGCGCGGATCGCGGCCAGGGCCGACCCCGGAGCCGTCGCCGGCACGGAGTCGGAGCCGGAGTCGGGACCGGAGTCGGGACCGGAGTCGGGGAACAGCGGTTCCGGCAGGCCCGGCCGCGCTCCGGGGACGAGCACCTCGGCCGTGCGGACGTCATCGGGCACCTCCAGGTACACCGGCCCGGCCGGCGGCCCCACGGCCCGGGTCAGGGCCGTGACCGTCGCGGGGACGACCCGGTCCGGGTGCCCCACCCGGTGCGCCCAGCGGACCAGCGGCGCCGTCACGGCGACCTGGTCCAGCTCCTGGAACCCGCCACTGCCCCGGCGGCGTTCGGGCGTGCCGGCGGCGAGCACCAGCACGGGCGCACCGGACTCGCGCGCCTCCAGCAGCCCGGTGGCCGCGTGGGTGACGGCCGGGCCCTTGCCCAGGGCGCAGACCGCGAGTCGGCCCGATTGCAGCGCGTACCCGGTGGCCATGTACATCGCGTTGCGCTGGTCGCGGCACGGTACGAGGTCCAGGCCGGCGGCGTCGAGGGCGCGGAGCAGCTCCAGGTCGTCGCCGGGCAGCCCGAAGCAGGTGTCCACCCCGTTCGCCACCAGCAGCTCGACGATCGCCGACCACGCGTCCGGGTGCCGCCGATCCACCCGGCTCACTCCCCGACCGCCGTGACGGGGACCGCCGTGGCGGGGACGCCCGTGGCGGGGGCGGCCGTAACGGGGATGCCCGTCGGGAGGACCCGCGCCACGGCCTGCGACATCAGCAGCGGTTCGGCGCGCCGTTCGCCGCCGTAGCAGAGGTAGTTGGCGCGCAGCCCGAAGCCGCCGAACGGACGGTTGCCGTCCTCGGCGTCGAGCAGGGTGTGGTTGACGCAGGTGCGGTGACGCCTGGTCAGGACCTCCACCGTCGCCGGATCGTTGCCGTACACCATCGCGCCCAGCGCTCGCTCGCCGAAGTAGGGGCTCGCCAGCCGTTCGCGCAGCAGCCTCGCGCTGGGATAGGCCACCACGTTGAACACCGGGGCGAACATCTCCTCCAGCGGGAGCTTGTCGTCGAAGCCCCACAGCAGCACGGTCGGCTCGACCTTGCGGGCCGGCAGGTCGATGCGCCCGCCGTACCGGATGCGGCGTGCGTGGCGCACCAGGTAGTCCGAGCAGTTGACCAGCGCCGAGTCGTAGAAGAGGGGGCCGTAGTCGGCGGCCGGGTCGCCGTTCGGACCGAAGCGCAGGGACGCCAACTCGGCGGACAGCCGGTCGACGAACTCCTCGGTGCGGCCCTTCGGGGCGAACACGACGTCGGGGCCGAAGCAGTCCTGGCCCGAATTGTAGAGCCGGATCCGGGTGACGTCGTGTACGGCGAGTTCGAGATCGGCGTCGGGAGCGATCACGAAGGGGTTGATCCCGTGGCCGAAGAAGAGGAACAGCTGGTCCTCCGCCAGGCCTTCCCGAATGGTCTCGGCATTGGCGTAGTCGCCGGTGAAGACGATCAGGTCGGCTTCGCGCACCGGTCCCGTCACGAACTTGCGCTGGCTGAGCCCGGAAAGGGTGATGGGCAGGCCGTGGACCGGTGCCAGCAGATCGTGCAGGCGCTGCATCTGGCCCCTGATTTCGGAGGACGGCCGGAAGGTTATCCGCTCGCTGTAGAGGGACGCCACCAGCATGTAGAGCGCATAGGAATAGAGCGGCATGTTGGAGGGCGTGAAGACCGCCGCCCGGGGCACGTGGCCGGGCCGGACGCGACGGACCTCCTGCTCCGCGCCGTCGAGGGCGGCGAGGAACGAGCGGATCTCCGTGGCGGCGGTGCGGTGGGGCGAGATCTCGGTGAGGATCCGCAGCACCGCCTCCTCGTGGTCGGCCACGTACCGGCGCACCGCGCGCAGCGCGTCGAGGCGGTCGGGGAAGGGGATGCGGTAGTCGTCCGGGGTGGTGGGCGCGGCTGCGGTGTCGGCGGTCGTCCGGTGCGACGCGGGCAGCGAGGTCATGGCGATCTTCTCCAGAACGGCCCGGTCGGGCTTTCCCGTGTTGGTGAGCGGCAGCGAGGGAAGCACCACGATCTGGTCGGGCTGCTCGTAGCGGGCCAGCAGCGGACGCAACAGCCCCTTCCAGTGCGCGGGTTGGCGGCCGTCCGGGTCCTCGATCACGAACACCAGGCGGCAGCCCAGGCGGGCGTCGGGCACGGCGACGACCTCGGTCCGCGCCCCGGCCGCCCCGGCCCGCTCGGCGAGGTGGTCGGGATAGAGCGTGTGCCCGTCCCGGTGCACGGCGTGCTTGCGCCCGATCGGGAAGACCCGACCGGCGTCGTCGAGCAGTCCGATGTCCCCGGTGCGGTGCACCGCACCGGGGACCGGGACGATCTCGCCGCCGTCGCCGAGCAGACCCGTCATCAGGCCCGCGCTGCGGACCACGAGCTCGCCGAGCCGACCGCTGGGGAGCGGCCTGCCCCGTTCGTCGTGGACCTCGACGACCACCCCCGGCAGCGGGGTGCCGCAGCCGACCGGATCGGCGGGCGGCGCCAGCGCGACGTTCCCCAGCTCCGTCGCCCCGTAGCCGTCGAGCAGGTGCCGGCCCGTGCGGGCGTGGAAACGGGCCGCCAGGCTGCGGCCCAGCGGTGCGCCGCCCACGCACCAGGCCCGTACCGTCCCCAGTGCGTCCACCAGCGCGGGCCGGCGGTCGAGCAGGTTGAGCAGGCTGTAGTACGTCGACGGGGCCGCGTCCACGACGGTGAGGCCGTGCTCCACGCCGATCGCGAGCGCGTGGTCCAGCCGGGTGCTCGGCCCGTAGACCACCAGCGTGCCCCCGCCCAGCCACCAGCAGAGCACCAGCGAGAGACCGTACTGGTGCGAGTACGGCAGCACGGGCAGGAAGACGTCGTCGGGCCGGTAGCCCATGCGGTCCGCGCTGAGCGCGAGGTTGTCGAGGATCGACCGCCCGGAGCGCACGATGCCCTTGGGGCTTCCCGTCGTACCCGAGGACCACGAGATCGCGGCATCCCGCCGCCGGGCCCAGCCCGCGGGATCGGGCTCGGCGGCCGTCGCCGCACCGCTCCGCGGCGCCGCCGTCCCGATCGCGCCGTCGCCGAGCTCGAGCACCACCCGGGCGAGGGCCCGGATCCGGGCCCGCTGCGCGGGGGTGGCCCGGTGGTCGGCCAGGACCACCGAGGCGTCGAGGTGGACGAGCGCCAGCAGCACGACGACCCATTCCGGCGAATTGGCCCCGCTCAGCATCACCCGCGAACCTGGTCCGACATTTCGACGGGTCAGAAGGTCGGCGGCACCGAATATCCGGGCCAGGATTTCCTCGGTCTCCCAGATGCGCCCCTCGGGCGATATCAAACGCCTGGAAATGGGCAACTCGTGCTCCTCGGTACCAGGTGGTCGAAAGCGACTATCGCATACCCGGTGAACGGTGTCGAGGGCCGCCCTGAAAGCTGTGGCATGTACGGGGCAGTTGAATGCGCGAGTGACGGAAGGGATATTCGGAGATTGGATTATCCATCGTGGGAATGATTCCAGTCGTTTTCCCTTTTTCGGCTTCTTCGCCAGGTGGTCGCCAGGTGTTCGCCGGGACCCGGTCCGGGGGTGCGGCCGGGGTTGCGGGCCAGGTGGCCGACGTCGGGAGGCGGCCGAGGTGCCCGGCCGGGTGGTCGCCGCCGGGAAGCGGATTGGTCATCCGTTTATGTGCTACCTTCGGGTCAAGCGGATGATGCATCCGCTTTCCTGGAGCAAGGAGGACCCATGCGCAAGGCAGCGGTGGTGACGGGCGGGACGGCCGGTATCGGTCTGGAGACGGCGCTGGGGCTGGCCGCCGCCGGATACGCGGTCACCGTGGTGGGGCGCGACGCCGGCCGGGGCGCGCGAGCGGTCGAGCGCATCGCCGCCACACGGCCGGAACACCCCGCCCGCTTCCTGGCCGCGGACCTCGGCTCGCTCGACGAGGTGCGCGCGCTCGCAGCCCGGCTCGGCGCCGAGCACGCGGTCCCGGGCGAACCGTTGACCGTGCTGGTCAACAACATCGGGGCGATGTTCCCGGAGCGGCGGACCCTCGACGGGGTCGAGGCCTCCTTCGTGGTCAACCACCTGTCGCCGTACCTGCTCACCGAGCTGCTGCTGCCCACCCTGACGGCCGGTGCGCCGAGCCGGATCGTGAACGTGACCTCGGGCGCGGTCGCCCTCGCCAAGCGGGTGTTCGACGAGGCCGAGCCGCCCGGCGGCTACTACGGGTTCCACTGGTACGGCCGCGCCAAGCTCGCCAACCTCGCCCACACCCTCGACCTGGCGGCGCGGCTGGACGGTACGGGCGTCGCGGTCCTCGCCGCCGACCCCGGAGGTGCGGCGACCGACATGACCGACGGGACGCTGACCGACCCGAGGATCGTCTCGCCGCCGCTGCGACTGCTGTGGCCACTGGTACGTCGCCGGTTCGAGCGTTCGACCTCCGGCCCGGCGTCGGTGGCCGCCAGGCCCTCGATCACCGCCGCGACCGACGAGGCCCTGGCGGGCCGGACCGGCGTCGTCATCGGCGCCCAGGCCCGTCCGGTCGCCCCGTTCCGGGCGGCGACCGACCCGCGCGTGGTCGCGGCGGTGCGCAGGCTCAGTGAGCGGTACGCGCCGAAGGTCGCCGGCTGACCTCCGGCCGGTGCCGGCGCCGACGGGGGAAGCATGCCGGATGGGTCATCCGGTTAACATGTCCCCATGACCACGCCCCTGCGCAAGGACGCCGCCCGCAACTGGGAACGGATCGTCTCCGTCGCTCGGGCCCTGGTCGACGAGGGCACGCCGTTGCAGCTCAACGACGTCGCCCGCCGGACCGGACTCGGCGTCGGTACCGTCTACCGGCACTTCGCCACGCCCGAGGCGCTCCTGGAGACCGTCGCCGCCCCCTGCCTGGAACGGCTCGCCGCCCACGGCGAGCTGGCCCTGGCCGGCACCGACCCCGGGCGGGCGCTGGCGGACTTCCTGGCCCGCACCGTCGAAGCGCAGGTGACCGACGCCGCGCTGGCGCCGGTCGCCGCCGCCGACTCCGCCGCACTGCCGCGCACCCGGGAGCTCAAGGAGGCGATCCGCTCGGCCGGCACCGTACTCCTCGACCGGGCCCGCGCGGCCGGTGCCGTCCGCCCCGATCTGGACGCGGCCGACCTGGTCCCGCTCATGTGCGGCCTCGCCTACGCCGTGAACGTCCACGGCGGCCCGCCCGCCGAGCGGATCGACACCGCGCACCGTTACCTGGCCACCCTGCTCGGCGGCCTGAGGGCGAATCCGGTGGACGTCGCCGAGCAGGACACCGCCGAGCAGGACACCACCGAGCAGGACGCCGCCGAGTAGGACGCCGTCGGTTCGGGCGGTCGTCCCGCGGAGGGTTGACGGCGGCCGGAGGTCGGTCAGGCCTCGCGCTCAGGCCCCGCACCGGGAGGCGGCGGCCGAGGCCCTCTGGAATCCTGGTCCGGGGGCGTCCACCGGGGCACCGAGCGAGGAGGCCCGAGATGTCCGGAGAGCACGGTCCTCCGCAGCACTGTGAAGGACGCCCCTTGTCGCGGCCGCCGGATCAAGGCCGCCGTCGAGCGGTCCGGCTGAGGAGCCCGCGATGGACCTGAACCTCTCGGGCAGGGTCGCCCTCGTCACCGGAGCCAGCAAGGGGATCGGTCTGGCAGTGACGCAGGCGCTCGCCGCCGAGGGTGTGAGGGTGGCGGCGGTGGCGCGCGGCGTCATCGGCCCGCTGACCGATCTCGCCCCGCAGGTGCATCCGGTGGCGGCCGACCTCACCACCGTGGACGGCCCCGCGGCGGCGGTGGAGGAAGCGGTCTCCCGGTTCGGCGGACTGGACATCCTCGTCAACAACGTCGGCGCGGTGCGGCCCCGGCCGGGCGGCTTCCGGTCCGTCACCGACGAGGACTGGCTCCAGGCGCTGACGGTCAACTTCCTCGCCGCCGTCCGTACCACCAGGGCCGCCCTGCCGCACCTGATCGACCGCGGCAACGCCTCGATCGTGACGGTGAGTTCGGTCAACGCCTTCCTGCCCGACCCGGCGGTCATCGACTACGGCGCGGCCAAGGCGGCGCTCACCAACTTCTGCAAGGCCCTCTCCAAGGAGGTCGGTCCGCTCGGGGTGCGCGTCAACACCGTCAGCCCGGGCCCGGTCGCCACGGGGTTGTGGCTCGGTGAGGACGGTGTCGCCGCGACGGTGGCGAAGGCCTCCGGAGCGGAGCCGGAGGACGTCGCCCGTACGGCCGCCGCGCAGTCCGTGACCGGCCGTTTCAGCCGTCCGCAGGAGGTCGCCGACCTGGTGCTGCTGCTGGCCGCCGACCGCAGCGGCAACGTCACCGGGAGCGACTTCGTCATCGACGGCGGCCTGGTCCAGACGCTCTGAGCTTCACGGGGCCGGAGGTGCCGTGGGCTCAGCGGAAGTAGTGGCCCGCGTCGAGGTCCTCGAGCAGGCCGGGGTGGGTGGGGTGCCAGTCGAGGAGGTCGCGGGTCAGGGTGCTGGAGGCGGGCTGGTCGACGGCGAGGATGGCGCCGAGGAAGCCGAAGTCCTCGGCCGGGGCGGAGGCCGTCGGCAGGCCGAGGTGGCGGCTGATCACCTCGGCGACGGCGCGGATCGGCACGCCCTCGTCGCCGACGGCGTGCAGCACCGATCCGGTCGGGGCCTGTTCGGCGGCCAGGCGGAACAGGCGCGCGGCGTCGCGCACGTGCACGGCCGGCCAGCGCTGGGAGCCGTCGCCGACGTAGCCGGAGACGCCCTTGGCGCGGGCGGTGGCGATCAGGCCGGCGATGAAGCCGTGGTCGCCTTCGCCGTGGACGGTACGGGGCAGTCGGACGACGGACGGGCGCAGGCCGCGCTCCGCCATGGCGAGGACGGCCCGGGCGTTGTGGTCGCGGCCCGCACCGAGGCCGCCGGGCACGCTCCGGTCGTGTTCGGTCGCCACCCGGCCGGGTGCCGCCGGCGTCCCGTGGGCGACGACCAGCGGCTTGCCGGAGCCTTCGAGCGCGCCGCCCAGCGCCTCGGCCGCGCGGGCGTCGGTGCGGATCGAGGCGTCGAAGTCGGTGAAGTCGTGGACGAAGGCGAGGTGGATGACGGCGTCGGCCCCGGCGGCCCCGGCGCGCAGGGCGTCCAGGTCGTCGAGGTCGCCGCGCAGCACCTCGGCCCCGGCGGCGGCGACGGTGGCGGCCGAGGCGTCGGACCGGGCCAGCCCGGTGACCCGGTGGCCGGCGCCGATGAGTTCGGGGAGGACGGCGGAGCCGATCCAGCCGGACGCGCCCGTGACGAATACCCGCATGACAGAACCTCCGGAACGGTGATGTCAGTGACTGTCGTCAGGCTAGCAGTGATGTCAGGGACTGTCATCGCGTACGATCGCCGCATGGGCAGATGGGAGCCGAACGGGCGCGGACGGCTGGCGGAAGCGGCGCTGGCGCTCTTCGCCGAGCAGGGGTTCGAGCGGACCACGGCGGCGGAGATCGCCGCGCGGGCCGGATTGACCGAGCGGACCTTCTACCGGCACTTCGCCGACAAGCGCGAAGTCCTGTTCCACGGCACCGAGCTGATGCGGGAGCTGCTGGCCCGGGCCGTCGCGGAGGCGCCCGCCGACGCGGCCCCGATGGAGACGGTGGGCGCGGCCCTCGAAGCCGTGGGCGCCATACTGCAGGAGAACCCCGAACGGGTCCGGCTGCGCGACGCCGTCGTGTCGGCCAACCCGGAGCTGCGGGAGCGCGAGCTGGTCAAGCTCGACGCGATGGCATCGGCGACGGCCGACGCGCTGCGCGGCCGCGGTGTCCCCGGGCCGACCGCCGGTCTGGCGGCCGAAACGGGCATCGCCGTGTTCAAGGTCGCCGTCGCGCGCTGGATCGCCGAGCCGGCCGAGCCGGGCGGCGCGGATCTGCCGGGGCTCATCCGCGCGTCCGTGCAGGACCTGCGGCAGGTCCTCGCGGCCGGCCCGCCTGGCTGAGGCCGTACGGGGAAGAGCCGTACCGGGTGGAGCCGTACGGGGAAGCCTGGGGAACCCGTACCGCAGTTCGAGGAGATTCGAGGAGAGCCGATGCAGGTAGCCGTGGTCACCTTCGACGGGTTCAACGAGCTCGACAGCTTCATCGCGTCCGCGCTGATCAACCGGTGCCGCAAGGACGGCCTGGAGGCCTTCGTCACCACGCCGACCCCGACCGTCACCTCGATGAACGGCGTGCAGGTGACTGGCCAGCGCCCGCTGGGGTTCGTGGCCGAGGCCGACGCGGTGCTCATCGGCAGCGGGGTCAGGACCCGCGACGTGGTGGCCGACGACCGGCTGCTCCGTATGCTGCCGCTGGACCCCGCGCGCCAGCTGGTCGGCTCGCAGTGCTCGGGCGCCCTGGTGCTGGCCCGGCTCGGGCTGCTGGGCACCATGCCGGCCTGCACCGACACCACGAGCCGGCCCTTCGTCGAGGCCGCCGGCGTCACCGTCCTGGACGCGCCGTTCCACGCGGAGGGGAACATCGCCACGGCGGGCGGGTGCCTGGCCTCCCAGTACCTCGCGACCTGGGTGATCACCCGGCTGCTCGGGGAGGAGGCCGCCCGCGGCGTCATCGACTACGTGGCCCCGGTCGGCGAGAAGGCGGAGACCGTCGAACGCGCCCTGCACGCCGTCCGGACGGGCCGGGCCGCACTCCGCTGACCCGCCGGGTGGCCCGCCACGGGTCTCACGGCCGGGCCGGGTCGTTGGGGTGGGACTCCAGGGCGGTCACCGTGAGGGTCATCCACGGCCGCAACGGGAGGCTGCCCAGCACGTGCTCGCGCAGCTCCTCCTCGTCGGCGGCCCGCCAGATGCCGATGCTGCGCAGCTCGCCGACCGGGCGCCACAGCCGCGCCAGGCGCCCGGCGGCGGCCAGCTCGCGGGCGCGGACGGCCTCGGCGGCGCGCCGGCGGTCCACCTCCGCCGCGGGGGTGCCCTCGGGCACGGTGGTGGTGATCTCGACCAGGAACTCGCGCAGGGCCCCGGCCTCGGGCTCGTGCGCGGCGGCGTCCGGGAACTGGGTCATGTCAGGCTCCGTCCGGAGATACCCGGCCGGCGGCCGGGGTCGCGGTGGGGGCGCCGTGTCGTGCGGCGCGGCGCCGGGGGTCCGTGGTGGCGCCCGTGGCGTGTCGGGCGGGTGCGGGCCGGGTGGTGGGCGGCCTCATTGCTCCTCGGCGGCCTCCTGGGGCAGGAGGGAGACCTGGTAGTGGGCGATCGCCCAGCCGGTCGCGGTCCGTCGCAGCAGGACGCCGAGGAAGACGCTCAGCGTCGGGCGGTCGGTGAACGAGAAGTCCACGGCGAGGTATCCGAGCACGAGGTCCCGGGCCGGGCGGTTGGTCGTCAGGATCGTGTACTCGGCGGTCAGACCGGCGGGTTGGGCGGCGTAGTAGGCGGCCACGCCGGGCCGTCCGACGCTGTAGGGGTGCAGGCCCTGGAAGACCGCGTCCTCGGTGAAGAGGGCGGCGACGCGTTCGGGCTCGTGCCGGTCGACCGCGTCCTTCCAGCGGTCGAGCACCTGGCGCAGGACGGTCTCGTCGGCGGGGGCGTCGTCCACTTCCGTGTCTCCTCCCGGGAGCGGCGGTGTCGGTGAGGTGGCCGGGGCTCGTGCCGCCGTCCAGGTGCAGGATCTCCCGGACCGGGCGTCGGCCGCTCGTCGGCCGCTCGTCCGCAGCCCTTCGGCTGCTCTGCCGGCGGGGCGGTGCCGCTGGACTTCATGGACAGCTGTCCAGGTAAGATGGACACCTGTCCATGAAATTGGGAGCTGATGATGCGCACGACGGCGGATCTGCTGGTCGGCCTGGTGGCCGTGTTGCACGGCTACATCCTGGTGCTGGAGATGTTCCTGTGGGAGCGGCGGCCCGGCCGTGAGCTGTCCGGCTTCGACCCGGCGCTCGCCCGGGCGACCGCGCCGCTGGCCGCCAACCAGGGCCTCTACAACGGCTTCCTGGCCGCCGGGCTGGTCTGGGGGCTGCTCGCCGGCGGTACGACGGGGCACCAGGTGCAGGTGTTCTTCCTGGCCTGCGTGGTGGTGGCCGGACTGTACGGCGGTGCCACCGCGAACCGGCGGATCCTGCTCGCCCAGGCCCTGCCCGGAGCGGTCGCCCTCGGCGCCGTCCTGGTGGCCGGATGAGCGCCGCGCCGGACCCGAGGGATGCCCCGGACCCGAGGGGCGCCGTGGACCCGAGGGCCGAGCGGACCCGGGCCGCCCTGCGGCGGGCGCTGCTGGCGGAGTGCGCCGAGCGGCCGCTCGCGGACGTCAGCGTCGCCGCCCTGGTGCGCCGCGCCGGGGTGGGCCGGGCCACCTTCTACGTGCACTACGCCGACCTGGAGGCGCTGGCGGTGGACGCCTGCGCCGACCTGGTCCGCGTGGCAGTGGACGCGCTGCACGCCTGGCGGGGCGTGCCCGACCCGGACGTCCCGCCGCCCGCCCTCACCGGCTTCTTCACCGGACTCGTGCCGCACGCCGGGCTCCACCGCGCCCTGCTGACGCCGGGCGGCGGCGGGCCGCTCGGCCTGGTGCTCAACCGCGAACTGCGCGAACGCAGCCGCACCGAACGGGCGTTGGCCGGAGCGCCGGAACCCGACCTGGTGGCGGCCGCCGTCGCCGGCACGTTCACCGGGGTGCTCGCCGACTGGTTGCACGGCCGGATCACGGCGGAGCCGGAGCGGATCGCCGAGCAGGTCTGGCGCCTGCTGATCTCCCTGCACCGCACGCCGAGGCTGTGACCGGCACGACGGTGGAGGGTCAGGCCACGGGGACGGGCACGAAGGCCCGGCCGGTCTCGGCGATCAGGGCGCGGAGGGCGGCGGCGACCGGGGCGGGGCGTTCCTGCATGGCGACGTGGCCGGTGTCGGGGAGGGTGAGCAGGCGGGCGTCGCGGAAGGCGGCGTAGGCGCGCGGGGCGAGCCGGAACGGCACGAGGCGGTCCTCCCGGCCGTAGACCAGCAGGGTGGGGGCGGTGATCCGGCCCGCCTGGTGCCAGGGGGAGGCGGCGCCCCGGCGCAGGGAGGTGCGGACCACGGCGCGCATGCCCGCGGGCAGCATCCCTCCCGCGTACGGGAGTTCGCTGCGGCGCAGCCGTTCGCGGGCCTCCGCCGCGCGCATCTCGGGGCTGACCCGGGTGGGGTCCGCGTAGATCAGCCGGTAGAGGTCGTCCAGTTGGCGGTCCGGGCTCTGGTCGGCGAGCAGCCGGGCGTACAGGCGCGGGGCGCCCGGCAGGGCGAGCAGGGCCGCGCGCAGGGCCTGGGGTGACGGGAGGGCGGGCAGCACGGGGGCGAGCAGGGTCAGCGAGGCGACCAACTCGGGCCGGTGGGCGGCGATGTGAAGAGCCGTCAGACCGCCGAGGGAGTTGCCGACCAGGTGGATCCGGCGGTGCCCGGCGCGGTCCAGGTGGGCGGCGACGGCCGCGGACTGGCCCTCGACCGTGACCAGGCCGCCGGGCGGGGGTGCCGAGCGGCCGTAGCCGGGGAGGTCCAGGGCCAGGCAGTGCACCGAGCCGCACAACTGGTCGATCAGGGCGGCCCAGTTGTCGGTCCAGCCGCCGAGGCCGTGCAGGAAGACGGCGGTGTCGGCGGCGGGCGCGGTGCCGGGGGTGTAGGCGGCGGCGAGCGGTTGGTGCACGGGGGTGGTTCCTTCGAGCGGCGGTCGGGTGCGGTGGCGGGTGCGGGTGCCGCAGTGCTGCGGTTGCGCGGCTCAGCGCCGCAGTGCGCCGGTGGTCTCCGCGATGGCGAGGCGGTAGTGCCCGATCAGCCGGTCGCCGATCGACGCCCAGTCGCGCTCGGCCACGGCGGCGCGGCCCGCCCGGCCGAGTTCGGCCCGCAGGCCGGCGTCCCGGGCGAGCCGGTCGACGGCCGTACGGAACTCCTCGCCCGCGCCGGGCGGCACCAGGAAGCCGGTGCGCCCCGGGCGGACCAGGTCCAGCGGCCCGCCGGCCGCCGGGGCGACCACCGGCAGGCCGCTGGCCATCGCCTCTTGGACGGTCTGGCCGAAGGTCTCGTACGGCCCGGTGTGCGCGAACACGTCGAACGAGGCGTACAGCCGGGCGAGTTCGTGCCCGGTGCGGCGGCCCAGGAACTCCGCGTCCGGCAGTGCGGCCTCCAGCGGGGCACGGCACGGGCCGTCGCCGACCACCACCAGCCGGACGCCCGGCAGTCGGGAGGCCTGCACCAGCCGGTCGACCTGCTTCTCGGCCGCCAGCCGTCCGACGTAGCCGACCAGTACCTCGCCGCGCGGGGCGAGCCGGCGGCGCAGCGCCTCGTCGCGGTGGCGCGGGTGGAAGCGCTCCCGGTCGACCCCGCGCGGCCACAGGTGGAGCCGGGGGACGCCGTGGGCGGCCAGCGCATCCAGCGACGCCCGGGAGGGCGCCAGCGTCCGGGCGGCCGCGCCGTGGACGCGCCGCAGGATCCGCCAGGCCGTCCGGGCGCCGGCCTCGCCCGCGAACGGGAGGTAGGTCCGGGCGTAGGCCGCCATGTCCGTCTGGAACACCGCCACGGCCGGGACCGAGGCCCGCCGGGCCGCCGCGGCGCCCGCCGCCCCGAGGGCGAACGGCCCGGCCAGGTGGACGACCTGGGGGCGGTGCCGCTCGATCGCGGCCGCCAACTGCCCGCCGGGCAGGGCGATCCGCACCTCCGGGTAGCCGGGCAGCGGGACGGACCGGACCCGGAGCACCTGGTAGCCGTCCAGCCGCTCGGGGCCGCGCCGGGTGCGGGTCGCCGGGGTGACCACCAGGACGCGGTGGCCGCGGGCGGTCAGGTGCTCGGCGGTCCGTAGCACGCTGTGGGCGACGCCGTTGAGCTGCGGGGGGAAGGACTCGGTGACGATCAGGACCCGCAGTGGGCCGCCGTCGGGCCCGGGGGCGGCGAGGGCGAGCGGTGCCGGCCCGGACAGGACGCGGCTCACCGGGCGGTCCCGCTCTCAACCCGGGGCCGTCCGTCCTCGGCCCTGGCCCCGGCCCCGGCCCGGGCCCCGGGTACGGCCGCGGTCGGGGGTGCGTCGACGCAGCGGCCCACCGCCCGGAGGTCCCGCAGGATCTCGCGGAACGAGTCGACCAGGCCGGTCTCGATGTAGGGCAGGCCGACCTCCGCGCAGTAGGCGCGCACGATCCGCGAGGCCGGGCGCAGCGCCGGTACGGGCATGGCCGGGAAGAGGTGGTGCTCGATCTGGTAGCCGAGGCCGCCGAAGAGGAAGTGGGTGAACCGCCCGGCGCGGAGGTTGCGGGTGGGCAGCACCTGGCGCCGGAGGTAGTCCGCGGGCTGCTCGTCCGGTCCGGTCATCGGCATGCCCTTGTGGTTGGGCGCGAAGATGCAGCCCAGGTAGACGCCGAGCACGGCGCCGCACAGCACGGCGAAGGCGAGCGCCTGGAGCGGGGTGAGGACGGCCAGCAGCAGGCCCGCCGCGATGGCGTAGTGCAGGACGGCGAGGGTCCGTTCCAGCACCGGGTGGCGCAGCCGGCCCCGGGTCAGCGTCAACGCGGTGGCGACGACCAGGCCGAGGGCCTGGAGCGAGAGCAGCGGGAAGAACAGCTCCGCCTGGTACTTGGCGACCGTCCTCCGCAACCCCCTGGTGCGGACGGCCTGTTCGGCGGTGCGGACGAAGAGCATGGCGTTGGCGGCCGGGTCGCGGCCTTCGCGGTTCGGGTGGGCGTGGTGGCGGTTGTGGTCGCTGACCCACCAGCCGTAGCTCATCCCGACCACCAGGTTGCCCAGCAGGATGCCGGCGAGGTCGGTGCTCCGGCGCCCGGAGAACACCGCATGGTGCGCGACGTCGTGGCCGAGCAGCGCCAACTGGCCCAGGACGAGGGCGAGTACGGGCGCCAGCGCGAGCTGCCACCAGCTCGCGCCGACGGCGGCGAACCCGGCCAGCAGCAGGGCGAGGGCGGCCAGCAGGGCGGCGGCCCGGCAGCCGTAGTACAGCGGGCGCTTGCGGAGCAGTCCGGCCTCGCCGACGCGTCGGCGCAGCTCGGCGAAGTCCCCGTGCCGGGTGGTTCCGGCGGTCGGGGTGTCCTGAGGGGTCATGCCACCATCCCGGTCTCGGGTCGCTCCGGCCGGTCGTGGCCGCAAAGCCACCCGTCCCGGGGCCACGTGCGGTGGCCCCGGGACGGACGGCGGCCTCACCCTTCCGTACCCGACCGGCCGGTGTGCCCCGGCGGGCCCGTGTCGCGGTCGGAATGGGCTCGAACGGGCGGGTGGCGGCGGGGGTTGTTCCGTCGGGCATCCGAAGGTCGAGCGTTCTTGCGAGGCTTCCGGCCGGTCCCCGGCGGGATCCACCCGGTGGTCCACCCGGGGTCCGCTCGGGGTCCACCCGGGGACCACCCGACCTCGGGTCGGGGCCGCCGGTCCGGTGCTCTAGCCTTTGGCCAATGACCGGTACGACCGATGTACACGCTGCCGACGTGCCCGATGTGCCCGACGTCCCCGATGTGCCCGACGGGGTCTGGACCAGGCTGACCGCGGCCACCGACCTCGATCGGGCGATAGCCCGCTCCTGGCTCTCCGGGCTCGGTTTCAACCGCTCGGCGCCCGTCGACGTGCTCCTGAGCCTCCTGGATGCCGGGGAGGCCGGCTTCCTCTGGCGGGAGGACCTGCCGCCCGAGGTGATGGACGCCGCGGTCGTCCACGAAGCCAGGCGGGTGCGTGTCATCGCCGCGGAATCCGGTCACCTCTCCGCCGCACAGTGGGACCGGCTCGTCGCCGCCACGCCGAATGCGGGGCTGCGAGGGCTCTTCACGGAGCTCGCGGCCGAGCAGCTGGCCGCCCGGCGGCTCTCCCGTGGCGGCCGTGGCGTCGGCAGTGCGCCGCACCCCGACGCCACGCCGCCCGGGACGCCGGAGGAGATCGCGGCGATGGCCGCCGACGTCCCCGACATCGATCCGGAGGGCCTGACGACGGCGCTCTGGTGGATCGGCGCCCTGTACGGGGACGCCGACGCCATGCGTCAGCTCGCGGCCTCGCCGAAACTGCTGATCCGCCGCAGCGTCGCCAGAGCGCCGCGCCTGCCCGCGGACGTGGTGGCCGGGCTGGCCCGCGACCGGGACCGGGTCGTGCGGCTCTTCCTCGCCGAGTCGTGCGACGACGCTCCGCCGGAGCTGCTCCTGGACGTGGCCGCGTGGTGGGACGGGAGCCTGTCCTTCCCCGGCCGACCGCGCAACCACCCCAACTTCCCCCGCGAGGGCCTGCTGCGCTTCGCGACGGACCCCAACCCGCGCCTGCGGGCCCTCGCCCTCGACGACCCGGCCTCGAGCGGCGCCCTCGTCGAGCAGTTCAGCCGCGACCCCGATCCGCTCGTGCGCGCGGCCGCCGGCCGGGACCGGCGCCTCTCGCCGGAATCGCTCCGAGGGCTCGTCACCGACCCGGACGGAGGCGTGCGCGGGTGCGCCTGGCTCAACCCCGCCCTGCCACCGGACCTGCTGGTGACGCTGCTGCTCGAAGCCGGCAGCGCCGAGCACGCCGTCCGTAACCCCGCCATCCCCGTCCCCGTCCTGCGCCGGATGGCCGCGCTCGGCAGACTCCGGGCCGGGACCGGAACCTCCTGAGCAGACCTGAGCACCGGCGAAGCCGGGCCCGACGCCGGTGAGGCTCCCGGCGGTGCGCCGGGAGCCTCGGGCGGTCGGTCGGCCGATCAGCGGGCGGGCCGATCAGCCAGCAGGCCGATCAGTCGGCCTCCGGACCAGTGTTCAGTGGATCAGGTGGAGCGAGAACTGGTCGTCGGTGGGGACGGACGGGGTCTTGACGTGGGTCACGCCCGTTGCCGGGTCGTGGTACCAGCCGGAGGTGGCGGTGTCGAGGTCGGCGGCCGACTCGAGTTCGGGCAGCCGCCCGCCCTGGGTGACGACCAGGCGCGGGGCGGACTGGCCGTGCACGGTGAAGCGGTACGAGCGGGCGTCCGGCTTGCCGGTGTAGCTGCCCTCGCTGGCACCGACCTCGACGGTGGTGACCGGCCCGTGGGAGTGGACCTCGACCTGCTGGGTGGCGGAGGACCCGGCGTTGTACTGGCGGGTGACGCCGTCGTCCTCGTACAGGGTGTACGAGGAGTCGCCCTGCGGGTAGAGGTCGTAGTCGAGTTCGCCGCGGTCGCGGTTCTGCCAGGACAGCGTGCCCTGCGGCCACATCGGGACGATGGCGCCGCCCTTGACGAACAGCGGCAGCGTGTCCAGCGGGGCGGAGTAGTTGTCGATGGTGGTGGGCCCCTGGTAGGTGCGCCCGGTCCAGTAGTCGGTCCAGGTGCCCTCGGGCAGGTAGATGCCGTTGCGCACCGAGGTGTCGGAGTAGACCGGGGCGACCAGGAAGTCCGGTCCCGCGAGGAACTCGTACTTGGCGTTCGGGCCGAGCGCGTCCTTGTCGTGCGGGTACTCCAGGGCGAGCGGCCGGACGGCGCCGATGCCGGTGCGGGTGGCCTCGGCGGACAGGGTGTACATGTACGGCAGCAGGCGCTCCTTGAGCTGCAGGTACTTGCGGTTGATCGAGGTGTAGGGCTCGCCGTCCAGCCAGGGCTGCTGGTCGCGCTGCTCCTTGCCGGTCATGTCCTTGGCCCAGCCGTCCATGGTCATGATGGTCGGCAGGAAGGCCTTCCACTGGAGGTCGCGGGTGTACATCTTGGGGTCGCGGCGGAAGATCGAGCCGACGTCCCCGGTGTTGTAGGCGATGCCGGACATGGTGGCGCCCGCGTAGGTGGGGATCTGCCAGCGGATGTAGTCCCAGGACAGGCTCTGGTCGCCGCTCCACAGCACGCCGCAGCGCTGGGCGCCGGCCCAGGAGACCGGCAGCCAGACGAAGCCGCGGGCGTCGCTGTTGTCCTCGATGCCGGCCTTGGCCTGGTCGCAGGCGTTCAGCGCGAAGTCGTAGCCGTTGCCGACCCAGGCGACGTCGAGCTTGCGCACCCGGACCCCGGCCTTGACCTCCTCGGCCTGGTTGGGCAGGCCGTTCTGGGTCCACAGGCCGAGCTGGGCGTGGTCCTTGCGCAGGCCCTCGCCGGTCTGCGGGAGGTTCTCGTAGCCGCAGCCGTAGCCGTCGTTGACCAGCATCCAGCCGAGCGGCATCTGGTTCTGCACGTAGCCGTCGGCGACCTTGAGGGCGTCGGTGGTGTGGCGCTCGCCGCGGTTGGCGTTGTGCAGGTAGCAGTCGGAGTCGCCGGGTTCCAGGCCGTAGACGGGCGGCATGAAGGGCTTGCCGACCAGTGAGGTGTACTGGCCGATGACGGACTTGACGTCACCGGTGAAGTAGTAGGCGTCCAGGCGCCGTTCCTGCTGCCCGGTGCGCACCGGCGAGCCGAAGTCGTAGATTCCGGGGGCGAAGGTGTTGCGGAAGACGCCGTAGCCGCCGCTGGAGACGTAGAACGGCTGGGAGTTGTTGTAGCCGCCCTCGTTCCAGTTGGTGCTGTTGGCGACGTGGACGGTCTGGTCGCGGTGCGAGAAGCTGCCGTTCTGCTCGCCGCCGCCGAAGAACTGCTCGTCGGCGCCGCGGGTCAGGCTCTGCCGCAGGCCGCTGGTGGACCAGCGCAGCGGGGCGTTCTCCTGCCAGATCGCGGTGCGGTTGTCGGCCTGGTAGAGGCCGAACCGCAGCGGGTGCTTGTAGACCCGCAGGACGACGTGGCCGGACCGGATGCCGTAGTAGTCGCCGGCGTCGAACGAGGAGGTGCGGGGCTGGAGTTCGGGCTGCTTGCGGATGATGGTGCTGCCCGCCGGGTCGGTGAGGGTGCCGTCCGGCGCGGCGCGCAGCCGCAGTTGGTCGTCGGCGAGGAAGTCGACCTTGGCCTTGAGGGTGCCCGCGGCGATGTCGTAGCTGCCCTTGCCGCCGCTGAACGAGGTGAGGTCGCCGGCGTCGGCGGTCTGCGGCAGGTAGGCGCGGCCGGTGAAGGAGCCGCCGTGCACGTCGTACGGGACGACCAGGACGTGGTAGGTGCCGGAGGCCTTGGGGATCACCGTCGCCTCCGGGTCGGCGGTGCCCGCGCTCTCGGCGACCTCCTTGCCGTTGGCGTCGTAGATGTACAGGTCGAAGTCGTCGGTGGGGTTCTGCCACTGGACGGAGATCGGGACGCCGCCCTCGGGGTTGTCGTCCCAGTAGCCCTTCGGGACGTTCACCGTCAGGTCGAAGCGGGCGCAGACCGCGCCGTCCGGGTCCTGGGCGACGGCGGGGCAGGAGGTGGCGCCGCCGAGGGTGCCCTTGGCGTAGGTGGGGCTCTGCCAGGTGACGCTCTGGTGGCCGTCGTCCAGGACGGCGGCGGGCGGGCCGGCGGCGTGGGCCGGCACGACGGGGCCGGTGACGGCGGCGAGGCTGGTCAGGGCCGCCGCGAGGGCGGCCCTGCGGAGCTGGGGTCGGAGCAGGCGCACGGGGGTTCTCCTGTCGACTCGGGTGCTCGGTGGCTTGTTGGAGGGGGCAGGGGCTCGACTCGGTTGTTCGGAGCGCTACTTGACGGATCCGGCGGTCAGGCCGGAGACCACGTGCCGCTCGATCACCGCGAACAGCACCACCACCGGCACGATCGCGACGACCGAGCCGGCGAACAGGTAGTTCCACTGGACGGTGTAGTTGCCGATGAAGCTGTTGATCCCGACGGTCAGCGGCTGGCTGCCCGGATCGGTGGACAGCGTCAGGCCCATGACGAACTCGTTCCAGGCGGAGATGAAGGTGAAGATCACCGCCGTGACCACGCCCGGCAGGGCCAGCGGCAGCACCACCCGGCGCAGCGCCCCGATCCGGCCCAGGCCGTCGAGCATGGCGGCCTCCTCCAGCTCCACCGGGATCGAGGAGATGTACGCGGTGAGGATCCAGACCGCGAAGGCCAGGTTGAACGCGGCGTTGCAGAGGATCAGCGTCCAGACCGAGTTGAGCATGGACAGCTGGTAGAACTCCCGGTAGAGGCCCACCAGCAGGGAGGTCGGCTGGAACATCTGGGTGACCAGCACCAGCAGCAGGAACAGCCGGCGGCCCCGGTAGCGCACCCGGGCGGTGTAGTAGGCGGCGGGCAGCGCGACCAGCAGCGCCAGCAGGGTGGAGCCGCCGGCCACCAGCAGGGTGACCCGCAGATTGTCGCCGAGCGTCGACTCCTGCCATACGCCGACGAAGTTGGACCAGGCGAAGTGCCGTGGCAGGTAGGTCGCGTCGCGCAGCTCGTCGGCCGGGCGCAGCGCGGTGACCACCATCTCCAGGTACGGGAACAGGAAGACCGCCGCCAGCAGCCAGGCCGCTCCCGCGAGGGCCAGGGTGCGCGGCCTCCAACGGTTCTGACGCAGCATCAGCTCTCCTCCTGGTTCCAGCCGCTGACCTTGAGGAAGGCCAGCACCATCAGCACCACGAGGGCGAAGTTGACCACCGACATCGCCGCGGACTCCCCGATGTCGGTGGACTTCAACTGGTACATGAACACCGTGCTGGTGGCCGTGTCGCTGCTCGGGCCGCCCTGGGTCATGCCCCAGATCACCGGAAAGGAGTTGAAGACGTTGATCAGGTTGATCACCAGGCCGACCAGGAACGCCGGGCGCAGCAGCGGCAGGGTGATCCGCCGGTACGCCTGCCAGGCCGAGGCGCCGTCCACCCGGGCCGCCTCGTACACCTCGGCGGGGACGGTCTGCAGGCCGGCCAGCAGGGTGTAGGTGGTGAACGGGAGGGACACGAACACGGCGACGAAGACCATCCAGGGCCAGGCCGTCGACGGGTCGCCCAGCCAGTCCCGCGGGCCGTCGACCAGCCCGAGGTCGGTCAGGAGGGTGTTCAGCACGCCCGCCGTCCGGTCCAGCATCCAGCGGAAGCCGATCGCGGTCATCAGCACGGACGCCGCCCACGGGGCGATCAGCGCCCAGCGGGCGTAGCGCCGGCCCGGGAAGCGCTGGTCGAACAGCTGGGCCAGGGCGAGCGACAGCAGCATGGTCAGGCCGACCACGGCGAGGGTCCAGGCGACCGTGGCCAGCAGGACGTGGCCCAGGTCCGTCTCGCCGAACAGCTTCCGGTACTTGTCCAGTCCGGCCGAGCCGCGGACGAAGCCGCTGGTGCTGACCCGCAGGAAGGAGGTGCGGACCATCTCGTACACCGGCCACAGCACCACGGCGAGGATCAGCAGCACGGCCGGGGCGATCCACGGCAGCGGGCCGAACCGGCGGCCTCTGCGCACAGGGGGGTTGGGAGTCACGGGGGTGCCTTTCACGGCCTTCGACGGGAGCCGGCCGTCAACTGTCCGAAGTGGGCCGTCACTTGTTCGCGACCGCGTCCTGGGCCTTCTTCTGGAGGTCGCCGAGCACCTTGGCCGGGTCGCCCGAGACGGCGCTGCCGACCGACTTCTTGAGCTCGGCCGAGACGGCGTCCCAGGTGGTGTCGCCGAGCGGGTAGAACACGGCGTGCGGCAGCAGCGCGAAGAACGGCGCGAGGTCCTGGTGCTTGCCCCCGGTGGTGAGTTCGCGCAGCGCGCTCTGGGTGACCGGCATCAGGTTGTACGTCTCGTCGAAGGCGACCTGGTTGTCCTTGCTGTACGCGAAGTCGAGGAACTTCCGGATCTGGTCGCGGTGCCCGTTCTTCTTGAACGCCATCATCCAGTCCGCCACGCCGAGGGTGGAGGCCAGCGGGCCGTTCTTGCCGGGGATGGGCGCGACCCCGTAGTCGACCTTGCCGTCCTGCGCCATCTGGATCAGCGACGGGTGCCCGTTGAGCATGGCCGCCTTCCCGGCCGCGAAGTCCGCGAACGCGGTCTTGCGGTCGGTGGTGGCCGGGTTGGCGTAGGTCAGCCCGGGGTCGACCAGGTTGGACCTGAGCCAGCGGAAGGTGTCGATGTTGGCCTGGCTGTTCAGGGTGTACGCGCCGTCCTTGCCGGTCGGCCCGCCGTCGTCGCCCAGCTCCCAGATCATGCTCTCGCCCTGGGCCTCCTCCGGCCCCAGCGGCAGCGCGTACGGCGTGACCCCGGGCACCTTGGCCTTCACCAGCTCGGCGTCCTTGCGCAACTCGTCCCAACTGGTGGGCGGTTGGCCGATCCCGGCCTGCTGGAACAGCGCCTTGTTGTAGAACAGCGCCCGCGCCGAGGAGACGAACGGGATGCCGTACTGCACGCCCTTGACCTGCCCGGCCCGGGCGAAGCTGTCGATCAGGTCGCCCCGGGTGTCGGGGGAGAGCACGTCCTCGGCCTTGTACAGCAGGTCGTCGGCGACCTTGTCGGCGTAACCGCCGGTCTGCAGCACGTCCGGCACGTTGCCGCTCTGGATCATCGTCTTGACCTGCTTGTCGATGTCGTTCCAGTTCACCACCTGGACGTCCACCTTGATGCCGGGGTTGGCCGCGGTGAACGCGGTGGCGACCCGGTTCCAGTAGTTCTTCGAGCTGTTGGACTCCTTGTCGCCGTAGTCGGCGGCCACCAGCTTGAGCGTCACCTTCCCGTCGGCGTCCGCCCCACCACTGCCGCTCCCGCCGCCACTGCCGCAGGAGGTGAGGGCGAGCGCCCCCAGGGCACACGCCGAGACGAGGGCCAGCACACGTTTGTCCACCGCAGATACCGCCTTCGTGCGTGCTTGATCGGATGATCCAAGATGCTTGAAGAACACTAGTTTTGAGCAGTTTCGAAAGAGCAGCTTGCTGCTCCGGGCGGTTCATGTCAATCGTGACTGCAGTTTTGAGCAACCCGTCCCCCCGCTCTCGGCCCACCGCGACCCGCTCTGCGCAGAAACGCTCAACGCGTAAGGCCTTCTCCCGGAGCCAGGGGTGAGCACCCGTCACCCACGAAGAGGGGAGCCGCCGGGCGGGCGGAAGACGATCGAGCGGGCCGCGCGGTCGCGGTATTGTGGCGCGCGCGGTCGGGGAGGCCGCAGGTGAGGACGGCGGTCCGGGCGTACGGCCCGGACGTTCGGGAGGGGAGCGGCATGGCCGGGGACGTGACGGTGGAGACGATCGACCTGGGGGACGGCACCACGGTGCGGGCCGAGGTGATCGGCGAGGTGGGCTTCGCCGCAGCCGGGGGCGAGGACGAGTTCGGCGACGTGGGGCTGCGGGACCGGGCCGCCCGGGTCGGCTCGGCGGTGGCGCTGTCGCTGGACCAGGTGCGCGGCACGGTGCAGGGCATCGGGCGCTGGGCGGCGGAGACGATCACCCAGGGCGGGGCCGGGGCGCCGGACACCTTCGAGGTCGAGTTCGGGCTCAAACTGGCCGTGAAATCGGGGCAGTTGCTCGGGATCATCGCGGAGGCCGGGAGCGAGGCGGGGCTGACCGTCAAGCTCTCCTGGGACCTCGCGGCGCGCCGGGAACGGGCGGGCGGAGGAGCTGCGGCCGAGGGCGCCGAGGCCGCCACCCCCGCCGCCGCGGAGTGACCGGCCCGCACCTCGACCGCGCCCGGGCCGAGGCGCTGCACCGCTGCGCCGTCCGGATCGAGGCCGCGGGCGCCTTCCTGGGCAGCGGCTTCCTGGTCGCCCCGGGCCTGGCCGTCACCTGCGCGCACGTGGTGCTGGACCGGCGCGGCCCGGTCGAGGCACTGATGGTGCGGCATGGGACGAGCACCCACCCCGTACCGCCCGGTGCCGTCCGGGCCGAACCCGCCGGCCTGGGCACCGGCCCCTTCGAGGCGTTCCCCGACCTCGCGCTGCTCGACGTCCCGGCCGCCTCCCCCGGCCACCCGGTGGCCCCGCTGGCGGGCGCCGAGGCCGAACCGGGCACGTGGCTGACCGCCCTCGGCCACTCCACGGCCACCCCGACACCGGGGGTCAACGAGGACACGGTGGCCCTCCAGGTCGTCGGCCGGTCCGGGGAGTTCATCGCCGTCACCGGCTTCGTGCAGCCCGGCCTCAGCGGCAGCATGCTGGTCGGAGCGGACGGGCTGGTGCGCGGCGTGCTCAAGGGCAGCCGCTCGTACAAGCAGGACCTGGGCGGCTGGTACGTGCCGCTGGCCGCGCTGCTCGCCTTCCTCGGCCCGGTGGTCCGCGCGGCCGCGCCCCAACCGCCGCCCACCGACGCCGACGTGGTGACGGCGCTGATGGCCCTCCCGTACACCGCGCGCGCCGACGGCCGCTTCGACCTGCTGGAGCGGATGGGCGAGCACCTCGGCCTGCCGCACTCCTTCGAGGTCGAGGAGCGCTCCGACCGCCGCGACCACCTGTTCCGCATCGTGCGCCGCTGCCGCGGCCACCGCGACGCCCCGGCGGCGCTGCGCGCGCTGTACACGGCACTGGAGGAACTCGCCCCCCACGACGGCGCGTTGCCGCAGCTGCGGGACGTACTGGACCGGGCCGCCGGGGACCGCCCCGCCGACCGTCCGGGAAGCTGGTAGGCCGATGCACCCAGGCGCGTACGGCGACCGGCCGCCGTGGGCCGGCGGCGAACCGGGCACGCACCTCGCCGCCCCGTTCGAGGAGGCCGAGGGCCTGCTGGCCGACATCCTGTTCGGCTTCCGGGGGATGCAGCGGCGGGAGTTCCGGCAGGGAGTGCTGGAGACGATGGGTCGCTCCCCGTCGTCCAAGCACTTCCACCTGGACGTCAAGGAGGCCGACACCGCGCGCGAACACGTCCTGGAGATCCTGCGGAGCATCCGCTGCGCCCGCGACCCCCGGGCCGTACTCGGCTCGCTCCGCGAGGCGCTCAGGGACCACGACCCGTACGGCGGCGCCCTGCCCTGGCTGGAGGTGACCGTGCTCGCACTGACCGCCGAGACCGGACTGCCGGCCGGCGTCCTGCTGCGCGCCATCACCCTGCTGCGCACCCTGGACCCGGCCCCCGGCCCGCACCGCCTGCTCCTCCACGTGCCCCCGAACGCGCCCGGCCGCCACCGCATCGACGAGCGGACCACCCTGCCCGAGGTCCTCACCCGGCTGCTGGACCACTTCGGCGGCCCCGACGCCGGCCACGCCCTGGCCTTCCTGGACAGCCTGGCCCGGGACCAGGACCTGCTGCTCCGGCACCCCCGGCTCGCCGACCTGGGCGCCCTGCTGAGCAGCCTCCCGGTCGCCCGCCCCGCGCCCCCGGAGAAGGCCGCCGCCCGCCTGATCGTGCAGATCCGGCTGGAACCCGAGACCCCGGAGCACATCGAGGCCGGCCGCTACCACCTCCGGGCGTCCTGCTACCGGCAGCCGCTGGCCGGCGGCCCGATCGAACGCCTCCACGACCTGGTCGCCACCGACTCCCTCGCCCTGGAGGACCTGGTCGCCGAGGGCAGCGCCCGGCTGGCCGGCTGGCAGACCCTGGTCTCCGAGCTCGGCCGGCACAAGCGCAGCCCGGTCCGGATCGAGTTCCTGCTGCCCAGGGAACTGCTCGGCCACAGCGCCGAGCTGTGGTCCCCGACCCTGGACGGACGACGGATCGGACTGCTGCACCCGGTGGTGGTCCGCTACCTGGACCGCTACATCAACCCGTGGCTGCAGACCGAGGCCTGGTACGACCGGTGGGAGCACCTGTTCGCCGACACCCTCGACTGCGAGGCCGTCGACCGCATCGGCTGGCCGCCCCTGCACCCCGAACGGGTCGCCGACCTGCCCGGCTGGCTCGACGGCCGCCCCACCGTCGCCTGCCTCGGCCTCGACACCCCGTACGACGAACTCGACCCCCGGGTGCGGGCGGCCGTGCTCGACGCCGTGGAGATCGACGGCGTCCCGGCCATGCTGTGGCGCCGCTCCCCGGGCGCCCCGACCGACGTGGTCGACGCCCTGCGCCGCGACCGCCCGCGCTCACTCGCCCACCTGCCGGAAGCCGTCCACCGGCACCGCAAGGTGACCCGGCAGGCGCCCGCCCAGGACGGCGTCACCCTCTTCTGGGACGACCCGAACTGCCTGGACCCGGATCAGGACGCCGGGTTCCCGGGGATGGTGTGAGACGGATGGCGTGAGGCGGACGGTGTGAGACGGATGGTCGGCACTGGAGCGGGAACCAACGGCAGACGATGAGGACGAGGCGGTAACCATGCCCGAGAACTGGTGGATCTACCGGGGCACCGGCGTGCCCCACGGCGGCATCGCCGCGCTCCCGCCCGCCCCGGCCTGGCGCTCCTTCGGCGACTGGGTCGACGACGACGAGGAACTCCCGCCACCCCCGGCCGAGGAAGCCGCCGGGCTGACGGCCCGCCGACTCGGCCGCGTCCAGCAGGCCACCGCCTACCAGGCCGACGAGCGCGAGATCCACCTCGTCAACCTGGCCCTCCACCTGCGCCGCCCGCTGCTGATCACCGGCAAGCCCGGCGTCGGAAAGTCCACCCTCGCCTACGCCGTCGCCCACGAGCTGGGCCTCGGCCCGGTGCTGCGCTGGCCGATCAGCAGCCGCTCCACACTGCGCGACGGCCTCTACAGCTACGACGCCATCGGCCGCCTCCACGAGGCCGGCCTGCACGCGCCGCAGGACGGCACCCACCGCAGGCCGCCCGCCATCGGCCGGTTCCTGCGCCTCGGCCCGCTCGGCACCGCCCTGCTGCCCTGGCGCACCCCCCGCGTCGTCCTCATCGACGAGATCGACAAGAGCGACATCGACCTGCCCAACGACCTCCTCAACGTCTTCGAGGAGGGCGAGTTCGAGATCCCCGAACTCCAGCGCCTCGGCCCGGGCCCGCAGGAGGTCGCCGTCGCCGACCCCGGCCGGCATGCCGTCGTCCGCGGCGGCCACGTGCGCTGCGCCCACTTCCCGTTGGTCGTCCTCACCAGCAACGGCGAGCGGGAGTTCCCCTCCGCCCTGCTGCGCCGCTGCGTCCGGCTGGAGATCCAACCGCCCACCGAGGAACGGCTGGCCGCCATGGTCGCCGCCCACCTCGGCCCGGACGGCAGCCCGGACGGCGCCCAACGCGCCGAGCTGATCACCGAGTTCCTGCGCCGCCAGCGCGAGGACGGCGCCGACCTGGCCAACGACCAGCTGCTCAACGCCCTGCTGATGGCCGAGCGCGGCCTGTGGGGCAGCGGGCCGGGGCGCGACGTCATCCAGGACGTCCTGCTGCGCCCGCTCAACGAGGGCTGAGGCGGCGGCGGGTGGACGGGTTCGGTACGGGCGGGCGCGGCGCGGGCGGGTCCGGCGCGGGCGGGTCCGGCGCGGGCGGGAACGGGACGAGCGGGAGTGGTACGGGCGGGCCCGGCACGGACGGAGCGTCGGCGGCGCGCGCCGCGCTGCGGCAGGCGCTGGCCGCCCTCGTCGCACCCGAGGACGGCGCGTCACGGCCCCAGGACCTCGCCGACGCGGTGTGGATCTCCCGGCTGGCCGGCCTCGGCCCGCTCCCCGACGCCGACGACGGTGTCGATGCCGAGGTCGACGCCGACGCCGACCCGGAGCCGCCGGGCGGCCACCCCGCGCCCCCGACCACCCCGCACCCGCACCCGCACCAGCCGTCCGCCGACCCCGACCGTCCCCGACCGTCCGCCCCCACCACCCCGCGGCCCGGCCCCAAGGTCGAACTCCACCCCCGCCACGCCCCCACCGACCCCCACCACCCGGGCAGCCCCGCCCGCGGCGCCGAAGTCGTCCAGGTCACCCGGCCCCCCGCCCTGCCCGGCGCCCTCGCCATCGCCCGCGCCCTGCGGCCGCTGCGCCGACCGCTCACCCAACGCCCCGGCGGCCGCAGGCCGTCGCACCTCGACGAGGAGGCGACGGCGGAGGCCACCGCCGAGGCCGGGGTGCTGCTGCCGGTCTGGCAGCGGACCCGGCCCCGCTACTCCGTCGACCTGCTGGTCGACACCGGCGCCACCATGGCCGTCTGGCACGACCTCGCCGGTGAACTCGCCACCCTGCTGGAACGCCACGGCGCCTTCGAGGAGGTGCGCACCTGGTCCCTCGACACCGACCGGCAGACCCCGCACCTCACCCCCTTCCGCCGCCGTCGCACCGCCGCCCCGCCGCCCGCCACCCCCGACCGGAACTGGTCCCGGCCGCTGGCCGACCCGCACGCCCGCCGGATCCTGTTCGTCCTCACCGACGGCGTCGGACCGGCCTGGTACGGCAGCGAGTTGGTGCCCTTCCTGGCCCGCACCGCCGCCACCGGGCCGGCCGCCGCCCTCCAGGTGCTGCCCCGCCGGCTCTGGCACCGGACGGCCCTGCGCCCCGCCCCGGTCGAGGCCCGGGCCGCCACCCACGGACGGCCCGTCCCCGTACTGCGCACCGAGAGCACCCTGCCCGGCATCCCGCGCGGCCGGGCCGGCGAATCGGCCCGGGCCTCGGTCGGCTGGCTGCCCGTGCTGGAGATCGACGCCGACTGGCTCGCCCCCTGGGCCGACCTCACCGCCGGCCGCACCACCGGGTGGACCCCCATGCTCGCCGCGCCGCTCAGCGGGGTCCCGCGCCCGCCGCGCCCGCGCACCAGGGAGACGGCCGCGCGCCCGCCCGCCGACCGGGTCGCCGCCTTCCGGGCCGGCAGCTCCCCGAACGCCTATCGGCTCGCCTGCCACCTGGCGGCGGCGCCGCTCAGCCTGCCGGTGATGCGGCTGGTCCAGCGGTCGACCGTGCCGGAGTCGGGCCAGCGGGAACTGGCCGAGCTGTTCCTGTCCGGGCTGATCGAGGTGCGGGAGAAGGCCGCGGACCCGGACGAGGTGGTGTACGACTTCGTCGACGGCGTCCGGGAGGAACTGCTGGGGGAGTTGACCCGCACCGAGTCGGTCCGGGTGCTGGAGCACGTCCTCGCCAAGGTCTCCGGCCGGGTCGCCGCGACCTTCGGCGGCACCCTCGACTTCCGCGCCCTCGCCGCCGCGACGGAGGACTCACGGCACCGGATCCCGGAGCGCAGCCGCCCGTTCGCCGAGGTCGCGGCGCGGGTGCTGGCCGGGGCGGGCGGCCAACACGTCACGATCGCCCGGCACTTGAGCAGCGCCGTCGGCGGCCGGACCCTCCGGCGCGACCTGCTGACCCCACCCCCGCCGATCACCAGCCCACCCGACCCGCCCCGGATGATCGGACGGCAGGAGGAACTCGACCGGCTCGTACAGGTCTGTGAACCGGGTGGCGTACACACCCGGCCGGTGGTGATCGAGGCAGCACCGGGCATGGGCAGGCGACGACTCGTCCAGGAGTACGTCCAGCGCCACGGCGACCGGCACTCCTTCGTTCACTGGATCAACGGGCGGACGGCGGACGGGCTGGCGACCGGGTTCGTCCAGCTGAGGTCCGCCCTCGGGGCGTGGCCTCGTGTCCCCCTGGGCGAGGCGGTCGCCGGCCACCCCGACTGGCTGATCGTCGTGGACGCCCTGCGCCCGGGATCCGGGCTCCCCCGAGAACTCGCGGCACTGCTCGCGGACACCTCGGGCAGCCTGATCGTCACCACCAACTCGCGCGAGGGGATGCGCTACCTCGACTCCGCGACCACCGTCACCCTCGCCTTCCTCACCGAGGAGGAACTGCGCGAGGAGATCCGCGGCCGCCTCGGCGACGCCTACCGACGGATCGAGTACGCCCAGGAGTTCCAGTACCTGCTCGACCGGATGCCCCGCCGCCCGGACGAACTAGTGACCTGGCCCCTCGACGCCCAACTGGCCGCACTGGTCGGGCCGGAGGGGGCGGGGGACTCCTACTCCAACGTCCGCAGCTTCCGTCTGCCCAGCCCGGCCGTGGCGATTGCGACGGTGCGAAATCCAGATGGTGCTGGCCCCAACTGTGTTGCTGTCTACGGTGTAGACGGCCTACTGCGCTACATCGACCCCACGACCGGTCTTGAGGCGAGGCCTCCTCATTCCCTTCCGGTTTCGGCTGTAGAGATTGTCGCCATAGCTGAGCTGGGAGGCTACCCCTCGATTCTCTGCACTGTGGATTCTTCTGGTGCATTGCGCTATTGGGAAGGCCGTGACGGCTCCTTCGTGGCGGGTCAAGTAAGCGCCGGAGTCTCACCGACGGCTATGGCGTCCTTCATTCACGCAGATAGGACCAAGTACCTCTGGACATCCGACCTCCAAGGTCGGATGACCTTGTGGGATCCAGGTGACGGCTCTGTAGCTTCGGACCTGCCCGGGCTTCCCGGCGGACACCGATCCTGGGCGATGACCACCCTGCCGCGGCCGGACGGGCCCTCGTACCTGGTCGGCGTCGACCCCACCGGGCGCCTCCACCGCTGGCAGCCCGATGACCCCACGACCGCAGAGTTCTTCGCCGCCGCGGTGGTCGACCCAGGCCGCGCGCGGACGATCGTCGGGATCTCCGGTGACGAGACCCGCTGCGTGATCGCCTCGATCGGCGACCGGGACACCCACGTCCACATCTGGGAGTTCGACGGCCGTTGGCGCCAGGACCGTCGGCGCGAGGCCGAACAGCCCCTGCTCGCCCGTCGCTTCCGCCTCATCGAGCGGATCGCCCAGGGGCGGCGCAGTGAGGTCTGGCGCGCCCGGGACGACCTGCTCGGCTCGAGCGTCGCGGTCAAGACCTTCGACCGGGAGAGCCTGCCCGCCGTCCTGGAGGCGGAACCGTTCCTGGAGCAGGCGGGGAGGCTCGCACTGCTCGACCACCCCGGCGTCGTCGCCTGCCGCAGCTCCGGCATCGACGCCGAACGCGCCTATCTGGTAATGGAGTTCATTGACAACAACGATCTGCGGACCGCGTTGGAAGGGGGGCCGTTGCCCCCGTACGAGGCCGCCGCGATCGTGTACGGCGTCGCCAGGGCACTGACCTACCTGCACGGCAACGGGATCGCGCACGGCAGGATCGAGCCCGCCAACATCCTCGTCCGCCCGGACGGCACCCCGGCGCTCTGCGACTTCGGGATCGAGTTCACCGGCGACGCCCCGGCGAACCCCTCCGACGACCTTCACGCCCTCGGCAAACTCCTCCAGGAGACCGGAGCCCCCGAGACCCTGCACGGTCTCGCTTCCGAGCTGCTGCACTCCGACCCGAGCCGACGCCCGTCCGCTGCCGAGGTCGCCCTGCGGATCGAGTCCTCGGGCGCCCTGCGGCAGCCCGACCGGACGGCGGCGCCACCACTGAGGTTCACGCTGCTCGGCGAGGTGCGCGCCTGGCGCGGGGACGAGCACGTGGACCTCGGCCCGGCGGAGCGCAGGGCGGTGCTCGCAGCCCTGCTCAAGTACCGGGGCCGCCCCGTCCGGGCCGAGGTGCTGATGCAGGCGGTACGGCCGCAGCACACCTCCTCTACCCAGGAGGTCGACGAAGTCTGGCTCCACGTACAGGAGTTGGAGCGCGTACTCAACTCGTACCCGGCTCCCCGCGAGGTCCTCGAGGAACTGGCGGACGGATACACCTGGGTCCTGAACGTCGTCTCTGAGCAGATCGACGCCGTGCTCTTCGAACGGGCCGTGGAGCATGCCGAGTCGGTCCTGCTGGCCACCGACCCGGTGGCGGCCCGACGACACGTCGAGGAGGCCCTCGCCCTCTGGCAGGGGCCGCCACTGACCGGCCTGCCGGGGCCGTTGGCAGAGCGGGAGCGGACCAGGCTGGAGCAGTTGCACGAACGCGCCCAGGAGTTGCTGCGCGAAACGGCGCCGCCGCCCGGCCCGGGCGACACCCGCCTCAGCTACCGGCTGCTCGGCCGGCTGCGCGTCCTGCGGGGCGGGGAGCCGCGGCCCGCAGGCTCACCGCAGCAGCAGGCCGTCCTGGCCGCCCTGCTGCTGCACGCCCCGGCACCGGTGCCGATGGCGAGCCTGGTCAACGCCGTCTTCGGCGACGCCCCACCGGCCCAGGCCCTGGCTGCCGTGCGCACCTACGTCGTTCGGCTGCGCAACGTCCTGGCGGACCGCACCGGGCCGCGCGGCGCCGCCGAGATCCTCCAGTCGGTCAGCGGCGGCTACCGGCTGACCGTCGATCCGGGGTCGCTCGACGTGGCCGTCTTCGAGCAGCGTCTGGTCGAGGCCCGGCAGGCCCAGGAGGCCGGGAGCCTGTCCGAGGCGCACGCCCTGCTGCGGTCCGCACTCGACCTCTGGGAGGGGCCCGCGCTGGACGGGGTACCGGGGCCGTACGCCTCCTGGGAGCGCACCCGGCTGACCGAGCGGATGAGGGCGGCCGGCGAGGAGCTGTACGTCACGGGGCTGGCGCTCGGACGGCACCTGGAGTTCCTCGCGGAGCTCGAACAGCTGGTCTCCGAGGACCCGTTGCGCGAGCGGCTGTGCGCCCTGCTGATGCTCGCCCAGTACCGCTGCGGGCTGCGGGACGACGCGATCGAGGCCTACCGTCGGCTCCAGGACCGGCTGAGCACGGAGCTCGGCATCGAGCCGGGTCCGGCCGTGCAGCGGC
This sequence comes from Kitasatospora sp. NPDC028055, assembly GCF_040637885.1. Lineage (NCBI taxonomy): Bacteria > Bacillati > Actinomycetota > Actinomycetes > Kitasatosporales > Streptomycetaceae > Kitasatospora > Kitasatospora sp. NPDC028055. Next base: position 7,492 of record NZ_JBEZXE010000046.1, on the reverse strand, counting down.
TGTACCGGATGATCCAGGCGGCCGACCCCGAACTCCACCGCCCCGGTCTCGCCGAGGCGCTGGTCGTGCCGCAGGGCGGAACGGCCGCCCCCGCCGGGGTGGACGTCGACCGCCTCCCGCGCGGCGACGACCCGCGGGGCGTGGCCATCGGGACGGACCCGGCCGAACAGGCCCCCGTCTTCGTCGACTTCGAGCGGGATCCGCTGTTCGCCGTGTTCGGCGACCCCGGATCGGGGAAGACCGCGCTGCTCCGGCTGCTGGTCAGGCGGCTCACCGAGCGCTACAGCGCGGAGGAGATCGGCTTCCTGGTCTTCGACTTCCGCCGCACGCTGCTGGACCGGCTGCCGCCCGAGTACCTCGTCCACCACGCTTCCAGCGTGTCGGGTCTTGCCACCCTGGCCCGGATCGTGCGCGTCGCCGCCGCCAGCCGTGCGTCGGGCGCCGACCGACGGCGGCAGGGCCGGCGGGGGCACAAGGACATCTTCCTCGTCGTGGACGACTACGAGCTGATCGCCGAGGCCCTCGCCGAGGGCGAGCCGCACCCGCTGGCCTCCCTGGCCGAACTCCTCGATCAGGCGGGGAGCGTGGGCCTGCGGGTGATCGTCGCCCGCCGCGCGGAGGGCGCCGGCCGTGCCCGGGCCACCGACCCCTTCCTCCGCGCGGTCTGCGACCTCGGCCGGCACGGGGTGGTCCTCCCCGGCGGCGCGGAGGAAGGCCCGCTGCTGGGGTCCGTCGCCCCCCGGGTCCTCCCCCCGGGCCGGGGGGTCCATGTGACGCCGGGCCGCCCGTCCGGAACGCTGATCCGAACCGGCTGGATGCCCGACGGAAGCGGCTGATGACGACTGACGACGCGTCAGAATCTGGTCGGCGGCGGCTCAGGGCCGGACGGCGAAGACCCAGCGGTTGGCCGCGAGGGTGTCGTCCGGTTCGGGGAGCGGGCCGCGGCCGTAGTGGCGGGTGAACTCGAAGGGGGTGTGGTCGGTGGTGGACCAGCCGTGTGCGCGGAGGTCGGCGGAGGTGTCGGGGCGGGGTTCGGCGTCGAAGAGGGCCGGCAGGTCGATGCCGGTCCGGTCCCGGGTGGCGGTGTAGACGGGGTTGCCGCGGACGGCCGCGGACTCGAAGCCGAACTTGGCCTCGTAGGCGAGGGTGGAGCCGGGCGCGCTGAGCCGGTCGACGCTGGCGAAGAGTTCGCGTTCGGCGGTGCCGGGCAGGAAGAGCAGCAGACCTTCGGCCAGCCAGGCAGTGGGCCGGTCGGGGCGGAAGCCGGCGGCGGTGAGCGCGTGGGCCCAGTCGGTGCGCAGGTCGGCGCCGACGGCGACGCGGTGCGGGGTCGTCGGACGGGCTTCGATGCCGTCCAGGACGCCCTGTTTGAAGGCCAGCACCTCGGGCCGGTCGATCTCGTAGAGGGCGCAGTCGGACGGCCAGTCGAGCCGGTACGCCCGGGCGTCCAGCCCGGCGCCGAGCAGGACGACCTGCCGGGCGCCCAGTTGCACGGCGCGCAGCAGCTGGTCGTCCAACGCCCGGGTGCGCAGGGCGAAGTAGCGGCCGAGCCGGCCCCACAGCGGGTCGGCCTCCCCGGCCGGGACGTCCCGGGGGTGGAGCGGCCAGTCGGCGGCGGCGGGGACGGCGCGGACGAAGTGCTCCGCGTACGGGTCGCGGGCGAGGGCGTCGGGGCGGTGGGTCTCGATCGCCCGGGCGGCGGCGACCAGCACGGCGGTGAGGCCCACGCCTTCGGTGACGGCGTGCTCTCCGGCCACGGCGTGGTCATCGACGGCGGCATGGTCTTCGACGGCATGGTCGTCGACGGCGGCGTGGTCGTCGGTGGCGGGGGTTCCGGTCGGGTCGAGGGTCTCGGTCGCGCCGACGCTCATGTGCGCTCCTGCGGTCGGGGGTCGGGGGTCTCGGGAGGGTTGGTCCAGACGTCGAGCCGGTCGCGGGTGGTGACCCGGGCGCCGTACACCCGGCGCATGAAGCCGAGGACCGCCTCGTCGGGCAGGTGCAGCGCCGCGGTGCAGTCGGCGAGGACGGTGACGTGGAAGCCCTTCTGGAAGGCGGTGCGCGCGGTGCTGTCGACGCACACGTCGGCGAACACGCCGGCCATGGCGAGGTGGTGGACGCCGCCGTCGGCGAGGTGCCGCTCGAAGCCCGCGCTGAGGAAGGCGTCGAAGCAGGCGTGCTTGGTGAACACGGCCTCGTCCGCCCTCGGCGTCACGGCGTGGAACTCGGCGCCCCAGCTGCCGTCGAGGCACTTGGGGCGCTTGCCGAGCACGGCGTCCCGGTGGCGCCAGCTCGCGCCCTGGTGGGCGGGGTCGCCGAGGAAGCGGACGAAGACCACCTCGGTGCCGTGGGCCCGGGCCGCCTCGACGGCGCGGGCGGTGTTGGCGGCGACGGTGGTGAGCCGGGTCGGGTCGCCGGGGTAGCGCACGGCGGCGACCGGCCCGGCGCAGAAGTCGTTCTGCAGGTCGACGACGACCAGGGCGGTCCGGCCGGCCAGCGGCGCGGCGTTCACGCGGCCGACCCGGGCCGGGCGCCGGCGGCGGCGTCGACGGCGGCGTGGCCGACGGCGAGTGCGACGACGGGTGTCACGGTGCCTCCGTAGGGGTCAGGCGGCCGGGGTGCCGACCAGGCGGTCGCCCGGGATGCCGGCCTGGTCCGGGGCGTGGAAGTCGCGGATCCCGTCGGCCCAGGCGGCGTCGGCGTCCAACTCGCCCTCCAGGGTGGCCCGGTAGCGTCGGAAGGCGGCGCGGACGGCCTGCTTCGCCGGTCCGTCGGAGTCCGCGGCTCCGTTGCGGCTGGCCTCGAAGAGGGTGAAGACCAGTTCGACCCGCTGGGCGGCCTCGCTCGGCATGAACGGCTCCTGGGGGTGGTCCGTCGGGGAACGGGACGCCTCGGCGCCCGGTGGTTCCCCCACTATCGATGACCGGGCCGGTGTGGGCGGGGGCATGATCGTCGGGTTCACCTGATGGGATGAAATCGTCCGAATGGCCCGGAGGTTGCCGGTGCCGCGCGCACCTGGGCGTGCGCGCTCCTGGGCGCGCGCTGGTTGGGCCCGCGCGCGTGGGCCGTACGCGCGTGGGCCGTACGCGCGGGCGTCAGCGCGCCGTGGCGAGCTGCCAGTCGGCGGGCCCGGCCGGCGGCAGGTGGCCGGGCAGGCCGGGGGTCCAGCGCTTGGTGCCGTCCGGCAGGACGGCGAGCGCCTCCACCCCGGGTCGGCGGGCCGCCCAGGCGAGGGCCCGGTCCGGGCCCATCGCGAAGGCGGCGGTGGCCCAGGCGTCGGTGCGGGCGATGCCGGTGCCGGGGGCGCCCACCAGGGTGAGCGAGGCGAGGCCCTCCGCCGGTCGGCCGGTGTGCGGGTCCAGGACGTGTGCGCCGCGTTCGGCGGTGCCGGAGGTGGCGATCGCGAGGTCGCTGCCGCCCAGGACGGCGGCGAGCGCGCCCGGCCGCCCGGGGTGGGCGACGCCGATCCGCCAGGGCCCGCCGCAGGTCTGCACGTCGCCGCCGCCGTTGACGCAGAACTGCCGGGCCCCGGCGGCGCGCAGCAGCCGGGCCGCCTCCTCGACGGCCCAGCCCTTGACCCAGCCGCTGGGGTCGAGCCGCCCGCCGGGGCGCTCGGTGAAGTAGCCGTCGGTCTCGGCCGCGACCTCGCGGCAGGCGTCCAGCACCGTGCCGACCTCGGGATCGCAGCCCGCGAGGGCCAGTTCGCCCCGGTCGAGCCGGCTGATGTCGCTCTCCGGCCGGTACGGGGAGAACACCGCGTCGATCCGGTGCAGCCGGTCGGCGATCCGCCGCAGCGCCTCGCGGGTCCCGGGGCCGGGGTCGCGGACGGCGATCGAGAACACGGTGCCCATCACGGGCTCGGCGTGCCGCAGCACCGGGCGTCAGCCCTTCGCCCGGTCGAGGGCGCTCTGCAGCGAGCGGGTGTAGCCGTCGCTGGTGTAGGTCGCGCCGCTGACTGCGTCGATCTGGGCGCTCTGCGCGGCGATCGCCTCCTGGTTGAGAGTGGGGAGGGCGTCGGCGTTGATCTCGCGGTCCCGGCGGTCCTCGGTGGGGTACTTGACCACGTCGATGCCGGTGATCCGGCTCCCGGCGAGGGTGACCTGCACCTGGACCGGGCCGTACCGGGTGTTGACGGTGTCACCGCTGACCTTCCGGGTGGCGCCGCCCGCCGCCGGTGCGGGCGCGGGGGAGGCGGAGCCGGAGGTGTCGGCGGCGCCGGTGGTCCCGCTGCCCGAGGACGAGCCGGACCCGGACCCGGATCCGGAGCCGGACGGGGTGCCCGCCCCCGAGCTGATCACGGGCGCGCTCCCGGTCGCCTGGTGTGGTTTGAGGGAGAGCAGCAGCACCACCCCGGCGGCGGTGGCGGCACTGGTGACGACGGCTCGGCGCATGACCGGACGACTCCTCCGATGAGTGGACGATTCCGATGACTGGACGATGACTGCACGATGACTGGACGAGTGAGTGGCAGCGGGGCGGGCTCAGAAGGCGAAGGACTCGTGGTGGATCCGCCCCGGCCGCACCCCGGCCGCCCGCAGCGCCCGTACGGCCTCCGCGGTGACGGCCTCGGGCCCGCACAGGTACACCTCGTGTTCCGCGAGCCCCGGCACCAGCCGGGCCAGCGCGGCCCCGAGGTCCCCGATGTGTTCGCGCGGGCCGAGCAGCTCGTGCACCACCGCGCCGCGCCGCCGGGCGACCTCCGCCAGCTCCGCCCGGAACAGCACGTCCTCGGCGCGCCGGGCCCGCTGCACCAGGGTCACCTCGCCCGGCAGGGTCTCGAACAGGGCCCGCAGCGGGGTGATCCCCACGCCCACCCCGAGCAGCAGCACCCGGCGCCGGCGCTGCCGCCGTCCGGTGAACGCCCCGTACGGCCCCTCGGCCCGGACCAGGGTGCCCGGGCGCAGCCGGGCGACGGCGGCGCTGTGGCCGCCGAGGTCCTTGACGGTGAACCGGAGGAAGTCCGGGTGGGCCGGCGCGGACAGCGAGTACGGGTTGGCGGCCCAGCGCAGTCCGGGGGCCTGGAACTGGAGGCGGAAGAACTGGCCGGGCTCGGCGCGGAGTTCGTCCAGCCGCCGACCGGCCAGGAACAGCGACACCACGCCCGGCCCCTCCGGCCGGACCTCGGCGACCCGCAGTCCGTGCCGCCGGTCGAGCAGCCAGGGCCGCAGCAGCCGGAACCAGCCGAGCAGCGCCGCCGTCCCGAAGTAGAGCGCGTACCAGGCGGCCCGGCCGGGCCCGCCGCCGAGGTCGGCGCCGGTGGTCAGCTGGTGGGCGAAGGCCAGTGCCACCGCGAGGTAGGTGGCCAGGTGCAGGTAGTACCAGGTCTCGTAGGAGAGCCGGCGGCGGGCCGCCCGGGCGGAGACCGCTCCGGTGCCGAGCATCAGCAGGGTGCCGAAGGCGGCCTTGAGCATGTCGGGGTAGTGGAACACGATCTCCACGCCCTCGGCGAGCGGCCCGCGCCCGTCGGTGAGCGCATAGCCCCAGACCACGGTCAGCAGGTGCACGGTGACCAGGCCGACCAGCCAGCGGCCGCCGTACGCGTGCCAGCGGGCCAGCCGGTCGGCGCCGACCCCGCGCTCCACCGCCGGCAGCCGGGCCATCAGCAGGAGCAGCACCGGCGCGGCGTACCCGGCGAGCAGCCCGGTGATCCGCCCGGCGCCGGTCAGCCAGCCGGCCGCCCCGGCCACCGAGGCGGTGTCCGCCCACCACAGCCCGAGCACGCCGAGCACGCCGGCGGCGACCAGGCCGAGCGCGGCGCCCGGCGGCAGCGCGAGCGGCGGGCGCTCGGCCGCCCGGTGACGCGGTCCGGCCGGCGCCCGCCGGGACTTGGGTGCGGTGGCAGTGACCATCGGGGGACCTCCTTGACTCCCGGCGGCGGCACGGCCCGCCGGGGCGGTCCACGATGGCACCGCAAGCTCTGAGTCACCTCTGAACGGGCCCGGCCCCGACGCCCGCCATGAGGGCCGTTTGCCCTGGTCAGAGGCCATGCGAGGGCTACGAACGACCCTCGCTGATCTCACGGCTTTCTCATCGCGGCACCCCGGAACGAACACCACCCGCCCCCGACCCGAGGGACCACCCCGGTGCGGGGCGCGTTCGCGCGGCAGCTGGAGACCTGCGCGCGGGCGCCGACCGAGGCCCGGGCCACCCTGCCCGCCTGCCCACCCGGAACATGACGTAACGTCAGAAGCTCACGCACAGGATTCTGCTGACCATGCGGAGAGGTACCGACATGCCCCGTCCAGCACACATCGCGATGGTGAACATCCCGGCGCACGGCCACGTCAACCCCAGCCTGGACGTGATCCGGGAGCTGGTCTCCCGTGGCCACCGCGTCAGTTACGTCAACGACCCGGCGTTCGCCGAGCAGATCGGGACCACCGGCGCCCGGCTCGTGCCGTACCAGACCGGCCTGGAGGTCCTCAAGGGCCGTGCGGTCGCGCCCGGGACCAACATCCACGGCATGGTCTTCGGTGAGGCACAGGCGATGCTGCCCCGGATGCGGGAGGCGTTCCACGACGACCGGCCCGACCTGGTGCTGTACGACTTCATGGCGTACGCGGGACGGGTCCTGGCCGACGGCTGGGGCGTGCCGTCGGTGCTGGTCCTGCCGTCCCGGGTCGCCCAGGCCGACCCCCGGGTGGAGCCGTTCCGGACGGTCATGGCGGCCCTGGAGGCGGAGGGCGTTCCGGAGCGCTTCGCCAAGTGGCTGGCCGAGAACGGGGTGGCGCCCCAGGACATGTTCTCGTACATGCTGCGGCCCGACCGCGGGGTCGCGCTGATCCCCCGGGCGCTGCAGAGCGCGCTCGAGGAGATCGACCCCGAGGTCTTCTCCTTCGCCGGCCCCTGCCTGGACAACCGTGAGCACCAGGGAAGTTGGACCCGGCCGCAGGGCGCGCAGAAGGTCCTGCTGGTCTCGCTCGGCTCCGCCTTCACCCACCAGCCGGCCTTCTACCGGGCGTGCCTGGAGGCCTTCGGGGACCTGCCCGGCTGGCACGTCGTGCTCCAGGTCGGCAAGGCGACCGACCCGGCGGAGCTGGGGCCGATCCCGGCCAACGTCGAAGTGCACCCCTGGGTACCGCAGTTCGCGGTGCTGCGGCAGGCCGACGCCTTCATCACCCACGCCGGGATGGGCGGGTGCAGCGAAGGCCTGTACTGCGGGCTGCCCATGGTGGCGGTGCCCCAGGCCGCCGACCAGTTCGACAACGCGGACCGGCTGGTCGAACTCGGCGTCGCCCGGCGCCTGGACACCGAGCAGGCCACCGCCGAGGCGTTGCGCTCCGCCGTCCTGGAGCTGACCACCGACCCGGCGGTGGCGGCCCGGCTGGCCGAACTCAGTGCGGAGGTCCGCGCGGGCGGCGGCGCGTCGAGGGCCGCCGACCTGATCGAGGCCGCACTGGTCTGACGCCGCGCCGGGCTCCGGCCGGGCGTCCACTGCCGCCCCCCGGGGGGCGGCAGTGGACGCCCTACGCCGGGTCGGGGGAGGGAGGTGGCC